>JAISCX010000033.1 GCA_031265235.1 Rickettsiales bacterium
TTTTTCATTTGATTGGAAGGTGCTGGAATATATCGAATACGGCGCTCTGTTCTTTCATTGAATACGACTTCCAATCATATATGGCCGGGATATCTCTCTCCAATGAATTCTCCCGGCCGCCTTTTGATAAAATTTCCTTGATTTCCGCATAATTTTGTTTAATAATGTCGCACGCGCGGCCACCCTTGGAGGGCCGCATGCAACAAAAGGAAAATATTATGGCAATAGAATTAAAAGCAGGAATTCGCAGCGTCGCTGGCAAGGGGGCCGCGCGCGCAATTCGTAAAAACAAAAAAATCCCGGCCGTGATATACGGCGAAAAGAAAGACCCTGTATCCATTGAATTGGATGGTCATGAC
Source organism: Rickettsiales bacterium (assembly GCA_031265235.1). Taxonomy (GTDB): domain Bacteria; phylum Pseudomonadota; class Alphaproteobacteria; order Rs-D84; family Rs-D84; genus WRCC01. Next base: position 360 of record JAISCX010000033.1, read on the forward strand.
TGGATCGAATTGATTAAAAAGCCAGGCTTGCGGACAAAACTTTTCAAAATCAACACCGGCAGCGGCATCGAGGACTCTATGCTGATGGACATTCAATACCATCCTGTATCGGATGCGCCGATCCATGTGGATTTCAAGCGCATTGACGTTTCGCGGCCGGTTAATGTTACGATTCCGATTCAGATCATAAACATCGAAACCAGTCGCGGAATCAAAACGGGCGGTGTTCTGAACTTTGCGGTCCGTAAAGTCGCGATTGTGGCCAAAGTTGACGATATTCCGGAATCGATAGTTATTGATTTGTCAGAATTGGAACTTGGCGGCGTGATCCATGGTTCTGATTTGAAATTGCCCAAAGGCGTGTCATTGGGATTGCACCAGGCAGAGCTTGCCTTTGCCGCAATAACCGGAAAAATGGCCGAAGAAGCGGATGTTAAAAAGCCCGCCGCCGCCGCGCCTGCCGCACCTGCGAAAGATGCCAAGGCCGCCGAAACCCCGGCCGCAAAGCCCGCAGCAAAGAAGTAAAATTCAAAATAAAAATCCGGCGTTCGCCGGATTTTTTCGCTCTGCTAGACAACAAAGCGTCATATTGTCGGACAGGGTGTCCAAGGCCTAATAATAATACTCTTTAAATGCCTGATTGAATTGATTCAATCGCTCTTGGTCTTTTTGGGCATGCTTATGTCGCAAATAAAGGCAATTCATATTACCATAAATCATTTGACCAAATTCTCTGTCTTCTATATGGATTGAATTTATAAATAAATGCTGGCCATGCTCGGTCACCGAGATGTCCCTGATTTGCGGCGATACACCACTTGCGTGCAACGTATCGCACCGGCACCCGCCTGGAAAGTCATAGGTTTCCCAAATGTTTTCAGGATTCATTGCCTGTATATCTATTAGAATCTTGTTCTTATAATTCTGTTCTGTCATAATAAAACCCCTTGTAAAACCCAAGAAAGCATATCACTTGTTTTATCATTTGTCAATATATATAATGCAAAGATTCATAGAATTACCACGGAACAGAAATGAAATAATTTCATGCTTCTTACGCCTTGGCGTTACGCATCACCCGCGCTTTTGTCTTTTCCCATTCGCGGCGTTTTATTGTTTCGCGCTTGTCCACTTTGTTTTTGCCAAACCCCACGCCCAGCAATACTTTTAGCTTTCCGCGATTATTGAAATACAGCTTCAAAGGCACGATCGTCGCGCCTTTTTCGTTCAATTTTCCGATCAGCCGATTAATCTGATTGCGGTGCATTAATAACTGGCGGCCGCGGCGCTCGTCAAAACGGATGGCCTTGTTCGCGGTCGGCAACGGCTGGACCACCATATTGCTTAACACCAGATTTGTGTCGGAACCAAGCGTCAGCCCGCGCCGCGCATTCATCCCGCTTGTCTGGACAAAAGCGTCCGTTATATTGACCAGACCGTAACGCAACGACTTTACCTCCGCCCCTGTCAGCGACAGGCCGGATTCTATGGTATCTTCGATGGCGTATTCAAACCGGGCCTTGCGGTTTTCCGCAACCTGGCCGGTTTTGATGATTTGTCGTGGCATAATTTAAAATGATAACACAAAAAAACACGCGGGCAAATAATTATTTAATCTGCAATTTCGGATACAGACGCTTTGTGTTTTTACGCAAGATATCTTTTAATTCCGGCATAGGGATCCCGCGAATGTCGGCAATTGTTTTTGCAACCTCTGCCACCATTGCCGGCTCGCACTTTTTCCCACGATACGGAATCGGCGCGCAAAACGGCGAATCTGTTTCAATAACGATGCGGTCGACGGGCAACCGGCGGAATACGTCACGCACGTCTTCCGCATTTTTGAAAGTAATAATTCCGGATGCGGAAAAATAAAATCCGCGGTCCAGCATTTTTGCGGCCAAATCCCAGCCGCTGGTATAACAATGCATCACACCCGGAACACCGCCGCCACCAAGACCCGCATATTGCGGATCGCATAGAATCGCGGCGGTGTCGTCTTCGGCGTCGCGCGTATGAATCGCAACGGGCAGCCCGGCATTATTTGCGATTTCCAATTGCGCCATGAACATATCTATCTGGGCCGCGCGACTATCGGTTCCATAGTGATAGTCCAAGCCGATTTCGCCGACGCCGACAACGCGGGGATGTGATAAAAGATTTTTGTAATTTACCGGCGTGCCGAAAAATTCCGGATGAATCCCGACCGTTGCGAACAGGTTATCGTATTGCCCACAAAGCTCTAAAACTTTCGGTGGGTCAGATGGATCAGCACAGGGTGCGATGATCGTGCCGACGCCGGCGTCGCGCGCGCGCGAAATTATATCGGGCACATCCGCAGGATTTACATATTCATCTATTAAATGGCAATGGGTGTCTATCAGCATTTGCTTTGCGCCTTACGCTTCGCGCTGGACGATATTTTTTCTTATTTCGGCAATAACTTTGAATACCGCGACCTCTGGTTCCAAGTGCAACCCATCGATTGCCGCGATTTCGCGCGCGATACGCGTATACAAATCCGCCAAACCAAAGTGCGCGGCCGCATCCAGCAATATGGGCGTCATGCTGTCTGTCTTTGCAATCATGCCCGCCAACGCCATAACGTCAGCGGCGCCAACGCGTGACGACGGGTCGCAAATGTCCAGCAATTTTTCATACAATTCATCCCCGCCGTTTTTTTTCAGATTAGCAATGCGCCCGAAAGATCCACTGGCCAGCTTTAAAAGGACGGGGGACAAATCCTGTTCTTCGGGCAGCAGAAACATCCGCGCCACTTCGCGCAATTCGGATATGGAAAGAGGATGCAATTTTTCCACCCGCGCGCGGCTGCGGATGGTCGGCAGAGTATTCGCAAGCGAATGTACGATCAGCAGAAACAAGGTTTGCGCCGGCGGCTCTTCCAATAATTTCAGCACCGCATTGCTGGCCGCCGCCGTCATTTCGTCAACCGAATCAATGATTACGACGCGCCACGCGCCTTCCATTGACGACAGCTGCATCTTTTCAATCATCGCGCGTATCGCGTGCACGCTGATTTGCTTTGCATCCTGCTTGGAACGTCCGTCCTTGTCAATATTGTGCGCCAGATCGATTATAAAAAAATCCCCGAATCCGCCGTCCAGCATACGCTTGAACGCGGGATCGTCCGCCGGCAATGCCAACGACGAGATACGCGATTCATCGTTTTCGGAATCAAACAAGCCGCCGGCGTTCGCATCTCGTTCTCTTAATACGAATCTTGCGATGCGGTATGCGCATGTCGCCTTACCTATTCCTTTGGCGCCGGACAGTATCCAGACAGGATGTATCGGATGCCGTCCGCGCTGATTCCAAGCGTCCAGAAACGCGTTTTGCGCGGCCGTGTGCCCAACCAGATCCGCATTCGCGATCGGTTCCGGAAAGTCATGAGATTTTACTTTTTTCGGTGCCATGGTGGGATACTACAACAGCGCAAGTGCAAGTGCAAGCGAAAGTAAGAATAGATAAAGCCCCGCTTTTAAATAAATTTTGCTTGATTTTTCGTGTTTGGTGGTGCATTATAGCGGGGCTAAAAAATATTTCAAGAAAAAGGATTCCAATATGGCCCGCACGACTAACACCGATACTTTGCCATTTGTAAGCAGCCGCTATGAACTGGGGATGCTGGGGACACAGCGCGTGCGCGATCTGAACGGCGGGGCGGAACCTGTCGCACAGTTGGGGTCGGATAAGCCGACTGTGACGGCGCTGCGCGAAATCGCATCCGGAAATCTGGATGTCGAAAATCTGCGCCATGAACTTGTGCAGTCTTACAAGACAACGCTGGCAGCGGATGAAACCGAAGGCGCGATCGAATCAAAGTCTGAAGATCCGCTATTGCGCGAAATCGACGCGGAATTGGAAAACGCGATTGTGGCGGCGGATGAAATGCCGGCAGAGGAATTGGAAGACGTGTTGGAAGAATCCACACCAGGCGCGGACGAAGAATAATTATCGAGATCCCCAAGGAGACGTCGCATAGCGGTCTAGTGCGCTCGCTTGGAAAGCGAGTATACCTGCAAGGGTATCGAGAGTTCGAATCTCTCCGTCTCCGCCATTAAAAATAAGTGAAACCAATACTACAAAGCCCCGCGGTTTGCGGGGCTTTGCGATTTTCGATGACTATGGTATGGGTGCGAGCCCGCCAATTATCCCTGGTTCATGGTGCGTTCTATACATTGGCACTTGTCGCATAGTCAATGGTTGATTTTTTACTGAATAAAGAAATATAAAGTCGCTATTCTAGTTAAAAAGAAAGGTATTGGATATGTCAAAAAATAATATTGAAATTGAAATTCGTTTTCCACTAAAAAATATAGATGCGGTTTTGAATAAACTGAAAAAAGGTGCAGAATTCAAATACAATAATCGCCAGGTTGACACGTATTATAATGCGCCGCATCGTGATTTTTTTGAACGTGCGCCATCGGTTGATGAATGGTTGCGACTACGTGATTCCGATGGAAAATTTTCAATTAATCTGAAATCGTTTTTTCCACGTGGTGCCTTAAAATCCACACATTGTGAAGAATATGAATCAAAAATTGATAATATTGAAAATTTGCGTGAAATATTTAAATTGTTGGACTTTAAACCGGTTATTGTCGTAGACAAACAACGCCGTGCATTCAAATATAAAAATACAGAAATCGCCATAGACACAATTGCAACACTTGGTGATTTTATTGAAATTGAATATGATTGCGATGATGATTGCACAATTGAATCAGCAAATGAATATCTATATGAAATATTAAAGGAAATTGGTGCAGAGGTTGGGCCGGAATACTTGGTTGGCTATGCATTTGATTTAATGAAAAATGCTGGACTTATCGATGGCAAAACCCACATTTAAATTCTTGTATGACGATGTTTGCAACAGAATACCACCCCGCCAGAAATCTGGTGTTGTAGATAACACTGCAAAAATCCCGCACATCGCGGGATTTTTTATGCAGTGACTGTGGTATGGGTATAAATATCGCGAATAGTTGCAATTTTTATCACTGTTCTATACAATGGGTCTAAAGTCAAAGTTAATGAAAGGTACTTTTATGAATTATAAAATTTTGCATTACGATAAGCCTGAGATTATCCCAAATGACATAAAATTAAAAATGCTTGATGCAGTGTGTGATGTTTATGATACAGAAACAGCCAAAGAGTTTGAATGGGAATTAATAGAAAAGTTACCTTATGAACATACAGTTATTCTGGATGAATCAACGGGACAGGTAATCGGTTTGGGTTGCTTGATGAAATCTGGCCTTGATTTCGATATTTGGGAATTTGCATGGGCGCTGGTGCGCGAAAAATATCGTGGCATGGGCATTGGAAAATTATTAAATGATGAAAGAATAAAAATAGTTAAACAAAAATATGGCCAAAAGGTTCTGTGTGTTACGAAAAAAATGTGGCATCTGGAACGCAATGGATTCAGAGTTATTTGTACATTTTCTGATGGGGATAATTTAATGGCTTGTGAGTTATAAATTTTTATGATGATTGTCTTTCTATTCGGTATCGGCCGCAACCTGCATTTTAATGATTACGTCCGGATTGTCCACCGCACCGTTGTTGTTCGATGTGCCGGCTTTAATTTTATCCACAAATTCCATGCCTGACGTGACTTTCCCGAATGCCGTATATTGGCCGTCCAGGAAACGCGCATCATCGAACACTATGAAAAACTGGCTGTCGGCGCTGTTTATATCATTGGCGCGCGCCATCGACACCACCCCGCGCACATGCGGCGTTTTATTAAATTCAGCCGATAGTTTCTGACCGGAACCGCCCATGCCGGTGCCCAATGGATCGCCTGTCTGCGCCATGAATCCTGGAATTACGCGATGAAATTTCACGCCGTCATAAAACCCAGAACGAGTCAGTTCTTTTATACGCGCGACATGATTCGGCGCCGCGACCGAATCCAATTCAATCACCACGCGTCCGTCTTTCAAATCCAAATAGATTGTATTTTCTTTGTCCATTGCATTTGCCCCCATTGCTGTTAAAATGATGCACATTATTGCGACTAAAACCTGTTTCATATTCATCACCTTTTTTCAAACATAGCTTTTTTCAGTCTGTCAACGCAAGTGAAAATATGAATTAAAAAATCCCGCGTTCGCGGGATTGTTATCCTAGCGGCGCATGCCGCCACCGTGAAAGCCCCCGAATCCGCCGCGCGGACCGGTTTCCATAAAATTATGGTAATCGCGGATTTCGCGATCAGGGGCGTGAACCGCACCGCGGAATTGATTGAATTCCATATCTCTGCTGACATTTGGCTTTGCTGCACGGGCATTTTTGAAATTATCAAACTCTGCACGGTGCGCGACTGCATAGTCGTGGCGTTCGCGCGCGCTCATCCCCGACCAGTTATCCCGTATATGCGGATCGCGCCAACCCCAATGGCCGCCCGCCCAATAGAATATCGCGTCACCGCAGTCGGAATCCAGCATGCTGTAATTATCAACCATGCAATCGCCAATAGCGGCGACATCGCCGCAATATTCTTCCATATCCGGGCCGCAGACATCCGCGAAAGGATACAGCTCAGAATCAAAGTATGCGCCGGCAGGCGCAAAACAACAGACAGAAAAAAGCAAAATACAGATTTTTCTCATGCGTCCATTATGCCAAAAAATTATCCCGGACGCACTAGGCATAAAGTCGCAAAATATGCTTGATTTCCATGAAATCTTCTTTAATAATGACCACAGACGAGACAGAGAGAATGATCGCGGGATCATTCTCTGTTTTTTCTATTAAACGATAGAGGAAGCCATGCTTTCAGGAATAGAAATTATCAAGCAATCATTGGCCGGCCGTATTAAAATAATTTCGCCGGACGGGAAACAATACAAGCTGTATGATCCGGCCGCGGCCGAACAGGACAGAATTGACACAAACGATCCGCTGATGCGGAAAGTCAACCCGAACAGCGTAAATTTGACGCTGGGCAATACCGTTATGGTTTACAAGAATGTAATACCAAAAGGCATCGCGCCATGGATTGAAATAAAACAGTCGTATTCCGTCTTGGACTGGTATGAATCCCCGCGTTTGCTAAACTATATCCGCGATATGCTTCGGCCCGCGCATTATATGCCGAATCCAAGATACGCACTGGATTCAAAAAAAGAAAACGACACCATATCATCTGTAATTCCGCCCCAGGGCATCATCATACGCCCGGGAATACTTTACCTTATGAAAACGCACGAAAGAACGTCCACATTGGAATTTGCACCAATGTTAGAGGGTTGTTCCGGCGGCGGGCGACTGGGCATAGGAACGCACAGAACCGCCGGATTCGGGGACAACGGATTTGGCGCAACGCGCGATGACGGAGAAGAGGGAAACACCTGGACGCTGGAAATTGACGCAAATCACCCCGTAAGGCTTTATCCTTATCAAAAAATATGCCAGATCGCATATCATGATATTACCGGTGAGCATAATTTATACAACGGCAGCTATAAAAACCAAACCGGAATAATATCATCTAGAATGTATAAAGATATTAATAATCAAGAACGGTATTAACGAAATTCGCGCATCCGCCGCGGGATAGTTATCTTAACTTCTTTGTCCATTCGCCATCAGGGAAATTCAAGCGCAGCATTTCCGCAAAACCCGCCGCTTGTTCCGGCAATCCGATCGCCGTATACGCCTCGGTCAATCTATATAATGCTTCGGGCGTCATAACAGTTTCAACGGCGCCTTGCACAATCTGTTGCAATTGGTCTATGGCGGCCGGCCAATTTTGCTTTACCATGTCGCGGCGCGCGGAATACATGATTTTGCCGGCGATATAGTTTTTCAAAATCAGTATCTTGTTCTTTGCATTTTCAGCATAAGGCGACTTTGGGAAACGCTCCACCAGCTGCTGGAAAGATTGCAAGGCATATACCGACATTCCGGGTTCGCGCCGCACGTCGGATACCTGGCGGTAATAGCTCATCCCGCGAAGATACAAAACATACGGTATATCTTGGTGACCGGGATGAAACCGCATAAAACGGTCCGTAATGACAATCGCATTCGCAAAGTCGTCGTCCATATACGCGCTGTATGCCGCCATTACCAAGGCATTCGCGGCCCACGGCGTTGCCGGGAACTGGCGTTCCGCATTTTGGAATTCATCCGCCGCCTGTTTATAGTTCTTTTTCTCAAATTGCATGTATGCTTCGTCGTAAATCTCTGCCAAAGGCTGGTCGGGCTTTATCTTGTCCCCACCGCATGCACAGAGCACAGAGCACAGAGCACAAAGCACAGATAATGTTTTTAGTTTCATGTCTTGATTTTCCTTTTATTGGAATAGTATAATAGCGGAAGCAATAAAATGAAAGAAAAATAATTATGTCTCTGTCCAAAAACATTTTTAAAGTCGGGGCGTGGACCGGCATATCGCGAATCTTGGGATTCGCCCGCGACATGCTGATCGCCGCAGTATTGGGCGCCGGGCGTCTTTCCGACATATTTCTGGCCGCGTTCCGTCTGCCGAATCTGTTCCGCGATCTGCTGGGCGAAGGCGCGTTGTCGCTGGTTTTTGTTCCAATGTTTGCGGAATATAAAAACCGCAAGAAAATCGGGCCTTTCTTTGCCGGCAATGTATTTTCTTGGCTGATGGCCATACTTTTGGTTATCACAATACTTGGCGAAATCCTTATGCCTTTCATTATTTTGACAATGGCACCCGGATTTGCCGATGACCCGGGCAAGATAGAAATGACCGTCGTTATCGCCCGCATGATGTTTTTTTATGTGATCTTTATATGCGGCGTGGCATTTTTGTCCGGGGTGCTGAATGCATTTTCAGAATTCGCGACCGTGGCAGCCATGCCGGCATTGCTGAACGTGTTTATGATCGGGGGGCTGGTGTGCGCAATGCATTTCGGCGCGCGCGCGTCCGCGCTTTATATTCTTGCCGCGGCGGTGGTATTGTCCGGCGTCGCGCAGATGATTATATTATGGGGACGATTGCGTGCGCGGGCCTTTGGACTGCGCATGATTCGGCCGCGGATGACGCCGCATATAAAGACGATGATCCGCCGCATAGGAATGTCATTCATAGGTAGCGGATTTTATCAGATAAACATTCTTGCCGGCACGATAATCGCGTCGTATCAGTCCGGCGCAATATCGTGGCTGTATTATGCGGACAGAATGGTGCAGCTGCCTTTTGCGATGATCGGGCTTGCCGCGGGAACCGTTTTGCTGACCAGTATTTCGGACGCGTTGGCCGAAAAAAACTTTCATAAAATTTATGCCCAGCAGAACACGTCTCTGCGCAATGTGATGATGTTCACCCTGCCCTGCGTCGCGGGCTTGTTTGTTCTAGCCCAGCCGATCATGCAATTCTTGTTCGAACGCGGCGCGTGGACGCATGAATCAACGCTGGCTGTCGCGGCCGCGATCATGATCCAATCGCTGGCGCTGCCCGCCATGACCACCAGCCAGATATTCAGTCGCACCATCTATGCGTCCCAGGATGTCAAGACGCCGATAAAGATCAATATCGTCACGATAATATTGGACATAATCATTATGGTTTCGCTTGTCGGATGGCTGGGATATCTGGTGGTGCCGATCGCGACCGTCGCCGGCGGTTATATCCGAAATGTCTGGCTGCGCAAAGTATGCGAATCACGCGGATTGTTCAAAATAATGCCGGGGACAAAGCACGCGATGCTTGCATTCGGGATACTGTCGTTCGCCATGGGCGCGGGCCTTTGGCTGGTGCGGGATACGGGAATGATTTCAGGATTGGTCGCACTTGGGCTGGCGATCGCAGCCGCAGGCATGGTATATCTGCCGGCCGCATGGATTGTTAATAAAAAGTTGAAATGATTATGGCGGCCGGGGAAATTCGTTGGAGAGAGATACCCCAGCCATATGTATTGGAAGCCGTATTCAGTATATTCCGGCATCTTCCGATCAAATAAAAAACCACCATAATCACAAGGTGGCGAGAGGTTACAAAACAATCCAATAGCATGCCCGGCTTTTTTTATATTCGCCGATATCCAACCAGAGATTTGTAATCCCCGTTCCAGGAATTCCCCGAAACATTTTCAATATATAATATTTTATGAAAAATTTCAAGTTTTATTTCGGCAAAAAAGCCATCAGGATGGGGTGGTGGAAATAAAAAAATCGGGCGTTCGCCCGATTTATTATTTTTTCCAGAATGCCCAGCCAGATTTTTCATGATCTTCATCACGGCTGCCGCGACGATCGCCGCCACGACGGTCGCCATATCCGCCGCCACGGCGATCGCCGTGTTCAGAGCGGAAAGACGAGCGGCGTTCCTGAAATCTCTTTGCCGATTCTTCGTCACGAGAAACCAATTCGATCTTGGTTGCCGACAACTTTCCATTACGGACTTCTTCGTCAAATTTTATCACATCGCCCTCGTTCAAAAATCTGATGTCCGCATCTTTCAAAGAACTGGAATGAACAAACACGTCATCCGTGTTTCCAGATTCGTTCGGTGTGTCCGGCGCCACAAAGCCGAAACACTTTTTGCCGTTATACCATTTTACTTTACCTTGACGCATAATTTTATCCTTGTCTTGCTTGTTTTAACGCAGCGATCCCGCCGCGCTTTTACATATTGTTGCGCAAATATTTAGCAATTGCAAGGGAAATAAATTCTGCTATAACCGTTTGTAAATCCAAAGGTTTTTTTTGATGATATAAGTAATGCCGGCATGCGGTGCAAGCCATATTCCATACGTCATGATGATGCGGTCAAAGCATTTGGAAAACTAGGCCAGAGAATCATTCTTGTGGTATCTGTATAGTTCCGCCATGACGAAATTAAACAGCTTGCATTCTATCCCTATGCCCTCGACTTTCCAGTCGTTCGTAAGATACGGCATCGCCGACACCAGTATGAACCGCGTCATGTATTCAAAAATCTGAATCTCTTCCAAATGAGACAGCTTTCTGGGGGTGTTTTCTATCCGAAACACCTCGTTCTGGACATTCACGTCCAGTTTTGCGATTATGCTGTCTATTATATCCTGGGAATAATTCAGGACCGGAACTTTTGGAAAGCCGTCGAACAGGCTTTCGGTGATCCCGCCGCCGCGCGCGTAAAGTATGTTCCATCCGACGCGGTAAAACAGCTGCGCCACGCAGTCGCACACCATACGGTTGTATTGTTTTATTCCTTCTTCGTGATGGTCCGCTATGCGGCGGCAATCGGTCGTTTTCTTGACGCGCAGGGATTCGTAAACATCGTGCATCTTGCTTTCAAAGTCAAAGAAAGACCGCACCTGGCATATTATTTCCATCGGAATTACTACGCTGTCCGCGCCGATATCCAGAATTATCTTTGCATCGCGGTAGTTGCGCGAATTTTTGGTGTCAAAAAAACTGTCCCGAACACCGATTATTTTTTCCGGAACGGCGTGCGTCAGCCCATCAATAAAGGCGCGCGCCTGGGGCACCATGTCAAACAGCAGTTTTATGCGATACGCGTCTTTCAGCCGGTGTTGTGGGCGCTTTATCTTGTCCAGTTCCAGTATCAATTCCACCGCGATTTTCTCGTGTCCGCGTCCGATGATGGCAAGAACTTCCTCTGCGGCGTTGGTCAGGAATTTTTCGGAAAATCTTTTTTTGATCTTATCGGCGATCGCGTTTGCGGACGCGGCGCTGGCCCGGGCGGACAAAATTCGGCGCACAACGTCGATAACCTCTCCGACAAAGTCTTCATACTTGTCAACGGTGATTTTTTCCAACGCGCGCGCGATGTTTTTCTGCGCGCCTATTATTACGGTCGCGATGCTGGACACGGACAATTGGACATTGTGCGCGGAATCAAACTGGAAAAACTGGTTTCGCATCGGATCCGCGTCAAAGCGATGATACACAAGATAAGCGCTGGCCGGATTGACATCGGATATTTTCGCGGGTTTGCCCGATATGCAGCCGGAATCCACGCCGTATTGAAAGATGGGCGTTTTGGGCGCGCCAAGATGCTTGCCCAATATATAAAACATTTCGCGATACCAACGCATGCCGTCGGAATACAGCACCTTTAAATAATCGCGGGCATCGCCGTCAATTCGGCCGTCAGCGAAAGCCTTGTCAATCGCGGCAATGTTTTTTTCGTCGCGCCCCGTCCGGTCGGCGTTTACGGATGCAGCTTTTTGTTTATTAAAATTATTTTGATCGGACGGCATTTTATTTGAATTTTTGATGGTGCCGGCAGAGGGATTTGAACACCCGACCCTCTGATTACAAATCAGATGCTCTACCAACTGAGCCATGCCGGCGAAAGATTAATTACCTTAACCAGCCCCCGTCTGTTGCACCGCAACAGCCGAAACACCTTTGTTTTGCGCGGCCGTCTGATTACCAATCAGACAAGCCAAACCGGTTTTTCCGCCAAAGTTAATCATACATTCAAGCAAAAATCAAGCAATTTTCCAACTTTAAAAGTTTCCGCTTTAACGGCAGACCCAGGGAAAAACCGCCAATGCCGTCATCAGATGCGATTACGCGGTGGCACGGAATTATTATCGGAATCGGATTCTTTCCGACCGCATTGCCAACCGCGCGGACGGCTTTCGGACGGCCGACCGCAACGGCGATATCTTTATAGCTGCAGGTTTTGCCGAACGGGATTTTTAACAGCGCGCGCCATACATCCATTTGAAACGGGGTTCCCGCCGGCGTCAGCGCCAAATCAAATTCACGTCGCCGGCCCGCAAGATATTCTGATATTTGACGCGCGGTTTCGGCATCGCAATCGCGAACCGCTATGCGCCCGTTTTTCTCATATACGGTAATACGCCCTATTCCCATTACATACCCTCTAACCGCTTTATGCGTTCCGCAACCGGGGGATGCGTCGCATAAAGATTGCCGGCGAATTCGGACAGCGCCGATTTCGCGCCTGGCGGCGCTATGCACACCGCCGCCATTGATTTGCGGTTGTCCAAAATTTCGACGCGCGAATCCACGCTTATTTTTCGCAAAGCCGACGCCAGCGCGCGCGGATTTCTTGTTATAAGCGCGCCCGTCGCATCCGCTGCGAATTCGCGGCGTCTGGACACCGCCATTCGCAAAATCGGCGTGATGATCCAATTGAAAACCATAAATGCCAGCCAAACCGCAAATAGAACCGCCGCAGCTTGATTCTTGTCTTTATCGCGCCCGCCGCCGGAATGAAAAATCATTCTGAATACTATGTCCGCTGCAAAGACCGTGACGCCGATGCCGGTCACCAGCATCATGTCCAGGCGAATGTCGCGGTTTCCGATGTGCGCCATTTCGTGCGCGATTACGCCTTCCAGTTCCAGCTTGTCCAGTTTTGCTATAATTCCGCGCGTCAGCGCGACGGACGCATCCCGCGGCGTCCGGCCGGTGGCAAAGGCGTTTAAAGAATCGTCGTCGATAATATAAACCCGCGGCGCCGGCAGACCGGCGGCCAGCGCGACGTTTTCAACGCTGCGAAATACCTGTTTATACCGTGCCTCGTCTGAATGGATTTCGCGCGCACCGGCGCTTGACAGCATCATGGAATCGCCGAAAGCCCACGAAATCAACAGCCAGACAAGACATGCGATAACCGTCGGAATCGCGACCATGCCGGTCGTTTCCAAAACTATCGGCATTACATTCGCGCCTGGTTCAGATGTCAGTGTGATCGCCGCCCATACAAACAAAAACACGATCGCAACAAAAATCAGCGGGAATGCCACGACCAGCATCGCGGTCTTGCGGTTATTATCTTTGATGTGATCATATACGGTTCTCAAAACTCTACCTTGGGCGCTTTTTTCACGGCGGATTTTTCTTCTTCATCCAATTCAAAGAATTTTTCTTTGGCGACCTTGAACATGTTCGCAATTACATTGCTGGGGAATTGATCGATCACGGTGTTCAGCCCCATCACAACCGTATTATAGAACTGGCGCGCGGCTTGGATTTTCGTTTCCGTGTCCGCAATTTCACGCTGCAATTCCAAAAAGTTTTCATTCGCGCGCAGCACAGGATAGCTTTCCGCCAATGCGAAAACGCTTTTCAGCGCGCCGGCCAGATTGTTTTCCGCTGCGGATTTTTTATCAACACCGGTCGCCGACATCGCAGCATTGCGGGCCTTTATCACTGCTTCCAGCGTTCCTGATTCGTGTTTTGCCGCACCTTTGACGACGCCGACAAGATTCGGAATCAAGTCATATCTGCGTTTTAACTGGGTGTCTATGGTTGACCATGCTTCACGCGCTTGGTTGCGGCGCGCCGCAAGCCCGTTGTAAACAGATACTATATATATCGCCAATATCAGAATGATTACTAAAAATGTCCACATTGTTTGCTCCTTTTGCTATGCTTTTAATGTAGTGCAATACGGCGGGATTTTCAAGGATAAAATCGTTTGCGTTTGCCTTTTTATATGTTATATTTGCAAAATGTTAAAAACTCATAGCGGTTTTATCGCAATCATCGGGCCGACCAACGCCGGCAAGTCCACCTTGCTCAACCAAATCATGGGGCGCAAGGTATCGATCGTGTCGCACAAGGTGCAGACCACGCGAACCCGGTTGCGCGCAGTCAAGATGGTCGGCGATACTCAATTGATATTCGTTGACACCCCGGGCGTATTCAAGCCTGCGCGGCGGCTGGACCGCGCGATGGTGTCCGCGGCAATGGACGCGGTCGGCGACGCTGACGCAGTGTTGCTGATGATTGACGCGACGCACGGAATCACCGCGACAACGCGCGGAATCATGCCACGGCTTAAAGATTCCAAGCATCCGGTTTTTGCCGTCATAAACAAAACCGACGCCGTGGCAAAGCCGGCGTTGCTGCCGATCGCCGCAGAATTAAACGATACGGGAATTTTCAAGGAAATATTCATGACGTCCGCTCTTCAAGCGGACGGCATCGAACCGATGCTGTGCGCGCTTTCGAACGCTATGCCGGAATCGCCGTATTTGTTTGATCCCACGGATGCGCCCGACGTGCCGGACGAATTATACCTTGCGGAACTGACGCGCGAAAAGATTTACAAATTTGTTCACCAGGAACTGCCTTATCACATTTATGTCCAGACAGAAAAGGTTGATACGGATCCGGACGGGGTTCTTGAAATCTATCAGAAAATCGTGGTAAACAGCGAAAATCATAAAAAGATAGTCGTGGGACATGGCGGCGCGCAATTAAAACAAATCGGGACCGCGGCGCGGCACGACATCCAAGACCAATGGGGCGTGAACGCGCGTCTGCATCTGTTCGTGCGTGTAGAGCCTGACTGGGAAAACAAGCGCGAAAATTATGAAGAACAGGGTTTGGAATTCAAGAAATGACCATAAGCGAATTTAATAAAAAACCATACGAATCAATAATCTCATGTCCGCTTTGCGCCACAAATCCGCATCGCGATCCAAATTATTTCTATGCGCCGGAACAAACGTGGACTGTGAACGGACTGATGAAACGTTGGCAGAAAGAACGTGGATTTGTACCGATCCCGCCAGTGTATCAATGGAGTACTTTGGAAAAACGCGAATGTCAGAATTGCGGATTGTTTTCTTACAACCTTTCCCTGCGCGATGACTATCCGGGATTTTATGAAAAGCTGGTCGGCGAAGAACATCAATACTATCATCCTGGCCGCACAGAGTATGACGTATTTTACAATCATATATTTGATTGGATGAATTCTAGTGCTGTAAATTGGGACGCTGAATCTGATCCGCACTTTTTGGAAATCGGATGTGGAAACGGATTTCTCTTGGAAAAACTTGCGGGTTTGAAAGACAAGTTTCCTTTGCATGCCCCGAAATTGGTCGGGTCTGAAACAAATGAAATCTGCATAAGCAATTGCAGAACCAATGGCATTGACGCTGAATTTGTATCAGGCGATTTAAAGGAACTATTTCGGACGCATGTTCCGAATCAATTTCAATGCATACTGGCCAGCCAGGTTCTGGAACATATCGCCGATATAAAATCTTTTCTGGATGACACAAATAATTTATTGCCGCCGGGGGGCCGGTTTTATGTCGCCGTGCCAAATCCTGAACAAATCAAGGTCACTGGCAACAGCATACTAAACATCGCCCCGCATCACCAGATTGATTTTTCTGAAAAAACATTTAACTGGATTGCGAAAGAATACGGATGGGAAATAAAATTGTACCATAAAGAACCGCTGACGGAACGCGTGTACCGCAAATACAAAAATGTTGCCGAAGACATGCAAATTAACAAATCCGACGCAATAGATCCGAACGATTTCGCGCGCGTGGCGCAAACCAATTTTGGACATACCCATATGGTCTGTTTTGAAAAGCAATGCCCTGTCAAATAATGAAAGTATCCGATTTTGATTTTGAATTACCAAATGAATTAATCGCGCAGCATCCTTTGGAAAATCGCGATGCCAGCCGGATGCTGGTGGTAAACGGTCAAAATTTAAAAGATCAGCATATCACCGATTTTATTTCATATTTGCAGCCGGGCGACGTGGTCGTATTCAATAATTCCAAGGTAATTCCCGCGCGATTTGATGCAACCGCAGCGGACGGAACAAAATACGAAATCACCCTGCATACGAAAGAAGAAAACCCCTCTGCGCCAGGGCTTTGTGGGGCGCTCGATTTTGCAGCCGCAACAAATTGCGGGCAAAATCGGTGGTGGGGATTGTCCAAGAAATTCCAAAAGTTGCAAATTGGCGAAACCATGATTCTGGACGATGGAACAAAAATATATATCATCGCAAAAAATGATGACAGTGGACTGTTGCTGACATTCGATTGTGATGATGAATTCGCTGTTCTGGAACGCATCGGCAAAATGCCCCTGCCCCCATATATGAAACGCAGCGAAGAAATCACCGATCGCGACAGGTATCAGACGGTATATGCGGAACCGGTCGGATCAATGGCCGCACCCACAGCAGGACTGCATTTTACGCAAGAACTGATTGCCGCAATTCGCGATACCGGTGCGAAAATTGTAAATATAACTTTGCACGTCGGTGCGGGAACATGGATGCCTGTGAAAACGGATGATACCAGCAAACATAAAATGCACAGCGAATGGGGATGCATAACGCCAGACCAAGCAGATACAATCAACAATGCAAAGCGTGTGATTGCCGTCGGGACAACATCATTGCGATTATTGGAAAGCGCTGCCAGGCAAAAAATAGGTAAACGAGTTGCACCATTTTGCGGCGCGACGGATATTTTCATCACGCCGGGATACAAATTCCGCGCGGTTGATGTTTTGTTAACCAACTTTCATCTGCCTAAATCAACATTGTTTATGTTGGTGTCCGCTTTCGCGGGACTTCCGATAATGCGGGCCGCATACGAACACGCCGCGACAGAAAAATACCGCTTTTTTTCTTACGGCGATTGCTGTCTGTTGTTTAATCATTGATCCGAACCGGCGACCACCATCAATCATAAATTTCTAGATTTCATATTCGCGATGTTCAGATTTATAAATTGTCTGTATGCGTCCAGATTGTTTTTGGTGTTATCGGAAAATTGCAACAGCTTGTAAAATTTTACGAACGCTTTTTCTGTTTTCGTTCCGAACTTTCGCTGCCTGCGTTATAAACTTTTGAATTTCGGATCCATGCGAAAATCATACATGGCGATTTTTTTCGTGCGCCAATCATAGTATGCGGGCGTTTGAAAAGTCCCGTGCGCGGTTTCCACGGACCCGCGCCGCGCATTGCCATCATTACACATAAGATTGAATTTCAAAGACATGCGCGGATTATAAATTATAATACTGCGATTGCAATTAATATTTGAATG
>JAISCX010000001.1 GCA_031265235.1 Rickettsiales bacterium
CCGCGTAGCCGAGAGCGGCACGCACGCGCAGTTACTGCGCAAGCGCGGAGGGATATACGCACGTTTATGGAAAATGCAATCCGGCGGTTTTTTGCAGGAATAGATGGCCGCGCTCATACATGGTTCATTATCACAGCGCGTAATGCGTTAACGCATCGATTCATGCGCCCAACGGATCCGATCCAATTCACCGTCATGCTTTAACCGCATTAATCTCATTTCAAATTCCATTGTATCCGTCGGATAAGATAACAATTCCAGAACTGATTTCATATCTTCGGCATTGTCCATCATCGCGCGCACGGATCTGCCCAGGGGGTCCAACCCGCGGCGTGCGGCTTTTGCCGCGTATGACTTTACACCACGCATGAAACTTTTATGCATGTCAATGTCAAAATCTTCAAGCCGATCCAGATGCAGCCTGTATTTTCCATATGAAAAACTTATGTCGCATGCGGTCGGGCTTTCCACGCGCTTTGGAAAACAATCCAAGATATGATACCCGACATCTATCGGATCTATGTGCTGATACTTTGACAATTCCGCATGCATTTCATCGGTTGCGAAAAAGCTTTCTATTTCCGGATTTTTGGAAATCATGAACAGCGGCTGGATTGGAAAGCCAGAATTTTGAAGATTTGCAACTATTGTTCCAGAAAAACCGGTATCTATGAATGTGTGATGATCACGCCAGCCATTTTGCTCTAAGAATTGTTTCACAAAATAGGACTCTTTAACATGCAATTTTTCTAAATTTTCGTTCAGCGATAATGTCATCATGGTCGTCGCGTAATGCGCGGTCCAGTCCGCGCACGATTTGAATTCCGGCACCCCAAGACGAACCATTTCACGCCCGATAATCTGGAATATTTCTCCATCGCGAAGAATCACGCGCGCCGGATACCGCGCGGCGGCGGCGGCCCATTTTACAAAGTGCGCGCACAGCGGCGCGCACAATTCCGCGATTTGAAACGCGGCGCTTCGAAGATTTCTGTTATCGTCCGGATTCATTTTATTTTGGTTCTTCAATATTTGCCAAGGAATACAAAACTGACGATATCAGCGATTGATAAGGCACATGCTGGGCATCGGCCAATTCTTTGATCTTATCCAAAATCGGCCTAGGAATACGCATGTTTATAACGCAATCGGATTTATTAAAAGCACGATAAGCCGCATATTCTTTCAAAAAAGAATCTATGTTCATAATAAAAAGCTGCTGCATTACATTCGGCATGCGGGCCTCCTTGACTCATATACACATTCGCAAATACAACGCTATATACAGGCGTATCTACATGTGACTATATCATTGTATTTACACTTGTCAATACAAATGTAGATACTGGTGTAATGGCGAATGTGTTGTTGTTTGTGGGGACGGGTGTATGTATGCGCCAGGCATGAATAATATGTTTAATTGTTGACCGGGCCCAAAATCATTTGTAAAATCCGGCGACTATTGATAAGGAACGGAATTATGAGAAAAATATTAATCGCATTTGCTTTTTGCCCTTTGCTATTTGCTTTCTGTTTTTTTAATTCGGCATCCGCTGAATTGAAAGTGGATATCATCGCCGGCAATACCGAACCGATCCCTATTGCCATTCAAAAGTTCGAAGTCCCGGCCAAAATAGCCAAGGATGCCGAAGTCATGCGCAGCGTTGTTGAAAACGACTTAAAGTCGTCCGGCCTATTCCGCATCATAAGTCATGACGCGCACCCGGAATTTGTCCGGTTTGACACCATGCCGAAATTCCAGGACTGGGCGATGGTCCGGACCCAGGTTCTGATCCAGACAAAAATAGATTTGGCGGCGGACGGCAAATACAAACTTTCGTTCTATGTATGGGACATTGCGGGCAAGGAACAGATCGAAGCGCAGACGCTGGTGTCCAGTAAAAAATCCATGCGGCGCTTGGCACATATTATGGCGGACGCGATTTATGAACGACTGACTGGCGAATCCGGATATTTTGACACGCAAATCGTCTTTATTGCAGAATCGGGCCCACTGAATGCGCGAACTAAAAGAATGGCAATCATGGATTCGGACGGATTCGGATTCCGATATATATCGGACGCCAATACCATGGTGATGTCGCCGCACTTTTCGCCGAATATGCAAACCGTGCTTTTTTTATCCTATCGCAACGACGACCCGATGATCTGGTCTTTGGATATGAATACCGGCGAACAGAGACGTCTTGGCAAATTCAGCGGCATGACATTTTCGCCGCGTTTTTCTCCGGACGGGACCAAGGTCGCTTTATCCATGGCCAAAGACGGGGCCACGAATATCTATGAATATGATCTGACCGAAAAAAAATTGCGGCAATTGACATTCGATGACGGAATAAATACTTCGCCGGCCTATTCGCCGGACGGGACAATGATGGCGTTTAACTCTAACCAGTCCGGCACGCAGCAATTGCATATCATAGATCTCGGCACGCTGAATACGGAAAGATTGTCATATGGCAACGGACGATATGCCACGCCGGCGTTTTCACAAGACGGAAACTTTATAGCGTTTACAAAAATAGCGGACGATACCTTTTATATAGGAATAATGAATCAAAAAGGCCGGCATGAAAAAATATTGGCCAGCGGCTGGTTTATGGAAGCGCCCAGTTGGGCCCCGGGCAGTCGCCGCGTAGTGTATTATGACACGGAAAAAGTAAAAGACGACGACGCGGCGCGCGTCAGCCGCATACGCACCGTTGACATATCCGGCATGAACGATTATGAAATCAAGCTGCCGGACGGCGTAAACGGGACCGAGCCTACCTGGTCGCCAAAACTGCCTTAATAGTGCGGACAGTTTCGCAAAAGCGGGCAACGGGCGGAAAGGGATTGTTTCTAAAATGAAAAAATTCTTATGTCTTTTTATTCCGCTGCTCTTATGCCCGCCCGCCCTGGTGCCCGCGGCACAAAAACCACCGTCAAAAAATATCATTCACGAACCGATCCCGGCCGTTGTTACGCATATCATCGACGGAGATACTTTTTCTGCAAAAATTTTATTAAAACAAGACATTGAAATCACGGTTCGCGTCCGCATAATGCAGATTGACGCGCCGGAAATTCATGGAATGTGCGAATCGGAAACCATGGCGGCGATGCGCGCGAAAGACCGCCTGGAAGAATTGATTCCGATTGGATCGAACATAGTGCTGACAGGCGTAAAGGACGACAAATATCTGGGCCGGATTGACGCTTATGTCGCGGGCAAGCCGGGATCTGACATCGGCGAAATCATGGTGCGCGAAAATCATGCCCGCAGATATGGCGGGGGCAAGCGCGACAACTGGTGCGAATAAATACAGGAACGCATGCCGCGAACGCTCTGCCCTGCGCCAATATTACTATGGCGCATGGCACATGTTCGTCGCGACAGTTAAAGTACCGCTGGTATCGTAATATGTTCCGGCGGTCAGCGCGCATGTGCTGATGGTCAGGTTGCTGCCGACAGCGTTTGTTCCCCTGGCGAGAGATGTTTTTGCAGAACTGGTGTAAATCCCGTCCGCAGTCGGACACTGGGTGCATATCCCCGACGATACAGCCCCCGCGCCGCCGTAATACCCGCTATTGCACGCAAAGGACCAGCAGGTACTGTTAAACACCGCAAACGAGTTAGCAGGCAGCGTTGTGATGCTGGTGGGGACGCCGGTGCATACGACGGGCTTTCTCATCCATTGGTCATAGCTGCCGTCGCAGTCGCAACACCTTACCTTGTAAGGAAAAGCCAACCACGCTTCGGTGCCGTATCCGACTTTCTGATATCCGCTATTGCTTTGGCTGCATGAAAGCTTTTCTCCATCCTTTGTCGTTATTTTGTCGCCGATATCAGTCGCGCCGTCGGTATGTTTGAATCCGCCGCATTTCCATGGATCTCCGCATGTGGCAAGCGATGGTTGCGGGCACAGTAAAAGCGCTGATATCAAAAACAACGGGAAAATGAACTTGTTCAAACCAACCTCCTTTTTTAAATAAAAAACCACCGGAAAAATGGTGGTTGGAGGTTCGAAACTATCCATTTAAAATAGTGGGCTTATTCTATATATTCGCCACCCTCCAACCAAATGTTGGAGTTCGCACAATAACGCATATGCGGCCGCGTAAATAGAAAGGTTTCGACACCCCGTATTCCGGAACACCCGGATACGTTTGAATTATGAATTAAAAAACACAATATTGCAATAAAAATAATCGTGCAATTTCCGGAAATACATCTTATTCAACGGTTCGCGCCGCGAAGGAACGATTGCACAGAGATCAATGTTCAAACAGGCGAATCCCGTCCGTCGCGCAATTAAAAATATATTGACAAACTTTATATTTAAGATAGAATTGCCTATGAAAGAGGTCTTTCATGCAACAAGTTTATCATTTTATTCTTATTGGCGGACCAAATGCCGGAAAAGGCACCAATATAAAAATATTACAGCAAAATGCCGCAAAACCTATGCGCCATCTGGGCACCGGCGACCTTATCCGCGACAAAATATATTCCGGCACGCGATTTGGAAAATCGATCAGCGACAAAGTCTGGGCCGGCGATTTGCTGAATGACAAGCTTGTCTTCAACGACATTGTCACAAAATATACAGGAAAATACTCTTATCGGACCAACTATATATTTGACGGATTCCCGCGAACGGTCGTCCAGGCAGAAGACTATATGGTTTTAAAACTGGCAATGGAAAATAATTTTGCAAAAACCAAAGATTCTTACTCTATAACGCCGAAAGACTATAAAATACAGACGATTGTCGTCGGATTGGAAGCATCGGACGATGTTATAATGCAGCGCGCGCAATTCCGCGCCAAGGGGAAAAACCCAAGAAAAGACGATCTGGATATAAATATAGTCCGGCACCGTTTGGAAATTTATAAAGAAAAAACCATGCCGGTATTGGATTATTTCGACGGGCAAAATATTCCGGTGCATATCATAGACGTGAACGATGACATATTTGCAAATAAAGAATTGATGAAAAAACGCGAAACTGAAATAATAAATATATTAAAAACATACAATTTTGCGAAAGATTCGCAGATGTAAAAAAATCCGGCTTTGCCGGATTTTTTATATGATCATAACGCAAAGTCCGCAGAAATTATTTCGCACGTTCCACGTATTCCAAAGTTTCGGTATTAACAACTATCTTTTCGCCTTGTTCCACAAATACGGGAACCGATACGCGGACGCCGTTGTCAAGAATCGCCGGCTTGCCCCCGCCCGCCGCGGTCTGGCCTTTTAACGCCGGCTCTGTTTCTGCAATCGTTGCGATTATTGTCTTTGGCAGATTGATGGATACCGGGCGGCCTTCTATAAAGTTCGCCATTACTTTCATTTCCGGCGCCAAGAATTTCACCTGTTCGCCAAGGCTGTCATTCGGCAGCGTAAACTGTTCGTAATCGGACAGATTCATGAAATACGAATCGGTGCCGTCCGTATACATAAACTGGCATTCCACGTCTTCCACCATCAGCTTTTCAACCTTGTCTTCGGCACGGAACCGCTCGCCACCTTTGTTTCCGGAATCAACGTCGCGCATGTCGCATTGCACGAATGCGCCGCCTTTGCCCGGTTTTACTTTTGTAATTCCTGTGACTGTCCAGCGCCGTCCGTTATGCGAAACAACCCATCCGACGCGAATATCATTTGCTGTATATGATGCCATGGCATCCCCCTTTTTTACGTTCGCGCCATTATAAATATGCCCGCGCGGATTTCAAGCATTATCTGACGGGAATTTTATTTTCTTTTAAGAATACATTCATAAACGCCACCAATTTCTTTCCTTTCTTGGGATCGATCGGCCCCAGCGGCAAACGGCACGACGGGCTGTCAATAATCCCCGCCAGCCAAGTCAGATATTTGATGGAAACAGGATTTCCGTCTATGAACGCCATTCTGGAAAGTTCTTGCAAATCATTATCAATAGCGTCCATCGTATATGCGTCGCCGGAAAGCCCCGCGTCGGTCAAAGCTTTTACTTTTCCAGGCACCAAATTTGATATTACGGACACAACCCCGTCGCCGCCTTCTCTGATAACCTGGGCGGTCAGGCCGTCGTCGCCGGAAAGGACGCCAAAATTTCGGCCGCGCGCCTGCAATGGTTTTTTTATTTCGTTTATTACGCGCTTTATCTGGACCATATCGCCGGACGCTTCCTTGACGCCTATGACATTCGGATGCCTTGCCAAAAACTTCATTTCATCAATGGAAATATTCCGCCCGGTGCGGCCCGGAATATTATACAAAATTACCGGCAGACCGACGTCCAGAATCTTTTCAAAATGCTTTAACAGCCCGGACGTATTCGGCTTGTTGTAATATGGCGCCGCGACCAGCGCCGCATCGGCGCCCGCGTCACGCGCGCGCCTGGTCCATTCGACCGCGTAACAAGTATCGTTGGAAGTGGTGCCGATTATGAATTTCGCGCGGCCGTTTATTTCCTGGGCGGCTATTTTAATTAATTTTTCTTCCTCGTCATCTTCCAAGGTGGGCGTTTCCGCCGTGGTGCCCAGAACAACGATTCCATCTATGCCGCCGTCTATCTGATAGTTAACAATACGCCCGAACCCATTATAGTCAATCGTCGTTTCCTTTAACGAATTCGCGTCCGGTTTCATCGGGGTTACAAGCGCGGTAAATGCGCCGGATAAGTTTAAATTTACGTCAGAGAAATCTATATCTGGTGTCATTTTATAATTCCTTATTAGATTCGCTCCTGCATTCTCTTGCAAAATTATAGAACCGCAGCTTTGCACATTCAAGGAATTATTTCTTTTTTCGGACGGCGGATTGTTTTTCGGCAAATTTCTTTTCATAATTTCTAATGCTGTCCATAATGATCCTATCCGCGGTCTTGCGATCGCCCCAGCCCAGCACGCGCGACCAAGCGTTCGGTTCCAAATCCTTGTAATGATAGAAAAAGTATTCTATCTTTGCGCGCAAAATTGGCGGCAGATCATCAATAAATGAAGTCTTGGTATGAAAAGGATCGACCCTGTCCGTCGGCACGCAGATTATTTTCTCGTCCCCGCCGGCGTTGTCTTTCATATTCAGCACGCCGATCGGGCGCACTTCTATCATGACGCCGGGCCGCAGCGCCGCGTTGCAGACGACGACCGCATCCAGAGGATCGCCGTCGTCGCCCAAAGTTCCCGGAAAATACCCGTAATTCGCAGGATAAGCCAACGGTGTATGCAGAATCCGGTCCACGCGCAGGATCCCGGTTTCCTTGTCAATTTCGTATTTAACATGCCCGTCCTCTGGCACCTCTATTATCGCGGTCATGATCTTTGGCGGATTGCCGCCTGGGCCAATATCTGTAATGCTCATAATATTTCCTTTTTTGCTTACAATATTATATCACAAAAATATGCAAATATTCTGGTTTAAAAATACCCCCAAAAGACTTTCTGTTTTGCGGGTTATTATTTTGTATGACACAAATTTTATTTGGATTCCGGTCTGTTCGGTTTAAGGCCGTCTTTGCGCGCAACCCAATCAATACCGGGTTCATCGATATCATTGCTGCGGACAATTATGCATTTCTCGTCCGTTTTACATTCTTCTGCCAATTTATCGTTGGGGTTAACCCAGATTTTTATCCCAACAGATGTCGCAACCATTGCGGAATCACCGCCACTGTTTCCGGCCGCTATCAAAGGGTTTTCTTTTATGAATGTAGAAACTATATCGCGCTTTCCTTCATGACAGGGAAATGGCTCTACGGCTTTTGCGGTCATTTTTCCGTCCACGACGACACCCTTTGCACCGATAACATGATTGGCGGGTATTCCATAATATTTTGTTACAACGCCTTGATATACGAATTCAGGACTGCATGTGATTCCGTAAACTTCAAATCCGAAATTCTGCAAATTGCGTACAAATTGCACCATTTCTGGATAAATTTTATTTGCGCCATATTTTTCATTCCATATTTTTATTCCCATATCAGATTGTTGTTCCGGCGTCATGCCGGCGAAAAATTCAACCCTGTTTCTGGTATATCTGCCGCTGGCGGTGTCGGTCGTATTCAGCATATACTTTATAACTTCTTGCTGTTCCTGTGATAGGTCTGATTTGTTTTCGTCCGTATAGGAAAGCATGGTTTCATCAGCAAGATAAAATGGTACCTGACCGATCAGCGTGCCGTCCACATCCAAGACAGCCACTTTGCGCCCAGAAATTTTACGGGTTTCATAAAGATAGTCTTTAACAAACCTGTTTTGTTCCGATGTCCAGCCATCTATATTTCTATATCGCGGGCCAGAAAACAGTAATGATCCAACGATAACAATCATGATTGCAAAAATTATAATTCCAACTTTTTTCATTTTAATGCCTCTAAATTAATTTATATCAGCCGAAGCTTTTCATGCTGGGCACGTTTGCGTCAGAATGTGGCAAGGCGATGCAAAAACGGCCCCGATGTGTATATATAATACATAAGGGGCCGTTTTTGTATTGATTTGACACATTATCACGCAAACGCAAATTACATTCTCATCGGCATGAGGATGAACAGGCAGTCTGTTTTCTTATCCGTGGATTGCATTACGGTGGGCGACAGCGGATCCTGCATCGCCAGCTGGAACTTTTCGCCTTCGATCTGATTGGCGTTATCCAACAGGAATTTCACGTTAAACGCAACCGTAAACGTATCGTCGCCGTTGTATTCTATGTCCAGTTCCTGCGTCGCGGTCCCGGCATCCGGAGACGACGCGTTAATCACCAGCTTGTTCATAGAAAACGCCAGCTGCACGGATTTTGTCTTGTCAATACTGGCGACAGAAACCAAGTCAACCGCGGATATAAATTGCTTTCTGTTCAGAACCGCAATCTTGTCATTGCCTTTCGGGATAACCACGCGATAATTCGGATATTGCGCGTCAACCAGCTTGCTGGTCAGCGTCGCGGCGCCGATAGTAAAGCGCGCCTTGGTATCCGACAGCTCTATCGTCGCATCATCCACGGTCGCGTCTTCAAGCAGTTTGGACAATTCGCCGATCACGCGGCGGGGCAGAATAACGCTTGGCATTTCCTTGGCGTCCGCCGGGGCCGGCATCGCGCACAGCGCCAAACGCTGGGAATCGGTCGCAACCGCGGTAAGCATTTTTGATTTGCCTTCTTCGGTTATGTGAAAGTAAATTCCGCCCAAGTGATAGCGAACGTCGTCGGTCGGGATCGCAAATTTCGTCTGGTTGATCAAATGCCCCATGTCGCCGGTCGTCATGCTGAATTTTGTCGTCAGATGCGCGCCGGCCATCATCGGGAAATTTTCCGCCGGCAGCGTGGGCAGCCGGAATATCGCGCGACCGCTGGATACGACCAACTGCTCGCCCGATTGCTTGAACTTTATTTCCGCATCGTCCGGCAATTTCCGCACAATATCATAAAGCATATGAACGGGCACTGTCGTCTTGCCGGCCAATGTGATATCTGCGGCGACATGCTCTACCAATTCCAAATCAACGTTTGTCGCGGAAAGGACAAGATCGTCTTTGACCTCTAGCTTGACATTCATAAGTATCGGCAGGGTCGCCCTGCGTTCAACGATGGACTGCATATGTCCCAAAGCACGAATTAAAACTTGGCGAAATACTGAAAATTCCATAATAACTCTCCATTCCTAAGGGGGGGCATATCGCACATGCCCTATTCATTTTATTGGGCGCATGCGATGCGCCCCCACATTTCTCTTTATTCTCTTAAATTTTACAAAAAATGCCGATTCGTGGCAAGCATAAAAATACATGACGGATTTTAAGCGGAAATTTTCTGTATGCCGGTTTCAACCTTGCCCGAACGGGAATAGCGACGCCACAAATCAAGGGCCAGCCGGGACATTTCAGACAGGAAATGTTTCCATATTATATGTTGACAAATGATTATATTAGTATACAATATTTGTCATGAAATTAAACATGGAAATCTTTCGCATCATTTTTGCGGGCGTTTTGACGTTATGCGTCTTGACGCCTTTGCGCGCAGAACTGCCCGTAAATCTATACGCCGGAACAAACCTTTCCGTGTTTTATTATAACGAACCTGATCAGGGAATATCCCATTCCGGTTCATACTTTCCCGGTTTTGTCGCGCGAATTAATTTCGATAATCCAAACTATTCAAAAATTTATGCATCCGCGCGGTATAAATATCTGGACGGAACGTATGACTATAAAGGATATGTAAAAAATATGGCCGGCATCGCACATCCGTATTCCGACACCGCCCTGCCCCAGAACAAGCAAAACTTTGAAATTATCGGGGGCGTATTCATGGGCGGCATCGGCACGGATATTTTAATAAAATTAATGGCCGGCGTTGAATTTGAAAACATAACCGATAATGCATATACGGTGAATCAATATTTTTATAAAAGAACCAGAAATTCTTTTTACGGCGCATTTGGACTAAGCGGCCGCAAAGACTGGGGGACCAACAAATCGCTGGAAATCGCTTTTTTTGTAAAACCTGCGATATCGTCTTATCAGAACAGCCGCTTTTCGGACGCCGGGGGCATTTGGGCGACCGCGCCCGAACTGCGCCAGCGTCAAATAGGCGGATACAGATTCGATATATCGGCCACATATAAATATGAAAGACTATGGTTCGAGCCTTATCTTTCATACACAACGATATCCGCGACAAAATACGACGAATTCTGTATGGGAAAAAATTGCGCGATTTCGGTAAAGGCGCAAGAACCCGAAAATCAAACAATGGAATTTGGAATAAATCTGGGCGTGTGGTTTTAATATTCGTGTGAATCCACAAATAACAAAAATAAAGCTGTGAGCGGCAAAGCCGCGAACACAATAACTCTACACTTTACACTATTCTTTCCAGTTCTGCCCTTAACTTTTTCACATCATCATATTTTTTAATCTTACCCGCATGCGCGATCGATATTTCGCCTGATTCTTCGCTGACCACCAGTACGTGCGCGTCTGAATTCTCGCTCATCCCTATTGCGGCGCGATGCCGCGTGCCATATCGCCAGTTCAAATCACTATTTTCGGTAAGCGGCAGTATGGCCCCGGCCGATATTATCTTGCTTTCCGATATTACGACCGCGCCGTCGTGCAGCGGGGTTTTGTTAAAAAATATGGTCATCAATAATTCAGCAGACACATCCGCGTTCAGAATTGTCCCGACTTTTTCTATCGTCCCGTCAAGATTGTTCTGAAACACCATAAGCGCGCCGGTGTGTTTTGCCGACATATATTCCGTTGCCTTTACTATTTCATTGATGGTGCCGTTACGCTTTTCTCTCGCCGAAGCATCAATCAAAGCATGTGGCATAAACAACGCGCGCAAGAATTTCACCTGGCCCATCATGCCAAGAAATTTGCGCAGTTCCGGCTGGAAAATCACAATTAATCCCACACTCAGGAACATCGCGGCCCAACGTGTAAATACTGCAAGAATGTTCAGACCCATCCAGCCGAAAATAAAACTGGATACCCAAATAGCGGCAAGCCCAAGTAAGCCCCGCACAAATTTTTCTGAGCTTGTTTTTGCGATAAAGCGCTGATAAAACAATAGCGCAACCGAGATTATAATTACAACCTCTGCCACTTTTACCCACATGTTCAGCGACCCAAGATATTGATTCATTAAAAAACTCCGTATTTTTAGTGTAAAAGTGTAATAGTGAATTTTTACACTATTTTATCATATCCTCAACCAGCTCTGCCAGCGGGCGGTTTAAAAACTCGGGATCTTTGTCGCGTGCAGGCGCGCCTTTTTCAAGGGCGGTTTTGCAAGGCTGGTCGTCCGCCAGCCAGTTGGCAAGCAAATCGCTGGTTAAAAATCCAATACCCGCGCCCGCGGCAATGGAAAGCCCCCCGGTAAACGGCGCCAGCAACAACCCCACGCCTGTCGCGGCGACCGCCTTGCCCATCACGGCATTGCGGCTTATCTTTAAGTCGGGCTCTGCCATATTGCCCAAGAATTCCATCGAGTTCACTATATTTCCGGATAAAGAAAGCTTAAGTCCGCGGACAGGCGTCGTAATCATGGAAGCCTGTAATTTTTCTTTGCCCAGATCAACAAAACCAGTCCCTCGGATATTTACTTCGTTGGTCTCTATTGCGACGCCGCGCTCTGTTTCCATGCGGCCGCCCCGAAGCTTTATATTGATGGCGGCGCAGTTTATCCGCATGGTGTCGTACTTGCTGTCTTTTTGAACCATGTCCGTTACGTTATGGCGCAGCTCGGTCAAAAGGTCGCCCCCATAAAAATAATCAACGGCGCCGGAAAGCGCGCGCCCCGAATCAACGCTTTTCACTATGGCCGGACCTGTTACGTTCGCCATCAGCTCTGACAGATTATGTCCGCTGGATTCCAGATAAAACATAAAGTCCACAGGCAATCCGGATATGAATTCCTTTTCGCGCAGTTCCGCCAGAATATCGCCGGCAGATATGCCGCTGCCGTTGCCCGCCGCCCGAACTTGCAGGGACCCGCTATCATCATGCATGTGCGCGGCGGCGAGGATGTGTCCCCCCGCGATATTCCCGGAAAAATCCATATGCATGCCGCCGTCTTTCAGGGCGGCATGCAATATTACGTTCTGGACCGCCAGTTCGCGATACATGGTCAGGCTTTTTATGTCCAGGCTTATGTCCGCATCAAGCGTCCGCATAAGTTCCGAATACAGCGGAACATCATTGAACACGTTCAGCGGCCGCTTTGGGCGCACCCACGCTATTTTTTCCGGCGCGAACAATTCCGGGTAAGCTTCTATAAGCTTTAAATTTTTCGACTTTATTTTTGCGGTGACGCGCGGAATTTTTCCATTCCAGTCATAAACGCCGCTTACGGACAAATCATTATCGCCGATACGAAACGACGATTTATGAATTGAAAGCGTCGAATGGCCGAATCCGCCAGATATTTTCATATCAAACTTTGGAATTTCCGGCAAATCCAAATTGAATATCTTTCCAAATGCCCGCAAATCGGACACTGTCCCCTGCATGATGAAATCAATCGGTATCTTGCCGTTCGCTTCCAACGCGGCATTGATTACCAGTGGCGATATCCGGCTGGCTATCGC
The DNA here is from genome assembly GCA_031265235.1 of Rickettsiales bacterium. Taxonomy (GTDB): domain Bacteria; phylum Pseudomonadota; class Alphaproteobacteria; order Rs-D84; family Rs-D84; genus WRCC01. The sequence continues at coordinate 13,092 of JAISCX010000001.1, forward strand.
GATGCGGACAGGATAAATTTTTCTTGTTTCGTCCAATTCGGAAAGCGCCGCTATAAAAGAATACGCTTCCTCGTTTTTTTCAATAAACCCGCTGTACTCTATGCGCGTCGCGGTCTTTTTGTATTTTATCTTTGCAAAGTCGAGCGACCAATCGTCTCTGGAATTTTTTCTTATGATGGATACTTTCGGATTGAACAGCTCTAACGATTCCAGTCCAAGATTATGGGCGAACGGAAATTTATTGCCCGCCGCATTTTCCTCCTTCCTTTTCTCTCTTTCCTCTTCCTTCTTTAAAGACCAGGCCCCGTTTTCATTTTGCTCTAACATCACGACCAGGTTGACCAGGCGCATTTCTTGAATCACCGGCCGGTCGCGCAGCAATGAAAGCAAATCCAGCGTCACGACCATTGTTTCGATATGAACGCCGTCCTTGTTCTTTGCCCAACCGGCATTTGAAACGCGAACGTCCTGCAAGACGGCGCGCGGACGCAGCGAAAACTTCCACGATACTTTTCCATTTATCTCAACGGGCATGCCGGCCGCCGCCTCTAACCCCATGCTTATATCCTTGCGCAATGTTTCCAGGTCCACCTGAGATAGGGCGATGATCAGCGACACAACCAGCCCGCCAAAAAACAAGGCGACGGCGCGAAGTATGAAATGAAAAAAGCGTTTTTTGTTTTTCATATCTGTGATTTGTGATTTGTGACCTGTGATTTGTAAAATTCAGATTACAAGTCACAGGTCACAAATCACGACTATGGAATTTCAAACTCCAAAAACTTCGCCACCCCCCGCATGTATGCGGGCAGCTCTGCGCGAAGAGTCATTATTTTTCCCGTCCCCGGATGCCGAAATGTCAGCTGGCAAGCAAACAGGAACAGGCTGTTGCTATTTATCAACGATTGTAAATTTCCGTCGCTTTTTCCTTCTTTCTTTTCCAATCCATACAGCTCGTCGCCCACTATCGGCGCCCCCAAAGAATACGCGGAATGCAGGCGCAGCTGATGCGTGCGCCCCGTCATCGGTGAAAATCTGACCCACGCGACAAGACCCGGAATTTCGTTCAAAACCTCGTACTTTGTGACCGCCCGCTGGGGCTTGGTCCTGTTTTCTTTCCGAAAAGCTTCCGCTTCTTCCGAATCAAATATCCGGCCTTTGACCATAAAGTTATCAATGACGCCGCGTTTCGGCGAAACATTGCCGGCAAGCAGCGCCAGATAAACCTTGCTTGCGGATCTTTCCTGGAATTCCGCAGCCAGTGCCTGCGCAGCCCGCTGATTCTTGGCCATCACGATTACGCCGCTTGTTTCTCGATCCAAACGATGCACCAGCAGCATCGTATCATGCGGAAATAGCGCGGCGGCCATTTTGTCCAATGACTTTTTAATTCCCGTTCCGCCCTGAACAGCCAGTCCCGCGGGCTTGTTGAACGCTACTATATCGGCATCGTCGTGGATTATAATTTTTCGCAATTGTTCCAGATCGGCCAGCGAGAATTTCACGCCACTATTTGTTTTTTGCTCTTTGCTTTCTGTTCGTTTTGCGTATTCCGCCACAGGCGGAATACGCAAAACGTCCCCTTTCTGCAAGATTTCATTTCCGCGGCATCGGCCGGCATTTATGCGAATCTGACCCGTGCGGCAAAGCTTTCGAAATTCTCCCTGGGAAATTCGGGGATAGTGGCGCCCAAACCAGCGCATCAGGCGGATTCCATCTTCGGTCGGGGAAATCTTTACGGGCTCTATCATATTTGCTAAAAGCTAAGAGATAAGACCTGAACTCATTCAATTAATGGTTCTTAAGCACTTAGTTATAAATTATCCTTACGCTGTTTCTGCCATCGCCCGCGCCGCAGTCGTCCGGATCAGCCGCGGCACCGCCAAGACGCCCGTCGGACAACTGAAAGCCGACAGAATCACCCCATGCCTTGGCCTTGAAATACTGGCAGTCGGATTTGTTAAGGCCGCCGATTGTCAGAATAAACTGCTGCGGATTCGCTGGATTAACTTCCAGCTTATAGTCGCCGCCATAAGGATTCTTTGCAGAAACACCGATCGCGGCGAATACCGTCCCGTTGTCAATTCCGGAAAAGTCGTCATATTCACCAAGCAGACCGCGCACGCCTGTTATAATCTGGGCAACTTCGTCTTGGACGGACGTTCGTTTTTGGCTGCGCATCGCGGCTGAAATCATTGCGACCGCGCCAACCGTAATAACACCCATTATGGCCAGCACGCCCAGCATTTCTATCATGCTTCTTCCGCGCTGCTGACGCAGCGCAGTGATTCGTGATTCGTGATTCGTGATTCGTAAAAACTTTTTCATCTTTTATCCTTTTATATAATTCCCTCTTCCCTTTTCATCTTTCCTTACTATAATATCATAAAAGGCGCGAAAATGCAATTCCAAGACATGATTGAAAATATTCCCAAATCGCCGGGCGTGTATCAAATGTTTGATGCGGACGGGGGCCTTTTGTATGTCGGAAAAGCCAAAAATTTATGGAACCGGCTGCACCAATATGTCAATACCGACAAGCTGTCGTATCACATAAAGCTTATGCGGCGCTTGGTGGCAAAGGTAGAATTCATTACAACCGCGACAGAATCGGATGCGCTGATTCTTGAATCCGACATGATCAAGAACAAAAAGCCCAGATTTAATATCCTGCTTACCGACGACAAGATGTATCCGATGCTTTCGCTGTCGGCGGACGACTTCCCGCGACTGATCAAATTCAGGGGCAAGGCCGATCAAAAACGCGATGTATTCGGACCCTATTCATCTATTGCCGCATTGAACGAAACAATAAAGCTGATTCAGAAAGTATGCCGGATAAGAACATGCACCAACTCGTATATGAACAACCGCGCCCGCCCATGCCTGCTGCATCAGATTGGAAGATGCTCTGCCCCATGCATGATACGCGACACGGATAGTTCATATCGCGCATCATGCATCTCGTATCTCGATTCCGTTTCTCTTGCGCGGAAAATCTTGTCCGGCAACATCACGCCTGTAATCAACGAACTGGCCGTTCATATGGACGCCGCCGCGGAATCGCTGGATTTTGAAATGGCGGTGAAAATCCGCGACCAAATCAAGGCGCTGTCGGAAACCGCGGCCCGCGGCAAAAAATCGGCCGAATCCGCAGATTATTTCGCGTATTCATTCAATGACAGACCCGCGGTTGCAATCGCGCGGGTTCGTTCCGGACAATATTTGTCCCACCAGATAATATATCCAAAGCAAACAATTGACATGACCGCGTCTGAAATTATGGAACAGACGATTTTATGGTTTTATTCCGAAAATGCGCCGACTGCAAAGATTATTTCAAATACGGAAACCCCGCTGCTTTCGAATACGAACCGATTTGCCATATTATTTCGGCCAAACAATCCGGAAATTCAAAAACTGCTTTCCCAGATAACGGCGCGAAATCGCGTATTTGGAACTTGCGAGATAAAATGGGGGGAATCCGTCGCGGAATTGGAAAAATGGCTGAATATAAAACTGGACCGCGCGGACGTATTCGATAATTCGCATCTGTTCGGGACCAATCCGGTCGGCGCAATGATCGTATTTGACAGCGGCGGCTTTGTGAAAAAAGAATACAGGCATTACAAGCTAGAAGACAAGTCCCGCGCAGGCAACGACATCGGCATGATGGAAGAATTCCTTTACCGGCGGTATTCACATCACGAATCACAAATCACAAATCACCTTTTAATCGTTGACGGCGGCCGCGCGCAATGGAACGTTGCGAAAAAGGTGCTTGGAAAATTGGGACTGGACATACCGGTGCTTGGCGTGACAAAGGGCGAAGTTCGGAATGGAGACGAGCATTTTATTTTGCCTGACGGCGCGGATGACGAATCTGTGCCAAAAGATTCGCGGCTGTTTCTATTGCTGCGCGCCGTCAGGGACGAAGCGCATCGATTCGCAATCAATTACCATAAAAAAACCAGATCCCGAAATTCGGTATCCAGCGAATTGGATGAAATTGATGGAATCGGCCCAAAGCGCAGAAAAAACCTGCTTCGCCATTTCGGCAGCGTGCAAAGCATGGCAGGCGCCGATATTGACGCCATTGCGCGCGTGCCCGGCATATCAAAGCAGGCTGCCGAAAAAATCTATTTACACTTTCATCCTGATTCGATAAAATAGCAGACAGCCACACAAACATTAACCAAAAGGCCCTATCCATGAAAACATTTGTAAATTCTTTAACCGCGTTTCGCATAGTTTCCGCGTTCGCGCTGATCCCATGTCTGGCGTATCAATGGTTTTGGCTGATGTTCGCGCTGTTCGCGATCGCCGGCATAACTGATTTTTTCGACGGGTTTCTCGCCAAAAAATACAATGCCGTCACCAAACTTGGCGGCGTGATGGACCAGATAGGCGACAATCTGCTGGTTACGGTATCCAGCGTGCTTCTTGCGATGTTTTTGCAGCTGTGGATCGTATTCGTACCGGTAATTCTGATAATCTGCCGCAATTTGTATGTTTCGGGATTGCGCGAATTCCTGGGCACGCAAAAGATTGAAATGCCTGTGCCAAAGGCCCGCATGTCATGGCCCAAGATCGCCACATTTTCGCAGATGGTATCCATCGGCGCGCTGTTTTTATTAATCTGCCTGTTGCCATACTGGCCGCAAAGCACAATTTTATATTATTTCATGATCGCGGGAATTGTCGGTCTTTGGATATCCCTGGCCGCATCGTTAATCTCTGCGTGGCAATATACGCGCGACTTCCTGGGAAAGATGAAAAAAATTAAATAAAAAAACCGGCGTCTCGCCGGTTTTTTTATTCTTATTTGCACTCTTCTATCATCTGCTGGATTTCGGCGGCAATCATAAGGTCGGCGGTTTTCAGCTTTTCAATCTGGGCCAGACCGTAAAGCACCGTCGCGTGATCGCGGTCGCCCAGAATCCGCCCTATTTCGGAAAGCGACATATCCGTCGCGGATTTCAGCGCGGCCATCATGATTTGGCGCGCGCGGACAATCGGCGCCTTGCGCGATTTTGACGCGATGTCATCAAACGACACACCCAGACGGGCCGCCATCATCCGCGCGGACGACAATGGCGTTTTTTGCT
>JAISCX010000024.1 GCA_031265235.1 Rickettsiales bacterium
GCCGGCAAAACAACCGCCTTTTATTGCATCATGGGACAGATCAAGGCGTCCGGCGGTCAGATTTTTTTTAATTCCCAAGATATAACGCATCTGCCTTTTTACAAGCGCGGGCGCATGCATATCGGATATCTGCCCCAGGAAAATTCCGTGTTCAGGGGACTTTCGGTTGAACAGAATATAATGGCTATTTTAGAGGTCGTTGAAAAGAATGCCGGTCTTCGCGCGAAAAAGCTGGAAAACCTGCTGCGCGAATTTTCCATAGAACACCTGCGCAAATCGCCCGCGACCGCGCTGTCGGGCGGGGAAAGACGCAGGGTGGAAATTGCCCGTTCGTTGGCGACCGATCCAAAGTTCATATTGCTGGACGAACCGTTTGCGGGAATCGATCCGATCGCTGTCAATGATATTCGCGAACTGGTGTCGCAGTTGAAAAACCGGGGGCTGGGCGTTATCATCACTGATCATAATGTCCGCGAAACGCTTGGTATAACGGACCGTTCGTATGTTCTGCATGACGGCAAGATTCTAAAGCACGGAACGACCCCGGAAATAGTTAAAGACAATATGGTCCGCCAGGTATATTTGGGCGAAAATTTCGCATTGTAATTTTTATATTCGCGCAACCCGATATTTAATTTTAAACTTTATTTTCTTACCGCCCAATAAAGTCCCAAAATCCAACCCACACCCGTCCAGCCAAATCCCCAGCTGGCAATCCGTATCTGGGCCATGTCCGCATCGGTTATGCTGTTTTCACGCGCGACCCATGCAGGAAAAGCCCAGACGCCAAGGATGATCGCGGCCGCGGCCATGTATTTGATGATGGGCAAAATATCGGCTATCAGCAACATTATATCCCATACTTCGCATTTGCGCCCAGCTGTTCTTCGATCCGCAGCAGCCGGTTGTATTTGCATACACGGTCCGTGCGGGACATGCTGCCGGTCTTTATCTGTCCCGCGTTTACGGCCACTGCCAAATCCGCGATCGTCGTGTCTTCGGTTTCGCCCGAGCGGTGTGAAATGATAACCCCGTATCCGGCATTCTGGGCCATTTTTATCGCCGCCAATGTTTCGGTCACGCTGCCGATCTGGTTGACCTTTATAAGAATCGCGTTCGCGGCGCCCATATCAATTCCGCGTTTCAGGCGTTCCGGGTTTGTCACGAACAAGTCGTCGCCGACAATCTGAACGCGTCCGCCGATTTTATCGGTCAACTTTTTCCATCCGTTCCAGTCGTCTTCGGCAAGCCCGTCTTCGATGGAAATTATCGGATATTCCGCCGTCAGTTTTTCATAAAAATCAATCATGTCGTCGCCGGACAATTTTTTGCCTTCAAATTCATAAACGCCGTCTTTATAGAATTCGCTGGACGCGACGTCCATGCCGAACGCTATATTGTGTCCGGGTTCATACCCGGCCGCCTTTACCGCCGCGACAATGGTGTCGAGGGCCTGCGCCGTGCTGTTAAAGTTCGGCGCGAATCCGCCTTCGTCGCCGACATTTGTGGAATTGCCGCTGCGTTTCAATATGGATTTCAGATTATGAAAAACTTCTGCCCCCATGCGTATCGCATCCGATTCGGTTTTTGCGCCCACGGGAATAATCATAAACTCTTGGGCATCCAGGCCGTTGTCGGCATGCGCGCCGCCATTGATTATGTTCATCATGGGGCGGGGAAGCGCCCAAAGGGAAGAGGGAAGAGGGAAGAGGGAACGAATATGTTCATACAACGGTTTGCCCGCTTGCTTTGCGGCGGCGTGGGCGGCGGCCATTGAAACAGCCAATATCGCATTGGCGCCAAGGCGCGCCTTGTTCGGCGTTCCGTCCAGTTCAATCATTTTGTTATCAATCGCGGCTTGTTCGCGGGCGTCCAAACCGATAATTACCGGCGCTATGACAATGTTGACGTTTTTAACGGCGCCCAGCACGCCTTTGCCCATGTATGCCGGTCCGCCGTCGCGCAATTCCAGCGCTTCGTGCGTGCCGGTCGACGCGCCGCTGGGCACAGCGGCGCGGCCAAGCGCCCCGCCGGAAAGCGTAACGTCGCATTCGACCGTTGGATTTCCGCGGCTATCTATGATCTGGCGCGCCGTTATTTTTGTAATATTGAACATCGTTTTCCTTTCGTATTTCCTTTGAAATATTTATAGACGATTTTTAAATGCAGAGGCAAGGAAAATTTTTATTGCCAGCAGCAGTCGCCTGTGTGGCCCTATACGCCTGTATCGCCTTTGACTTTCGGTCCGCGATTTAAAGCGGAAAAGAAAACCAAATGTATTTGACATGATATTCTTCTTTAATTTAACCCGTCTGATGTGATATAATAAATGCAATGTTCAGGAAAATATTGCCATTTTTAATGGGATTCTTGCCGTCTTTTGCGGCATCCGCTGCCGTCAATCCTGTATCAGGGGTTTGGGATAACGCCGGAAATACCGGCGCAGAGATAACATCCGGGTATTATAATTATACTTCCGCCGCCGATATGATTGTGAACGGCGCATTCATTGTGGATTCCACTGCCGACTCTGGCAATCCCACGGTTGCAGCCGCGGTCGGCGCATTTATTACAAATTATGTGGATTCTACAAATAATGGAAATCTTTCGAATGCCGCTGCGGGGGGACTTTCCATAAATGCCGCGGCCGGCATAAGAGTCGCGGAATTAATCGCGAATTCCGGTGGAACAATGACGCTGAACCCTGGCGCCGGACAAACCATCACCGCGTCGGGAATCCTGTCCGGCGACCCAAGCACCACGCTGACCAGCGACGGCACAATAATAATTTCCAGCGGTTCCAATATTGTTCTTGGCGGATCGCCGAATATTGTTCCCGGGCAATATTACGGATTGTATTCCACCGGTGGAATTTATGTCGGTATGCCTTCGCCAAATGGCGGAAATGTCGGCGACATAGTATTTTCTTCGACCGTGGATAAAACAATAGCAATACAAAGTGACGGTGATATACATGCCGCCGGAAATTTGGAAATCGCATCCGGATATGATTTCTTTATGGGAACAAAGACGGGTTTGCCGATTGCTGTTGATATCGGTGGGTTTATCGACAATTCCGGGATTCTGACCATTGGCGGCGCATCCGATTCGATCGGCTCTATCACGATCGGCGGAAATGTAAATTCTGCCGGAACATCTTCAAATCCTGCATCGATATCGTTAACGACGAACACTGGAAATATATCTTTTCAAAATGCGACAAATCGTTCTTATTCAAGCTTTGCCGCAATAGCCGCCGGCAATTTGTCTTTCACTTCGTTTGATAACTTTGACTCTAATTCCGGCAACGTAACGCTAACCGCGCAATCAGGCGGCGTTGCCGCGACAAACGGCATTGTGAACAAGGCGTCCGGCGCGTCGGCAAGCATGCTGATCAATGCGGGAACGACCCTTTCGGTCGGCGGGGATCTTGATAATTCGGGGGCGAAAATGTCGGTTTTGGCGCCGGGCGGCGTTGCGATTGCCGGCACCATAAAGAATGACATGGTCGGCGGCATGCTGACATTGGGGACCGCCGCGTCGCAACTGGCAAGCTTGACTGTCAGCGGCGGCACCGCGTCCACGACTTCGTTTGAAAACCTTGGCGTGTTTAGCGCGCATGTATCCGGCGTATCGACTTTCGCATACGGCATCAGCAATCTGACGGCGCCGTCCGCGGGTTCGTTGTTTTTGCAAACAGGCAGCTTGGTCTTTACCAATGATCCGACCTTTGTCATAATGAACAACTTTATGCAGAACGCGCTGAATGGCTTTACATTGAATATTACAAATGCTGATGCGACCGGAAATTTATCAACGCAATCAATTACAAACGGTCAGAATGTAAATATTTCAAACGCGGGCGCGAATATGGATGTCTCCGCATACCATATTGCGGTCGGCACGAATGTTACTAATACCGGTGCGACAATGAACCTGATTGCGAACGCGGCGGATGCAACGGCCATGACCATCGGCGGCAATGTTTCAAACGGGACGAACACAAACGCCGCGTCGGAAATGAATCTTGAAACGGTTGGCACGCTTGCGATCGGTGGGAATGTCATAAATTACGGAACAATGGGGATTAGCGGCGAATCGGCGTTGAGCATTGGCAGCAATGTTATCAGCACCGGCAATATGCAATTGCTGTCTTCCAATGCCACCGGCATGATCACAATCACGGGCAATGTTGTGAACGGCGGCGGCGTGGCCGGGGCAGGGCCCTGTACCAACGGGGCGGATTGCAATATGTTCATCAGCGCGCGCGGTTTGAACATCACCGGCACTTTGGGCAATTCATTTGGAAACACACGGGTATTGGCGTCTGATAATAATGGCGGCAACATCATGATCGGCGGGCTTGGGGTTAGCGACGGATGGATGGGCGTCAATATCCTGACCGGGCTTTCAATTACAAGCGGCATTAATGTTTCCGGCGGCACTTTGGCGATTACTGCCGCAGACAATGTGATTGTCGGGACTGGGGTTGCGAATAGCGGAACTCTAAGCATTTCCGCCGCGGATACCCTGTCCTTTGCAAACGGCGGCGTCACGACGGGCGCAGATTCCAGCACAACGCTTTCCGCATCAGTGATAACGGGCCGGTCAATAACGAACGGCGGAACCTTTGCCGCGTCCGCCCCCCAGGGTATAACGCTGACCGCCGGGAATATTCAGAATTCAGGAAATATGACTTTGAATACAACCGCGCTGACCATAACAAGCGGCAGCATTGTGTCAAATGGAAATCTGCTGATATCCAGCGGAAATTATATGATGACCGGGCCGAATGTCAATATGCCTGCCATTACCGCGTCCGCGCCGGACAACTGGACGCCGTGGCTGGATGTGGATGTATTCGGCGATGTTATGGGCGCGGTGCGATTCGTTGGCTTGGGAAATATGGAAATCGGCGGAAATTATCAGTTTTCCGACGCATCCGGAATTCATGCGGCTGTGCTGCCCGCCAGTTATAACAGCGTGCCGGGGCGGAATTATTACGCGACGGTCGATAATAATCCGGCAAGCGCCACTTACGGGCAAATCAACAACGCAGACCAATACGGCCACGCCGCGTCTTCGATTATAAATGTATCCGGCGTGTTTATAACGGACCTGTCGGGCACGGCTTGGGATATACCGAACGCCCCGGCCCCAGGCGCGGATATTGCCGCCGGCGAAATCGGAATTTCCATATTTGATATAATTGACAACAGCGATGCCGTATGGCTGCTGCATGCGGACGGCGGAATCGTGGAAAACGGTTTGAAGATGCGCAACCTGTTCGTGCAATTCTGCAATGTGGACGGAACAAGCTGCTTTGACTATTTGACGGCATTGCGCGATCCTGTTACGGGGCTGGCCATCGCATCGACAAACCCGAATGATTTGCCCGCGTATCTGTCCGTGCGGAATAGCGAAGATGTATATATAGTATTTGATCCGGAATTTGGCGGCCCGATCAAAGTCTTTGGTATCCAGCCCATAGTCGCGCGCGAACCGACGCATACGACCAGAGAATATGTATCTGCGGGCGCGCTGGACGATTTGGTGGATGGCGAATTGCGCCGCGCCGGATTCATTTATAATAATCCGATAGAAGCAATTCCCATGGCTTTCCAAGGCACAATTTTCCAAGCCATAGGAAACGAAATATATAACAGGATGGAACAATATCTGTCGGATCGTGGGACGAATTATCTGACGGAATTTTCCAGATTGTTCATACCATGGGAACTGGATCTTATTGCGGCGGATGTGACAATGTCGGAACATACGAACGGGCGCGCGTTCGCAAACAGAATGATGGATGAATTGCTGTGGAACCGTAATCGCAATCTGACAAAGGTATGGGGAGATTTCAGTTACGGATGGTTTGACCAGCAGATATCCGATCCGAAAAATATCCAAGGCACCAGATTTGAACTTTCCGGCGGATTTGATATCCAGCGCACGAAAAACAACATATACGGCCTTATGGCGCGGATCAGCAGAATGACCAGCAGCGTCGTTGACACCATGGACCTAAGCTATTCCGGTTTGCAGGAAACCGGTAACGTTGATGTAACGGTGACAGGCACGAATATCGGGCTTGGCGGGTATATGCTTCATCGGTTTAATAATGACGCGCGGTTGTATGGCAACTTTATGCTGAATATAGATATGTTTGATATCGAAAGGACACAGAATTTCATCGACAAGATCGATGGCTTTGGGTCGGCGTTTTCTGTCACAACCGAATGGGGAATTCTGCATGACATATGGCTGCAGTATTTCGTCGGCAATCTGTATGCCCGCCTTGGATATAATTTCGGGCTGGACGCGACGACGACGACCGGCGGCGTGGATTATATGAAATACGAATCGGACGGATACTTTATATTGACGCCGGGATATGCATTGAACGCGCAAAAGAAAGTATATTTGTCGCCATGGCTGGTATTGCGCCCGTATGCTGGCGTCGGGCTGGAATACGACCTGGGCGGGTTTGATTCTGTGAATTATAAATTCGCACCCGCGCTGGGCATGACAAAATACAATACGGATATGTCGCCGCTGTGGGCCAGCGTTCGTGTTGGCGCGGATTTGACGAATGTTGCCGGATGGAATTTCGGACTGGAATACGAATACAAATACAATGACGTCATAAAGCTGAACAATATCCGATTCAGCGGATCGTATAGATTTTAATAACTTTGGGGATAAAAAATGAAAAAATTTATTCTTTGCTCTTTGCTTTTTGCTTTTTTCGCCAGCGGCACAGTCCGCGCCGCAGATGAAAAATTCATATCCTGCGGACCGGGATTCATTTTGATTGACAAGGGCAAGACGGATGGAATCGCCACGTCTGAATGTCAAAAGCTGTGGTGTCGGGATCTGGAAAACGGCAAAGCCATGGGGGCGGGGGATCGGGCTAATTCGGGATACAAGACGACGAACGCACCGCTGGAATTGTGCGACGCCGGCTATAAATGCATAGAATGCTTTGGCGATCGCAACTGGTGCAAGGGTGAAACGTCGGGTGTCTGGAATCCGGAATTTGGCGCATACACCAAGAAAGGCGATGACAGCAACGCATTCCTGTCATTGCAAAAAGGGGGCTGCTTTTCATGGTCGATACAAAAGCCAAAGTGCGAGAACGAGGGCGAGGTTGCAATACTGGTCAATGATAAATTCGTGTGCGCGGCGGCGGGCGGCACTGCCGAATCAATCCGCAAATCGTCCATCCGCAGAACAGGAACGATACGCGTGAAATAATCGCGAAGCGATAAGGGCGCATGATGTGCGCCCCATAAAAAAATTACTTTGAAAATTCCAGCGGCAGTTTTCTGACAATATTTATTGAAAATACCCGGTCGATATCGATTTTCTCTTTGCGCGTTTTTGAATCGGTGCATTTCTGGATTGTGACGAACAGATAATCCGACGGGCTGTTCAGATTGCCTTGCCAAAAGTTCCCGACATTGGGGCTTTCGCTTTCTATATACAATTCGCCGTATCGCGGAATGGCGCAGCCGTATTTGATCAGATGCCCGTTATATCCCGCGCGCAGATTTGGTTGTTCCGGAACCGGAACTGAAAATCTGAAATACATATGATGCGGACATTCCTGTTCCCGTTCGCCGACATAAGCGCCCAGACCCGGATCTTGGATAAAGCCGATCGCATTTTTATAAAGTTTGAAAATTTCGGGTTCTTGAAAAATCGGATTAAAATAGTGTTCCTGATGAAACTTTATTATCAAATCAGTAAGAGGCATGTATGCATTATTCGGATATTTCTGTTCCATCCGCAGATATTCATGAAATAAATCCGTCCATTTGACAGATTCGATATTCGGGGCATATGCGGCCAGGCCCTCCTTAAAATAGGCCTGGACATATGACATAAACATTTCTTTGTTGGTTTTATTGTTGAAATTGGCGAATTCAATCGCCGCGCTGTATTTTGCCATATTTATTTTCTCTCTCTAATATGTATTTTATTATAAATTATACGTTTGTCAAATTTGATGTGCAGAGCAAGGTTTTGTTTGATTTTTCCCTTGCAATTGCGTGTTTCTTTCGCTTTAATATCTACGGTGTAACGAACGAAAGGAAGAAAAATGGCCGGCAGTATAAATAAAGTAACATTGCTTGGAAATCTTGGACAAGAACCCCAGGTTCGCACGATGCAATCGGGGCAGAAAGTCGTGACTTTTTCGCTTGCAACCAGCGAGCAGTGGAAAGACAAGCAGACAGGCGAAAAGAAAGAGCAAACCGAATGGCATCGCGTCGTTATTTTTCAGCCTAATTTGGCCGAAGTTGCCGAACGCATGCTGCAAAAGGGAACAAAATTATATGTGGAAGGGACTTTGCGCACGCGCAAGTGGCAAAATCAGCAAGGTCTGGATGTTTACACAACTGAAACCGTGCTGAATATGGGCGCGACGATGATAATCTTGGGCAATGCGAAACCGGCCGCAGGCGGAGAATATGGGGAATATGGCGCATCGTCCGGCGGATCGCAGACGCCGCCGCCTGCGCGCGAAGAAATATCCATCGCGGAAATAGGGGACGACATACCATTCTAAAAAAATTGGATAAAAATGCGCATGGCGCATTTTTGAGACAGGAACCGTTTTAAAAAATCCGTCGTTTGACGGATTTTTATCTCTGCGACACACACATGGAATCAAAGGCGTGTTTTATTTTTACGCGATCCGTGTCAAAACACGTCTGGCAATTACGAGTCTTTTTACATCTGCATTTTACGCAGGCATTGGTTTCAAGCATAATAAATGCGTCGTTTTGGAAATCATGGCCGGCATATGGGGCGCTGTCGTCTTGGATTTCTTTGCCAAAGGGCTGGATTTCTTCCACGATGATTTTGGTATAAATGTGAATTTTTGAATCGGTAAGGAATTGTTCTATCTTCCATTTCAAGATAGGCAGGCTGGAATCGCGGATAAGCGCGACTATGGCATTATCAACAGTTCCGTCCATATATTTCAAATATATATTCAGCATGAAGAACCCCTTTTTTGTCGGCTCTACTATATTCTAATAATTAAATTTGTCAAGAGATTAATAAGGTCGCAAATATTAAAAAAGGGCGACCCGATGTCGGATGCTGGGCTGCTGGTTTCCCTCTGACCCGCTGGCATCCCCTTTCGTCCGCCCGGAAAGAATATAGACTGTCCGGTGCGCTTAGTCAAGGCCCAAAGAACGAATATTACGTGCAAACGGACCGCATAAATAAATGCCTCTGACAGTGTCGCCACCAGCTGTAATTAATCTATCAACGATTTGCCTGTCATTTCCAAGGGCTGTGGAATATTCAGTATTTTCAGCATAGTCGGCGCAATGTCCGACAGATTCCCTTTGGGTTTTAGTTCCTGTCTTGCTTCTGTCCCTATTAAAATGAACGGCACGAGATTCGTGGTATGCGCCGTCCACGGCGTTTTTAATTCTTCGTTCCACATTTTTTCAACATTACCGTGATCCGCGGTGATCAGGATCGTGCCGGCATTCGCCAGAACGGCCGGCACCAGCCGCGCCAATTGCGCATCCAATATCTGTAAAGCCTTGGCCGCCGCGGGTTCTATGCCCGTATGCCCGATCATGTCCCCGTTCGCATAATTCAGTATCACGACATCAAATTCAGACAATCGCGGCAACAGCGCGTCCGTGATTTGGGCCGCGGACATTTCCGGCGCCAGGTCGAATGTCGCGACGGCGGGACTTGGAATCAGAATTTTCTCTTCGCGCGGGTAATCTATGGTCCGTTCCGCGTCAAAAAAGAACGTGACATGGTTGTATTTTTCCGTCTCTGCTATTCGCAGCTGGGACATTCCATTCGCTGCCAAAATATCGCCCAAAGTGTTATAGACCGGCACATCGGGCAACAGAGCAGGGCACAATTCGTCCAATCCTTCGCCATATTGCGAAAAGCACAGCATATGCGGCGCTGTAAAATTTTCAGGACGTTGTGCGCCGGGCATGTTCGGCATCATAATAAACTTTAATATCTGGCGCGCCCGGTCGGAACGATAGTTTGCGAACAGAACACCGTCGTGATTTGTGATCCGTGATTTGTTATTCGAAGCATCCGGAGCAAAAATCGCAGTCGGTTTTATGAATTCGTCCGTTTCGCCCCGCGCGTATGCGTCCGTAATCGCGCCCAGTATATCCGGCGCAGAAAATTCGGCGTTGCCCGTTGCAATCGCGTCAAAGGCCAGCTGGGTCCGGTCAAAATTGTTATTCCGATCCATCGCATAATATCGTCCGCAAAGCGTTCCGAACCACATGCGTCCGGCGTCTATGTCGTCCGCGAACGCCAGTATCAGTTCGTTGGCGTATTTCGTTGCGCTTTGCGGCGGGGTATCGCGTCCGTCGGATATAAAATGCACGCAGATTTTCAGACCCGCGCCCAGGACAATTCGCGCGATTTCGATTTGCTGGGCGATATCGGAATGAACGCGGCCGTCGGAAACCATGCCTATCAGGTGGACAATCCCGCTGTCCTTTTTCACATCAGCGATGAATTTCTGCAATTGCGGATTGCCGGGCAGGCGGCCCGATTCGCTTTCAATTTGAAATCGTCGCAGAAACTGGTTAACAATTCGGCCCGCGCCGATTGTAATATGTCCGACTTCGGAATTTCCCATTGTGCCGGGAATCAGACCCACCGCCGCGCCGGATGCGTTCAGCGTTGCGTGCGGATAAATATCCAACAGGCCATGGTAAAACGGCATGTTCGCCGCGGTAACGGGGTTATGCGGGGATGCGGATGCGATTCCCACGCCATCAAGTATGCAAAGAACAAGCGGTTTGGTCATAAAGTTTCCTTTTATGGAAAGAAGTATATCATATTAATTGAAAAATTGCGGGGGATAAATAATTATTGGCCCCATATTGATATTTGCGCGAGAATATGAATTTATAAAAAAATCGCGCATTCGCGCGATTTCAATTGTTTTTGCAAATAGTTTACGCCGCCAAAACATTTTCATTTTTGACATGCATTTGTATTACTTTCGCCGTTTTTGATTTTGCCTGGTCCATTTTGTTTATCTGGTCCAATTCATTTTTTGCCTCTGCAAGACGTTGCGCAATGTTTACACTTGGTCCAAGCTTGTTGGTCCATCTGTTTCGCTTTTGCGAGACCGCTTTGTCAGCCGCTTTTTTATTTTCCAGGTTTAACTTGCTGGATTGAATTTTTAAAGCTTTTTCTTTAACCATATATTTACCTCTGTAGTTTTGCCTTTGACAATTCTACATTCTGAATAGAGAATATACTATCAAAATGGTTTTGTCAAGAAGTTTATCGGTTATTTCAGCGGTGTGGGTTCGTCTTCGTAATAGTCTGTTTCTTCAAGCGATTCTTGTATGAACTCGCCATTCGGCATGCCATACATCCTGGTTTCCGGTAAGGCATTCGGCCGTTTTACCGTGATTTTCATCGGGCTGACCTGGCCCGGTTTTTCGTAATGCGTTTCCTTGACCACGCGGACGCGGCGATTTTCGGCGTTTTTAACCTGATCGCCCGTTTGAACTTTCAGATCTGTTTTTCCCGCAGACACAGCCACGATCTGCGATGCCGGAATACCGTATTGGATCAGACGCTGGCGCACGGCCTCGGCCCTTTTTCCGCCCAATGAAAAGTTATAGTCTTGCGTTCCGACCGTGTCCGTATGTCCCACGACTGATACGCGGACATTCTGGCTTTCTCTTGCGGCTTCCACCAATTTTTTGATGACCGGTTCATATTCGGGCTTTATATCGTATTTATTAAAGTCAAAACGGATTTCAAAGATTTCTTCCATTATATGCTGTCTGGGCTCTAACGGTATCTGCTGGACCTTTATAACCGCTTTTTCGCCGCTTGGGCGGGGCATTTCGTCAAACCGTGCGTTTATCGCCCGCAGTTCTTCCCGCATCGCCAGCATCATGTTGATGAATTCATCGCGTGTGACATATTGGTCGCCGGTTTCCGGAATTTCTTCCTGTGCCGCCACAGGTTGCTCTACCGGCACTGCGATTACTTCCGCGCCGCTGTCGCCACCGTCACGGGTTATTATATTCTGATTAAACACCATCGGTTGAACCGGCACGGGATTTATCAAATGCTGGGGGATATTGACGTTATTGACAATTACAACGCCTTCGCGCGTACGACCGGCCACGGCCGCGCTGCGCATGGTCGAGGTTTCCGGATAATAAACAGCCGCGGGCGCGGTTCCGGATACCATTTCTTTTTCTTTTATTTGGGTTTTTGCGGACTTGCTTTTTTGCACGATTTTCTGGCTGCAGTTTCCGCTGCGAATCGCCGCCATTGCCTTTTGAAAACGCGTCCGGCATTCGTCCGCGACGTTAAAGCGTCCGACCGAAGCCGAAGACAGCCAGCAGTCAAACTTTGCCTGCGCTTCTGCCGCGACTTCCGGGCAATTGTCCACAGCATCGTTTTTCAGCGCGTTTATCAGATCGCGGCATCCGTCCTGCAAATCGCTGTGCAACCCGTGATCCTGGACGGACCAGTTTTCAAGCGATTCCGGGAAAGGCGTTTCGCCGGAAAACGCCGCCACAGCCTTTTGCGCGAACAGTTCGCCCATTTGCGCGTCGCCGATGGTGCGCGCGTTATATACGGCGAAAGAGCGATAATTCATTGCCAATTGGTTCAGATAAGAATCCCGGTGGGGGGCGGTATAAACGTCCAGCTGTTCGATATAGTCAACAGTCGGCGTCGCCATGGGCGCGTCGTAATACTGGTCGTCGTCCCGGGTCCCAGCGCACGCGGCCAAGGCAAAAACCATAATACATAAGGCGATTTTTTTCATCATATGGAATCCTTGTCTTTTGTATGATTATAAAATAAATGGTTTGGCTAAGGCAAGACAAAAAATTAATAGCATAAGAAAAATGAAAATAAAAAGTATTCTTTGCTTTCTATATATCGGCGCGACGTTATAGATTAAAGATTCGCAAAGCGTAAGACACGGGGCAACAATGCTGCTTTGTGTCTCGCCCCTTGACTTTTCCAGTGTTTTATACTATATTATCTAAATGAAAGGCATTCGCCTGGATAAGTCTCCAAATTAATATAGTAATTCGTCTGATATAACATCATGCCTTACGTCTTACGCTTCACGAAAAATCAAAGGTTTTTATAATGCATGTCAACGAACTTAAATCAAAATCACCGCAACAGCTGTTGAAAATGGCCGAAGATATAGGAATGGAAAACCCGTCCCAGCTGAATGTCCAGCAGTTGCGTTTTGCAGTCATGCGAATTCATGCGCTGGATAAAAAGACCACGCTTGTCGGCGATGGCGTCCTTGAACGCATGCAGGACGGATTCGGGTTTCTCCGCGCGCCAGAGTCAAATTATTTGGCCGGTCCGGACGATTTATATGTGTCGCCGAATCTTATAAGGAAATACGGGCTGAAAACCGGCGATTATGTCGAAGGCCGGATCCAGGCGCCGCAAAACGAATCCGAACGCTATTTTGCGCTGGAAACCATTGAACGCGTGAACGGCGGGAATACCGAGAAATTGCGCCACCGCGTGTCCTTTGACGACATGACGCCGCTGTATCCGGATGAAATGTTAAAGATGGAAATTCCGGACGAAAAGGATCGCGGCCGCGGTCTGTCCGCGCGCGTGATTGACCTTATCTCGCCGACCGGCAAGGGCCAGCGTTCGCTGATCGTCGCGCCGCCGCGCACTGGAAAGACTGTAATGCTGCAGAATATCGCGCATTCTATTTCCAGCAATTACCCGGAAGCAAAGCTGATAGTGCTGCTGATAGACGAACGTCCCGAAGAAGTCACGGACATGAAGCGCAGCGTAAAGGGAGAGGTTGTGTCCAGCACGTTTGACGAACCTGCCGCGCGCCATATCCAGGTCGCCGAAATGGTCATAGAAAAAGCGAAAAGATATGTAGAGGGCGGCGAAAACGTGGTGATTTTGCTGGATTCCATCACGCGTTTGGCGCGCGCATACAATACGGTTATGCCGTCATCCGGCAAAGTTCTGACCGGTGGCGTTGACGCCCAGGCTTTGCAGCGCCCGAAAAGATTCTTTGGCGCGGCACGCAATATTGAAGAAGGCGGTTCTCTTACTATAATCGCGACCGCGCTGGTCGATACCGGGTCCAAGATGGATGAAATTATTTTCGAAGAATTCAAAGGAACCGGAAACAGTGAAATCATTCTGGACCGCAAGCTGTCTGACAAGCGCGTGTATCCTGCAATCGATATTACAAAATCCGGCACGCGCAAAGAAGACCTTTTGGTCAGCAAGGACGTGTTGTCCAAGATGTGGGTCCTGCGCCGCATTATCAATCCGATGGGAACGCTGGAAGCGATGGAATTCTTGCTGGACAAGCTGCGCACGACAAAGACCAACGCTGATTTCTTTTCTGCGATGAATGCGTGATGATTTTATACTATCTTAATCTGCAAATGCTCTGCATTTGGCTGTTCTTCAATGGGAATAAAAATGAAACAATATATAGCTATCGGCGGCCTTTCGGCCGCTTTTATTTTTTTCGCGTATTGGGCCGGCGGCCGTGTCGGCCTTGCGTCCGCGCGCGCGGAATGCGCGGAGCGCGTTGCCGTGCTGGAATCGGCGCGAAATGCCATGGTCGTCAATTACAATAACGAACGCGCGCGAAATGCCGCGGAACAAAAAAGGAAAATCAATGAAGAAATTTTTACTACTGGCGCTGGTGACATTAGGGCCAGGCTGCGTGCGAAATATACCATTGCCGATTGAATGTCCGCCCGCGCCTTGTGTGCCGATTTGGGGCAGGGCGGGCGATTGGGATATCATCAGCGATGACCTGACCCGCAATATATACAGATATAATAAAGAGTGCGAACAGTCAGCAACCAGCAATTAAACCAGTTTGAAAAAATCGCCTTGCGATTTTTCTGCCATTTATCTAGAATGACGGAATGAGAAAGGTTTTCTTGTTCCTTTTTTCCATATGCGCTTTGTTTGTTGCGGCGGAATCGGCCCGTTGCGCGGTCATTGTTGCGCCCCGCGGGACCGAGGATGCGGCCTGGGCCGGGGATATCGCGCCGAATGCGACTGATTACGTGTCTCCGTCTTCATATAATGTCATGCGGCCGTTTCTGGGGAACAAAATGGCCGCGGATTTGCGGCCCCGCGGCACAGGCGCCGCCCCTGATCCGGCGCCCGCGTACGCCCGCATCGCGACAGGCACCGGAATCACGCCGGCCAGCGCGTATGCAAAGCCCAAGGCGGATGCGCGATCCGCATCCGCGCCGGCGGCCCCGCAACAGCGCAGGGTGGTCGCGAGAAGCGCTGTCGGCGGCGCGACAGGGGCGTCGGTAAATTCCGCGCGGGCTGCGATCGTGCAGGGCGGGGCGGTTGTGGCGCAGCAGCGGGGCGGCGCGAAATCCGCAACGCCGCAATCACGAAGAGTCGTTGCCCGCGCGGGACGCGCCGATAATTCGGCGGCCATGCAAAATGCCGGCAACGCCGCGGTCTTGGCGTCTTCTCAATTCGTGGCGAATGTGTCGGCGGAACAATGTCTGGCGGACTATACAAATTGCATGAACGGATACTGCCGGCGTGAATCCGCGCTTTATAATCGGTGTTATTGCAGCCCTAAATTGGCGCAAATTGACTCAGAGTTCCAACCTGCAATCAATGCCGCGCTGGAAAGGCTGATGTATCTGCAAAACGGCGGATCCGATCTGTCGGACGCGAGGCAGGAAGAGGCATGGAATGAAATATTTGGCGGCGGCGCATCGGGCAATTCGCTGGCCGGTTTGAATTCGGCGCTTTCGAATATCGAATGGCCGGCCGCCGAAGACCGCGTGCGCGGACAGAACGCATTCGCAACCGGGCATGAATATTGCGCCCAGCATCTGGCAGGGTGCTATTATATGGCGTCAAACATGAAATCGGTTTACCGCAGCGAAATAGCCCGCGATTGCGCCGCGTATGAATCCTATCTTGAAAAGCTGAAGATCGTCGCGGAATCGGCCGTCCGGCAATTGGAAGAATAAAAGCCATTATTATCCGAATCAGCCCTTTTTGTAATATTTTATTGAAACTGACAAAACATTGCTTTATACTGGCTTTATGATCAAAGCTTATTTGAATCTTTCCCGTTTTTCTCATCACGCCCGGCGGGGCAACTGTTTATAGCACATTTATCATATTAGAATTAGATCGGTGTCACAATCCATGTGGCCCAAATTGCCAATGCTTTCGCATTGTGTTATAATAGAAAGAAATTAAAAGGATTTTTAAAATGAACCTTAAACCAACGAAACCAATGTCGGGATTTGTAGAATTGCTGCCCGCGCAGCAGCGGTGCTTTGACGAATGCGTCGCGCGCATGCAGAACGTGCTGAAGACGGCAGGGTTCGCGCACCTGGACCTGCCGACCATAGAGCGGTTGGAAGTTCTGACCGACAAAGACGATTTTGACGATATCGCGACCGAAATGTATGTGTTTCAAAAGGGCGATACGAAAATGGGGCTGCGCTATGACGGGACGGTCGGATTCGCGCGTTATGTCGCCGGGCACTTGAACGACCTGGTCTTTCCTTTTCGGGCGTATCAATATGCCAAGAATTATCGCGGCGAACGTCCGCAAAAGGGTCGCTATCGCGAATTTTACCAAATGGACCTGGATATACTGGGGCTGGAAACGCTGTCCGTGAATTATGACGTGGAAATCGTCGCGACCATGGACGCCGTTTTTAAATCCATACATGAATTCATCGGCGATACGTTTGTCCGTATCGGATCAAGACCGTTCTGGAACGCCGCGTTTGAATATTTCGGAATTGCGGATGAAAACGTTGTCCATTCTGCGCTGGTTCTTGTCGATAAAAAGGACAAAATGTCGTCGGATGACTTTGCCGCGGCATTGTCGGATATTGTCGATGCCGAAATTGCAAATAGGATTTTATCCGTATTTTCAAACGGGTATAAAACATTATTAAACAAAACTGTAAAGCTGGATGCGGCGATTGCTGAAATTGAAGCATTTTATAAGCAGGTGACGGATCTTGGGGTTGACGCGGTCATAGACTTGTCGATTATTCGCGGGCACGGATACTATACGGGCATAGTTTTTGAGTTTTATTTTAAAAGTAAGGACGGCGTGGCGACGCATCTTGGCGGCGGGGGCAGGTACGAGAACCTGGTCGGCAAATTTTCCAAAACAAAAGTCATCGGCGTTGGCGCCGCGTTTGGCCCGTCGCGGATATTGGTGCC
>JAISCX010000036.1 GCA_031265235.1 Rickettsiales bacterium
CTTAGAGTTCTGCGGTTTTTTGACATCTAAGGTTCTTCTTTTCTAATATTCTAAATCAATTAGAATGAGGCGGATGCGCCGCGATCGATGCCCCGACGTGTATTGTGGACATACACGAGGGGCATCGTGCGCAAGCCCCCGGGCCCCAACGAAATCGCAAGATTTCGTTGGGTGGGCTATGCCCATTATAATTGATTTAGTTTAACGGCGCGCCCCAGTTTTGCTGTATGCTGCGTTCCGCATCCAAAGGCGACACCAAAACCTGCGGTGTCAGTATCACGACCAGAACGTCGCGTGTGCTTGACGTTTCCTTGCTGCCGCCCAGCGCCATAAAGTCCGCCTTGCCCAACCCGTAACGTGTATCGTTATTCGCCTGGCGTTCGAACCCGGACAGCACCAGCATTTGGCCCGATTCCATAATGACTTCCTGCATAAAGCTGCGTTCTTCCACGTCCGGCAGCTGCAATGTCACATAGCCGATTGTTTCCGACTTCATGCTAAGCAGTTCGCGTATGCTCATCTTGAACAGCAACAGTATTCTGCCGTTCTCTAACACGTTCGGCAACAGCTGCATGTTGAATCCCGTTTCCAAATCGTCCTGGTCAACAGTCGAAGATTCCACAGTCGTAAAGTTGCGCGATTCAAACCGTTTTATATATCCGGTTCTGCGCGTATTCGATACCGGCGCGATGCGGTTGTTTCTGGTCGTTACGCCGACATTCGTGACCAGCGATATTTTCCCCTGCTTTGCCAGGGCGCTGACCAGGGCGTTGGTCCCCGCCAATGGGGATAGCGAACCGTTCCGTATCTTGTCCGGCGAATAAGTATCCGGCAGATCGGTTGCCGCGCCCGCGACAGCATTCGACAGCACCGCTATATTCATGGTGCTTGCTTCGTTCGTTACCAAATTATTCTTTGGATTCGCCACCAGGTTTAATCCCGACGCGGAATTGATCGCCGCCGCAAGATTCAAGCCGAACGCGGAATCATTGGTTATAGAGACTTGCAGAACCTTGACGTCAATGGTTACCAGCTGGCCCAGACGCTTGTTCTGTCTTTCGATATATTCCGCAACCCTCAATTGCACGCTTGGCGCCGCGGTGACGGTGATCGTGCCCAGACTGCGCGATACTGTGAATTTCGCGCTTTCAGACGCACCCACGATAGAGCCGATCGCCTTTTCAACCTCTTCCCATTCGTGCATATTTGATTCCAGCGCGACTGAATTTCCGTCATCCGTCCGCATCTGCGACTGATAGCTTATATCGGTGCCCAGCGCATACAAGGCAAAAGTTCTGGTTTCCGTTTCAAAAAACACTATCGACTGCTTGTCGTAATACCACAGCAAGTCCAAATCTGTCGCAACCTGGGAAAGCAGGCCGGACAATTTTCCCGTATATGCGATGTTCATTGTCTTCTTTAACTTTTCCGCGCTGACCTGGCCGTCTATCTTTACCGGAATATCCGTGACGGAATGAATGTTGTTCGCAAGAACCTGCAACGACACCGGTTCGTTCAGCAATATTGTCACGCCCGTGTCGTTTTCAAAATCCTTTGGCAATTTGTTTCTGTGTTCCAATATAACGGACTGGTTTCCCAGCCACACGCTTTCAGACACGGATATGGTGTCGTTGGAAACCTTGGCCGTCGGATTCTTCGCCATCTGGAACGCGTCGAACGCATTTACAAAGTCTTGATCGACCGCGCCCGCAACTTCCTGTGAATTCTTTGTGGCGCAGCCAAAAAGAAAGACAGCGGATAGCAGATAGCAGATAGCAGATAATTTTTTCATTATAAATCCCTATATTATTTTGCGCTTTGCGTAAAAATTACTCCCCGCTGGCGGTGCTGACCACAACGACGCGGTTTCCTTTATAAAACTTTGCATACGGCACGGGGTTCGCGCGTGAAAAATTACGAACCAATGCCGACGACACATCCAAAAACCGTCCCTTGAATACGGCGGACGCCTGAATCGGGTACTCGCGCGACGTTCCCCATACCAAGTCCCAGCCTTCCTTGTTGGCCCAATCCTGCAACACTTCGTGCAATGTTGATCCAGAAGCAACAACCCATGAACGCACCTGGTCCTGGGCGCCGACGGCCGCAGCATCGTCGTCTTCCGTATCGATGACATCGCTGACGGCGATATCCGATTCCATTCCGGAATCATTGCCCCCGACCAAGATTTCCCCTGAAATATTGCCGCCCGTGCCGATGTTGTTGACCACGGTCGTTCCGCCGTTCATCATTATTTGGCGCTGACTTTTTATCCTGCCGGACCGGGACATCGCAAGCACCGACGCGCCGTCGTCTTCCATCATCTCGCTGTGCATCAGCGGCATCGCCGCCTGGTTTTCATATATATTGAACCCTTGCGGCGCCTGATATTCGTGGGTTAAATTCGCACCGCCAGAAAAAGCGAATGGGTCGAATCCGCGGCCGCCCATATTTATATTATTTTCAACGACCATATCCGCGCCGATTTTGGATACTATGCGGATATTGTCCGCATCATCGCCCGCATATGCGACGCCACTGTCCAGCGCCGTTGTCGCCAGCTGCATATCGGCGTCCGTTCCTGGAATCGGCCACACAGGATAATTTCCGTCCGCGTATACCTGGACCTGGCGGGCTTGTTCCGCCATTGCGATTTCCTGCTGGCCGGTCGCGTCATAATATTGAACAGGCGCGCCCGACTGTTCAAAGACGCCGCAATCTTGGCCGTCTTTGCCATCATAACCGCAACTGGCGGAATCCGGTTCCAAAACCGGCGGCAAAGCATCTGCGAAAGCGTATCCCAAACAAGTCGCAAAAAGCGCGAAAATAAAGATGTTCCTGAACATTATAGTTTCCTTTCCTATATGTATTACAAACAGATTATAGCAACTTGGCCGAATCGGGGCAAGCATAAAAAATAGTTGCTGGATTGTCGCGCGACAGCGCAACCCGATATTTCAACTTTTAATTTTTAACTTTTAACTTTTTCTGTGCTATACTGGTCAAAAAGAGAGGCGCCTATGGAACTTGCATTCATGACATTATTAATGCTTTTGATTATTTTGATCGCCGCTATCGCATCGATACTGATATCTGCGCGCAACATGCGGCGCATAAAAACATTGGAACAGATGCTGGCGCGGCTATCCGGCGCCATGGCAAAAATGCAGGGCGCATTGAAATCCCGCGCCACATCGGACGCGATCGTGCAGAACGCGGAAATCATCTATCAGGATTTGCTGCAACACATAATGCCGGTCATGCGGGCGGCCGGGGTTTCGTCCCGCGATTCAAACGAACATGAATTATGGCGGGCGCTTGGCGGCATTTTGGACGAATACAACGGCAACCCGTTTGTGCTGGAACAACTGCGCCGGCTGATAAAATTGGATTCGGCGGTTTCGCGCGCCGTCGATGCGTTCTTGTCCAGGGCGGAACATTTGCTGCGCCATCTGGCGGCGGCCGATCCGGACGGGCTGCTGGCCAGCACATTCGCAGACGGACTGCTTGGCCAAAGCATGACGCTGCTATCCCAGGCGAAACAATTGGCACAATCGTAATGCGAGGCGCAAATTCGCGTATTGCGTCACGTTTCCTGTAAACATGCTATCAGAACAAACGATTATTTCCATTTCCCAAAAACGCAACGAACCCGCGTGGTTGTTGGACTGGCGCCTTGCCGCGTTCGACGCGTGGAAAAAAATGAAGGAACCGCACTGGGCGGAAATCGACTATGAACCGATAGATTATGACGCTATGTCTTATTATAAAGAGTCCGCGCCCATTGCCGACAATTCAGATTTGAAAAAAATCTATGAAAAAATGAATCTGCCCGAAGCAGAGCAAAAGGCGCTGCTTGGCATGGCGACCGACACCGTGATAGACAGCCGCAGCGTCCATACCGGCTTGACGTCCGAGCTGGAACGGCTTGGCATAATATTTCTGCCCTTTGGCGAAGCGGTTGAAAAACACCCGGAACTGGTCCAAAAATATCTTGGCAGCGTCGTTCCCGCGACAGACAACTTTTTTGCGGCGTTAAACGCGGCCGTATTTTCCGACGGAACATTCGTGTATGTGCCGCCAAATACGAAATGCCCGATTGATCTGGCCAGCTATTTCAGAATAGAGACCGCGCATATCGGACAGTTTGAAAGAACCCTGATCGTGGCGGACACCGGCAGCGAGCTTAGCTATCTTGAAGGATGCAGCGCGCCGCGCCGCCCGAACCACCAGCTTCATTCCGGCGTGGTAGAAGTTATCGCGCATGACGGCGCCGCCGTCAAATACGCGACGGTCCAGAATTGGTATTCCGGGAAATACACGGCGCGCGGCGCGCAGAGCGGCGGAATATATAATTTCGTAACAAAGCGCGGGCGCGTGGAACGCGCGGCGCGGCTGCTGTGGACCCAGGTTGAAATAGGTTCCGCGAAAACATGGAAATATCCGTCATCGGTATTGGCCGGGGATTACGCACATTCGGATTTTTATTCCCTGTCAATAACGCGCGGCCGCCAACAGGCCGACACCGGCACGAAAATGATTCATTTGGGTGACAACACTACATCGAATATAGTGTCATACGGCATAGCGTTGGAAGAATCAATGCAGACATTCAGGTCGCTTGTTTCATTCGCGCCGAAAACCCGCGGCGCGAAAAACGCCAGCAAATGCGATTCAAAAATCATCGGCGACCGTGCGGTTATAAATACATATCCCACGATATTTCACGGCAACGGCGGGAATGATCAATCGCATGAAGCATCGACCGGCGCGGTGCCGTCTGACGCCCTGCTCTATTTGGAAATGGCCGGGATCGATACGGACGAGGCGACGGCGCTGATTATCGGCGGCC
This sequence comes from Rickettsiales bacterium, assembly GCA_031265235.1. Lineage (GTDB taxonomy): Bacteria > Pseudomonadota > Alphaproteobacteria > Rs-D84 > Rs-D84 > WRCC01. Next base: position 4,853 of record JAISCX010000036.1, read on the forward strand.
TGGCCGCGCCGGTGTTAAAGCGGCTGCCCATGGAATTTCTGGTTGAATCAAAACAGCTGATTCAAATGGCATTAAGCAAAGATAATTAAAAAAAGGCAATCGAATGTTGCAAATAAAGAATCTTTTCGTATCGCTCGGCGGCAAGGAATTATTGCGCGGGGTTAACTTGGAAACCGACGGCGGCGCGCGGCATTTGCTTCGCGGCGCAAATGGTTCCGGAAAAACAACGATTGCGCAGACGGTCGCAGGCAATCCGGATTACGGCATTGTGTCGGGCGAGATTATTTTTGACGGGCAAGATATTACGAATATGACGGCGGCAGAGCGCGCTTTGCTCGGAATATTTCTGGGCGCGCAAAACGTGCCGGAAATTCCGGGGCTTACCGTATCAAGCTTTTTAAAGCACTCCTTGTCATCGCACGCGGCGGCCCTGGGCTGCGAATTGAAAGCGGGCGAATTTTTTCAGACCCTCGCCGGCGCGCGCGAACGCCTGGACATTCCGGAATCATGGATGAGCCGCAGCATCAACGTCGGCTTTTCCGGCGGAGAGCGAAAGCGTCTGATGATGATGCGTTTGCTTATGCTGCGGCCGAAACTGGCGATATTGGACGAACCTGATTCAGGCGTGGACACAGTCACGCAAAAAATGTTTGCAGAAATCATAATGGAAATGAGCGACCCGCGGCTGACAACATTCCTTATCATATCTCATCAGGAAAAATTCACGGAAATGATAACACCCACCGCAATAACGACTTTGGATAAAGGAAAAGTTGTGATATAATGAACCAGCCGATAACAAAGGATATAATATGCCAATTGTCAAAAAAACAAAAGCAACCCCCGCCGCGCCGGCTTTAACCATGCCAACATGGCTGTGGAAAGCGCCCGCGAAATTCGCCGCATTGTCTTTGGGATTTTTGGCCGCGTTCGCCGTGCTGATCGGGATAGTCGGATTGATTCTGCACGCCGCCAAGGGACCGGACGCGATGCAAACCATTGGAATTTCGCCATGGCTGATAATAGCGCCGTTTATAATTTTACTTATCGCGGCATTTGTTTACGCTATCTACAAATGCGTCAAATGGTCGCCGGCGCGGCCCTTGGACAGGGCCGGTTTTGTTGCGGCTGATACTGGATTTACAATACTTCACATAATTTTGTTTGCTTTGCCGCTTGCAATCGGTTTCAACGGATATTCGGAAATCATGCTGTTTATCAATTATATGAAACTGGGCCCGGCGTTTATAGCGGCATACATTGCCATGGCGCTGGTCTGCCTGTATATTTTTGGAACAATGATCGCCAGCACTGTCGCAACATACAGACGCGGCCAAGGAATGAACGTCCCAAGATGGAAGCTGATCGCAAGCATACCGTTCGGACTAACCGTAATATATTTCCCGGGATTCTTTCTGCCGGAAGAAAAAAAACAGGCGTCTCAAATCCCTTTAAAAGCAAAATGGTTCAAATCATTTACCGGCTGGATTGTTTCGCGCCCTTTGAACGCCATCATCGTATTCGCGGTATCCAGCGTCGCGCTTATGTTCCTTTACGATCTTTACGGGACGCTGATTGTCGCGGGACTGGCCCTGATCTTGTTCTTTATCCCATGGGCGATTCTTGGTGGACGGAAACTTCGCGCGCATGTCCCCGGGATATACGCAAACCTTGCGGTCGTAATAAATACGGCGTTCATTATATCAATCGCGTATGCCTTTATATACGCATTCAGCGCCGCGCCCGATGTAAATTTGCAGACAATCACAGCGGAACAGATTGAAATAACAGACACGGTAAAAACAGTAAAATAGGCCGGATACGAATTCGTATCTTGTATTTCGCGTTATGAACGGAATTATTATCTTTCTCGCGTTATTATTCATCCTGTTTATCGGGCGGACGATATTCATCCCGATCGTGGTCGCGACGTTCGTATGGTATCTGCTGAACGCCATCGCCGCGTATTACAGAAAAATTCTGCCATTCCGCAAGATAGAAAAATACACGCCGAAATTTTCCCGCCATATATTTGACGCATTGTCATTTCTGTTGTCGTTCGGCACTTTCGGCGGACTGGTATATCTGTTTATAACCCAGATTCGCCCGGCGTTCGCGGGTCTTATTGCGCGTCTGCCGGAAATACAGGCGCATCTTGGCATGCTTTCAGAATTTGTTTCGAAACAGTTCGGAATTACGATAAATGCGGATTTTCTGCCGGACACTTCGCATATACTTTCATCTGTCGGCGCATCCGCCACGCAATTTTCCGCAGGCCTCGGGCTTGTCCTGATATACATATTTTTCATGTATATAGAGCAAAGCACTTTTTCAAAAAAGTTCGCAGCGCTGTTTCCAAAGGCGCGGGAATCCAACAAGATGCGCTATATCCTGCAATCAATCGACGACAATATGAAGAAATACATGTTCGTAAAGACGGCGACAAGCGCGCTGACCGCGATCATATCGTACTTCTGGATGCATTATCTTGGGCTTGAATTTGCCGGCGTCTGGGCGTTCATTATATTCATCATGAATTATATTCCTACTTTTGGAACCATTATCGCGACTGCGCTGCCTATTTTATATTCATTGATAACTATCGGCACCGCAAATGAAATCATTCTGATTGCGGCTGGCCTGATTGCGTTGCAGATACTGATTGGAAATATTTTAGAACCGCGGCTGACCGGCAGGACATTGAACCTGTCCACTCTCGCGATTCTTATCAACCTCGTGTTCTGGGGAATGCTTTGGGGGCCGGTCGGAATGTTTTTCAGCGTCCCGTTTCTGGTCGCGATATTCGTAATAACCGCCCAGTTTGACAGAACGCGCTGGATCGCCATCCTGCTTTCAACCGACGGGGCGATTCCAGAGAAAGAAGAAGGCTGATTCGTATGCCTAAGATACGCCTATGATTTATATCACAAAAAGAACAATCAACGACGGATAAATCCGCCGTTTTTTTATTTCATTCCACGCAATGTAACGATAAACTGGAAAAAATATCCAAAGCATCGGGGGGACTATTTGTGATGCAAGGGAATTATTATAAAGATCAAAACAATCCGCGTTTTTTACGCGGTGCCGCGCCCGAAAATTCTTCCAATGCTTTTTTCTGTTTTTCGGACAATCCCTTTGGGACTTTGGTTGCGATATCGATATAAAGGTCGCCACGACCACCGCCGGCTGTCGGCATCCCAAGACCACGCATACGCAATCTCTCGCCTACCTGGGTGCCGTTCGGAATTTTCACCGACACAGTTTTATCGTCAATCGTATTTATATTTATGTCCCCGCCCAGCGCCAGCGTTGCGAAAGGCACGACGACGCGCATGCCAAGATCATTGCCATCGCGTGAAAACACTTTATCGGGACGAATGCGCACATCTATGTAAAAGTCGCCGGGAACACCCCCCAGCGGCCCGGCTTCGCCTTGACCGTTCAACCGCAAACGCGCGCCGTCCTGTATGCCGGATGGAATCCGGACCTCGATTTCGCGCTGTTTATGAATAACGCCGCTTGCGTCGCATGCCCCGCATGGCTTTTTAATATTCCGCCCCGTGCCATTACAATCCGGACATACGGATTCCGTTGCAAAAAATCCGCGGGACGTGTGAACATATCCCGATCCCCCGCAACGCTCGCACGCGGGCGCGGGTTTTCCGTCCGCGGTGCCGAACCCGCCGCATTTTTCGCATTTGACGTTCGCGCTGAATTTAACAGTTTCGGTTTTGCCGGAAAAAGCATCCTTTAAATCAATAACAACGGTGTGCAGCATATCGCGCCCACGGAATTCTGCGGCATGTCCCCCGCCCCGACGGCTGTTCTTATTTCCGCCCATATTAAATCCGAACCCGCCGCCCATGGAACGCATCATTTCATCTATCATGTCGCCCAAATCCGCGTTCCCGCCGCCAAAATTGAACTCAAAATTGCCGCCGCCGAAAGGATTTCCGCCGTTGCCCGCCGACGCGCCGTTGCCGCCCGCGAACGCGGCTTCTCCAAATCTGTCATAAGCCGCGCGCTTTTGCGGGTCTTTCAGAATATCAAAGGCATTGTTGATTCCCTTGAACTTTTCTTCCGCGTTCTTGTCCCCTGGATTTTTATCCGGATGATATTTCATAACCAGCTTGTGATACGCCTTTTTAATATCGGCATCAGATGCGTCTTTCGAAACACCCAAAATTTCATAAGGATTTTTGTTCATAGTTATTGCCTGTACAAACCAAGGTGGGGCGAACCCACCAGATATTATCTAACCACATATAATAAACCCGGGGTAAAAAATCAAGCCCAACAAAAAAACCGCAAATATGCGGTTTTGGATTTGTCCGGATTATAAACTTACTCGCCAATCTGTCTTTCTTGCATCATGGCGTTTCTGCGCGCGGGAACAATACTGTCGCGCAACAGACGGACATACAACGTCTCTATGCTGTCTTTTTCAAATTTTGAAAGAAATTTATCATAATCTCTCGGAGATTTTATATTATGTTCACTTGCAAACAGCGGATAAATATGCTCGCTCACATATTCACGTGTGTCCGTGTATATATCCGCTCCTACTTCTCCTTTTTTTAAATCTTTTGCCGACGCTTTGTAATCGTCGCGATACATGTTGTATTTTTTAATTTGATATTCCAGTTTCGCATCATGCAGCGAATCCACCGCAGATTTGTCCATGGGTTGCAAAGTATTTCCCGGAATATACCTATCGTGATTTTCTGGGGCAATGGTGCATGCAAACAGCATAAGCGACAAAACCACAGCAGCCCCCATTCTGGCAAACATTCGTTTATTCATTTTTGACATGCAGATCCTCTTGGTATTCTAATTCTTTCCACTATTGTGCGGCGCGGGGGGGCG
>JAISCX010000040.1 GCA_031265235.1 Rickettsiales bacterium
GTTGGTGGGGGAGAAAGTCAACATAATGTATATTATGCGCCTTATTTGCAGAGTGGTGAAAATGGATTCTATACGTCCGTTAATGTAGCAGATTAGTTTAAGGTTCGCAATCCTAAATCCTTTCTGCTGGGAAAATTTTTCATAAGAGAATTAAAGAGAACTAATTGAAAACCAACCAAGGATATTTATTAAGAAGAAAGGCAGCCTTGCTGACATTGGCGGCTATGGAGTTGGTCGGGTCGGCGAAGGCATTGGGACAGGCCGATTCAGGCAATAATTCTGTTGCTGCTGCTGCGGACGACCAGTTTGCAAGTAAGAAAGACAGTATAACGAATACCTTGTCGCCAGCCGCCTTGTCACAATCAGCGATACCAGAGCAAACGAATTCTGAATTGACGACGATGCGCCAATTCATGATGGAATCAAGGCATGGGTTGGAATCAGAAAACATCCCGGTGGAATCAATGGCGGGGTTAGGAAACACAGTTCCATATCCGAAATTGGTAACGGATAGCACAACGACGATCCAAGAAACTGAACTGGCAACACAACCTGGGGATAATATTAACGAAACTCTATTGGCCCCGATGAAAAATATAGGACAGATTAATGCAGAGACCAATGCCCTGGCAAAGCAATGGTTTGACGAAATTGACGATCATATTGCCCCGGATGAATTTGCAGGCAGAATTTCGGCGCTTTCCCAAAACACGGAAATAGACACGATATATGTTGAAAGCTTGGCGCATCTTAAAAGCATAAAACGGCATGCCCAGTATGATTTGCGGACCGGAAAAATCAAATTGTTTAGTTTTGCAATACAAAGATCCGCAGTCATAGGAATGGAAGTCGACGAAATTCGCTATTTGCGATCAAATATAAAAAAAATGAATTCCCGTATGCTGTTCACGTGGGGGCACGAGGCAGAGCACGAATGGGTTAACAATTCAATTTCTTTGCTGGGGTATTCTTTTTATGAAGTTCTGGAACATTTCATGCGCGATGAAGAACGGGCTTTGCTGTCTGAATTTATAAAGCTGCGCCGTATTTATTTAAAGTCCGGAAATATCCGCCAAGATTTCCCGGTTCCAGAATATGCAACATATCTGCGTTGGCTGGGAAAGCACAAGGACGGATTAACGGAAGGATCTGTTTCCGGAGAAGAAGCGGATTTTATCATGAATCTTGCACTGAAATTGACGGAACGTTCTTTTTCCGACTTGTCCGATGGAGAACTGGCCAAGAACATACGTTATAAAATATCGGAATTAAGCGAAATATATTCGCACTATTTTTCCCACGACCGCGATTGCATGGACAAAGAAAAATTTGCGGCGGGATCATTTGGCAATAATTCGATCAGAATGCTTTCTTTCGGCGACATTAATTTATCAGAAACGGCGACACCCGCCGGGATTGACGCACATGACAAGAAAATCGCAAAACTGGTCGCCCGGCTGTGCGGCGACCGGGGCATAAAAAATATTCCAACAGATTTTCCAGAATTCCAGCGTCTTGCAGAAAAATTTCTTGCGGCAAACGCAAATCGCGCGATATTCGCGCCGATATCGGCAGACAAACAAAACCCGGATGCGGATATCGAGCCATGGAATTCCGACCAATACGCCCAAAATTTATTCCAGAGCATTTTGGGCAATAAACAAAAGAGAGAGCCATGAATAAAACGATAATGCTTGCGCCAATTTTTTCAATGATGTATGGAAGCTGTTTCGCAGCGATAAACATGCAGATGGTTGATCCGACAACCGGAAATCCCGTCACAAGCGGATGGACGTTTAATGGTGCGGATAATGCCGTATCAAGCATTTATTATTCAAATACTATATCAGGCAAAAACCTTATGGCTTTTACAAAGGATTCAACAGGCGAAAGATATTGCTTTTATTGCGGCAGTAGTAGCAGCAACACATGCTCTGTCAGTAGTTCGAAATATCAATTTTCGACAAGCGGGATGTATATGGATAGCAACAGCGGCAACATAAATAAATATCTTTCCTGCAAATCTGATGGGACATGGACAATCGCCTTTGATCTGAAAGCGTGTTATCTGGCAAGTTCTTCCGTTACAAACGGCCTGTGTCTTAGAAACGCGGCATGCCAGAACAGCGGCTGCACCAGCGGCTGCTTGGGTAGCACCCCCATCGCCAATACCACCGCATGCACAACGACAATCACACATTGCGAGAACGATACTTATAAATCTGGGAATACCTGCGTGTCATGCACGGCATCAACCGGTCGGACTTCCTATGCCGCTTCACCTAATTCAAGTGGCATGACAAGCTGCTATATAACGGCGCCAGGCTCTGACACGGCCGGGAACTTTAATATTTTTACAGACGTTGTCTCGCCGAACACTTCGACATCGTGCTTTTATTCCTGATGATGCCGCAAGCCAAAGATCATAACCGGATCCGAAACGAAATTCTTAGCGATTCCTTGTTCTATCGCGATGTGCCGACGGCAAGAAAAGTTGTCTTGCTGTTTGACGATATGGCCGATCATAATACCGAATGCCGCGATGCGTATATTCTGTTCAAATACCTTTGTTCTGTCGGAGTTAATGCGAAATATCTGGTTCTGGAAAAAAATCCGCTGCTTTTTTCCCTGATAAAGCGCGGCGTCATCAATCCGAATATTATCGCGGTAAAGAATCTGGACGAATTTTTCCTTTTTCATAAAAACCTGATCGGCCAGACTTGGTGCATCTTGCAATCATATCATTTACCAAAGCATTATGCGTCGATGATAAAAAGCGTCCCGACCATCGCGCGCGTATATATCGGGCACGGGGAACTTTTTTCAAACGGCTTTAATCCCGCTGAACTGTCCAATTATAACTTTATTATATGCGGATGCGCGGAAACGGCGGATACCCTGTCAAAATACAAGATTTTTTCCCAAGACAATATTATAAAATCTTCATTGCCGCGATATGACGGCGTCGCGCCGGACACATCCGGCGGCATACTGGTCCACTTTGGTCCGCATCGCAAAGCGCGGGACATTCAAAAATTTACAAAAAGCTTGCGCAAATTCACGGACGGGTATAAAAATCTGCGGGATTTGAAGATATTCTTTTGTCCAGATGGAAAAATGGTGGCCGGGAAATTCGGAATAAATTTATGCAAACGGCGGTTTCGACATCTGGAATTGATAGAACCCGCGCAGCTATCGCATGCCGTCGCGGGCGCCAGCATCCTTGTCACCGATTATTCCCATGTTGCTTTGGACTTTGCCTATGCGGACAAGCCGGTGATTTTTTATGATTTTAATTCGGGCTTTGACAGATATGTTCCGTATAACCCGGCCCGTTCCGAACAGGAATGCTTTGCCATGCTGTTGAAATATGCCGGCAAAGAATTTGTTTTGGAAAAAAAGAACGCGGAAAAAAACAATGAACTATTCTGGGGTCGCTGCACTGAAAATTGCCGAATGATATGGGATTTTATGCAAGGGCATATCGGGGATGATGAATCTGATTCGGAATCAATAAAAATAATCAAAAGGCAAATCCAGGATTTGCGTGACGATCTGGTTACGCTGGCCGCGGACAAAAATGGCGTCATCGGGTTAATTGCAAAGTTGAAATGCCTGGGGCTGCCGAAAGAATATTATAGATTTTTTTACGCAATTCAACCGGGCGATATTATTTTTGACTGCGGCGCCAATCAGGGGAAATTTGTAGAGGCGTGCCGTCATATGAACGCAGAGGTTTACGCTTTCGAGCCAGTGCCCAGAATATACAGCTTTCTCACCAACAGATTTTTTAACGATCCGCATGTTCTTCCTTTCAATGTCGCCGTCGGCGTGCATGATGAAGTCAGGGATTTCTTCATCAAAGACCATGATTATTTTGACGACAGTGGAAACATGGCCGGACTGTTTGGAAATCAATCCGCCGGATACCAGGTCAAAGTCATAGATTTGTGCGATTTTATACGCCGGGAAATCATATACAAGGGTAAAAGAATCCGCATTCTGAAACTTGACGTCGAAGGCGCAGAGTTAGAGATAATAAAAAAGCTTTTGCGATACGAAATATACAAGCACTGCGATGCGATACTTTGCGAAGTTCATTATCCGGACGAAATAAAGGAAGAACTGCGGCATATGGCAAAATCATACGGCGCGGATAACATATACCTGGATTACCAATAATGCCAATTCCAATCGTATTTTGCTGTGACGAGAATTATTTTCCGCACTTGCGCGCAACGATTGCAAGCATAGTGCATAACCGTGACGCATGCGACGAATTTCATTTTTTTCTAATCCACAACGGCTTTTCGGAATCGAAAAAGAAAAAACTGCGGGACCTGGCGCGGTCCAGGTTTGACTTTATCGAAATAGATTTGAAGCAGCGGTTCGGACGGTTCGCGAAAACCATTCGGAAATTCGATGTGGTGTCGCTGATGACATATGCGCGTTTGCTGATTCCGGAACTGGTTTTTGGATATGACAAAGTGATTTACATGGATTGCGACATTATCGTCCGGGGGTCTTTGTCCGGACTGATGGAAATAGATCTGGGGGATAATTTCATAGGGGGATGCAGCGATTTTAACTGTGGATTAATGGCGCGCACTTTGGATACGGACGTTTACGTGAATGCGGGGGTTCTGGTTATGAATTGTGCATTGTGGCGAAAATACAAGATGTCTAGAACGTCAATCAAGTATTGGGACGCATCCAGATACAGACTGAAATGGCATGACCAGGATTTGCTAAATTCATTATTCAGAAAAAAAATGATGCTGATTGACAGCAGGTATAATTACGCGATTGTGTCTGAAAAGAACGGAATCGAAAGAGAAATTCCATATTACGGGATGTTTTTCCGTCCGATCGTATATCATTATATCTTGCGAAAGCCTTGGAAATTCAGGCGTGTATGCAGATTCAGATGGCTGTATTTAAAATACAGGATTTTATCATTCAAATATTAATTGCAATCGCAGTATTATAATTTATAATCCGCGCATGTCTTTGAAATTCAATCTTATGTGTAATGATGGTAATGCGCGGCGCGGGTCCGTGGAAACCGCGCACGGGACTTTTCAAACGCCCGCATTCATGGCGGTCGGAACCGCCGCGACAGTCAAAGCAATGACCATGGATATGGTCGATGCCACTGGGACCGAGGTTATACTTGGAAACACCTATCATCTGATGTTGCGACCCGGGGGCGATCTGGTCGAATCACTGGGCGGGCTGCATAAATTTTCAGGCTGGAAAGGTCCGATTCTGACGGATAGCGGCGGCTTTCAAATAAAATCGCTGGCCGGGTGGGGATGCAGCGGCGAAGCGTCGCCCGTATCAAAAACCGACGGCGGGCTGGTGAAAAGAACGGAAGAAGGCGTGGAATTCACTTCGCACATAGACGGCGGGCAAAAACATTTCCTGACCCCGGAAAAATCAATTCAGATTCAGCATCAATTGGATTCCAACATCACAATGGCGTTTGACGAATGTCTGCCGTATCCCGTGGAACATGACGTCGCAAAGGCCAATGTGGAACGTGTGACGCGCTGGGCAAAGCGGTCTTTTGATGCGTTTGTTGACCGGCCGGGATATGGAATATTCGGCATTGTTCAGGGTTCCGTATTCAAAGACCTGCGCGATATATCCGCGCGCGATTTAACGCGGATTCCTTTTGACGGATTCGCAATCGGCAGCCTGACCCAAGGCGAACCTTATGAAATAATGCTGGAAATAATCGCGCATACGACCGCGCAGTTGCCGACTGGCAAGCCGCGGTATCTGATGGGCGCGGGGACGCCGATTGACATACTTGGCGCCGTAGAACGCGGCATAGACATGTTCGACTGTGTAATGCCGACCCGCGCGGGGCGCACAGCCCAGGCTTTCACGCGGCACGGCACGATGAACATGCGCAATGCGCGGTTCAAAGATGACGCCGCGCCGCTGGATTCGAAATGCGGATGCCCGGCGTGCCGCGGGGCATCCGCATTGTCCCGCGCATATATTCATCATTTGATCAAGGCGGATGAAATACTTGGGGCGATGCTGCTGACCCAGCATAATTTATGGTTTTATCAGGATATGATGCGTGACATTCGCGATGCCATAGAGCACGGCGAATTCCAAAAATTCAAAAAAGATTTCATTGAAAAATATACGGAAAACAAATAAGATTGACGATGTCTAACAAACGGGGGTGAATATGTTCGCGAATAAAGCAAAAGGCGTGGAAGTCATTGATATGGGCGGTGCAAAAACCGTTGCGCGCAAAACTGGCTGGGTAAAACGGGTAAAAATTACTTTTGCGGTGATTTCTGTTTTATGGCTGGGCTTTGTATATTGGGCGCCGACGTATGTTAAAAACCATTATTCGGAACCGATAAAAAAATCCATTGTGGTTTCGATGTTTTTTGATATGCAGCGATATGTCCAGGAACAATACGAAAAATTGTTACATGGAATTGCGGGATCTATCGACTTGAAAAAACCCGTCGCATACGCCGTTGACAAGGTAATGATGGCGGAAAAGCAAACGGCCAAGATTGAAACGGCCGCCGGAAAAGCCAAGGAAACGACCGACAAGGCGCAAAAGCTGTCGGGATTGGCCGGAAAATTCGGAATAAACACAGGCGCCGCGGACAACGCGATCGCATCTGCGGCCGGCGCGGCTGCAAAGTTGGACGATACTGCAAAAATGGTGAACGAACGGCTGGCAAAAGTCAAAACAGAGCTTGAAAGAATCGCACAAACCGAAATTGACAAGGCGATGGACGAACAGATAAAGGCATTCTTGGACAAACAGTCCGGCGGGCTGGGCACCACGATGCTGACCAATTACGGAATAAAGCATGTCATGCCTTGGAAGCCGTCAACATGGCCGGTCACGACCAAGATTTACAATGATCTGGAAAAATCGGATGTCGGCGTAATCAGATCGCTGACGGCGCTGGTTAACGAATATTTTGGCTATGTCGCATGGGGATTGGTGATTGCGGCATGGGCGGCCGGTCTGATAATCTGGTTCGTTGCCATGGGCAAGGTCAACGGGTTGACCAGACCGTTCCTGGTATGCCCGCGATGCGGACACACATATGCGGACAAGCGAACCGGCTTTATGCTGCTGAAAGTATTCCAGCCGTGGAAGTGGTTTATGTAAAAAAGAAAATCCGCGCTATCAGCGCGGATTTTTTTATGATATAATCCTTTTATGCAAGAAAATACGATCCCTAGAACACCTTGGAAACTGCGGGCCCTTTTATGGGCGGTGAATATCGCGCTGGTAATCGCGGTCGGGATTTCGGTTTATGTTCTTGCGATATTCTTGCAGATGCCGTCGCTGGATTCATTATTAAAGGAAACGCGAAAACCGGCGATCACTTTTACCGACAAAGACGGATATGAAATCCGCAGCGCGAACAAAATCATGGGGACGCCGGTATCTGTCAAAACCGTGCCCGCGCATGTGTGGCAGTCAATCATCGCCATAGAAGACAAGCGGTTTTTTTATCACGGCGCGATCGATATGCGCGGAATCGTCCGTTCGGTGTTTTCAAACCTGCGCGCGGGTCGCGTTGTTTCCGGCGGGTCGTCGCTGACCCAGCAGGTTGCGAAGAACATTTTTCTGAATCACAAGCGCACCGTATCGCGCAAGGTCCAGGAATTGATTTTGTCATACTGGCTGGAAAACAGATTTTCCAAAGAGCAAATCATTGACCTTTACATGAACCGAGTGTCGCTGGTCCGCGGGTTGCGCGGGATTGACGCCGCCGCGCGCGATATTTTCCAAAAGACCGCGGACGATCTGACGCTGTCGGAATCTGCGCAGATCGCCGCGATGATGAAAGCGCCGACGGCATACAGCCCGATCAGGAACCCTGAAAAAAATATCGCGCGCGCGCGCGCGGTCCTTGTCGAAATGGTGCGTCAAAAATATATATCCTTGGACGAAGCGCGACAGGCGGCGAAAGAACTGTATCCTGTTGCAGCCGGCGCAGCGGACACCAATGCTTTCAGATACTGGACGGATTACGTCACGGACGAAATCATGTCGCGCCTGGGGAATGACACCGCCCAGGATTTGATTGTATATACTACGCTTGATTCCGATTTGCAGGAACGCGCTGCCGCAGTATTGCGACGCCGGGTTGCCGCCGCAAAGGACAAGGGCGCAACCCAGGGCGCGGTCGTTGCCATGGCGCGCGACGGCGCCCTGCGCGCCATGGTCGGCGGCATCGATTATCAAGACAGCCAGTTTAACCGCGCGACAGCATTGCGGCAGCCGGGTTCCACATTCAAGGCGATCGTTTATCTTGTCGCGCTGGAACGCGGATTTACACCGACGACAATGGTTCATGACAGCCAATTTTCAATCGGCGACTATACGCCACGGAATTACAATGAAAAATATTACGGCGACATGACATTGGCGAATGCGTTCGCAAAATCTGTGAATTCCGTGCCGTTGAAACTGGCCAAGCAATTCGGAATATCCGCCGTGCTGAAAATGGCGGGGCGGCTGGGCGTCGGCGCCAAGCTGCGCCGGGAATATTCAACGGTTCTGGGCGCAAGCGAAATGACGCTGATAGAACTGGCCAATGTGTATGACGTGATCTGGAACAACGGGTTTGAAGCAACGCCGTATGCGATCACAAAAATCATAAACCCGCAGGGTCGCGTTCTGTATGAAAGAGAACCGTCGGAACCCGCGCGTCTTCTTGATCCCAATACTGTAAATCATATGACGGAAATGCTTCGGGGGGTGCTGGATTCAGGCGGCACGGGCCGCCGCGCGAATGTTTCCGGCGTTGCCATTGGCGGGAAAACAGGGACGTCCAGCGATTATCGCGACGCGTGGTTTGTCGGCGCCACACATGAACTGGCAATCGGCGTATGGGTTGGAAATGATAATTTTATGCCGATGAATAATATCACCGGCGGAACAATCCCGGCCGAAATTTTTCATGACATCGTGAACTAGTCCGCATTTGGAACGGATCTTAATTCATCCGGAACAGCGGGATAAATCCGAACAGATGCGCAACCAGCGTTCCGTCGCCCTGCGTGCGCACGCGCACGAACGGTATGACGCAAAACAGCCGGAACCATTTGATTTGAACGCGTGCCCGTTCTATTCCCTTTTTTTCGTTTTCGGCCAGAAACGCGACCAGTCCGTCCGCATCCCTGCTTTCCATCAACCTGTAAAACACATCGCCTATCTTTCGCGCCTCTATCACGGCAAGCGTCTTGAATTTGGCATTGCTGTAAAAGTCTATGGCGGCGTTCGCGACTTTTGCCCGCACATCCGCGCGCGAATTTCGTTCGAACAATTGCGATAGGAAATTCCGGAACAAAAGGTTCCATATTATTATATAATCTTCGGCGCGAATGATCTGCGAATTCATATGTTCCAAAGCCATTCGGCGCGCCGCGATCTGCGAATCTATTTTTTCCGGCGACAAGGCGTCAGAAAACGAACTGTTTTCGCGCATATCGTAATGATAAAAAGTGTCGTAAACCGTGCGCACAGAATTCGCCGCCAGAACCGCGCGGTTCAGAAAGACAAAGTCCTGCCCGCAGATTATGCCAGGCGGAAATCGGATTTCGTTATCCATAATCATCCGCCGCCCGTATATGGCCGCCCACCAGCAGTAAACGAATTCGTGCTTGTTCCGATCCACGCGCATCAAAAGGTCTTCCCGGGTTCCCGATTCATCGCCGCGCCGCCATTCCACGTTTCCCAGCGCCATATCCGCGCCGGCGTTTTCCGCCGCGGCGACAAGTTTTGCGTAAAAATCCGCATCGACCCAATCATCAGGATCCAGAAATCCGATCCAATCGCCCTGCGCGGCATCCAGCCCCGCGTTGCGCGCGTTTGATACGCCGCGGTTTTCAGGAAACTTTATCAGCATTATCCGCGGGTCGCCCAAAGCGTATGCGTTTAAAATTTCCGACCCGCCGTCCGTAGACCCGTCGTCTATGCAGATGATCTGCATGGTTCCGATCGTCTGGCCCAGCAAGCAGTCCAAAGCGCGCGAAATATACGGCGCGACATTATATACGGGAACAATCACGGAAATCTTTGGTTTTTTCATAGCTTTACGCTTTTCGCCCACATAGGGTTGACAATGCATTGGCGCAGCTTTCGCCAGTATCCCCCCGGCAGGTTTGCGCGTAGAACATCCATGCGGCGAAGGTATGTCAAGAACATCCGCGCGATTGAATTGTCGCGGCACACGCCACAGCTTTTATAATGCGATATGCACGTATCTTCAAAGCAATTATTGTCGCACGAAACCCATTCGTCCCACAGCGTGCCGATTTTCCAGTCGCGGATATCGCCGCTGTCGATAAGTTCGTTCAGCGCGCGGGTTTCGAACGGCGGGGGATCGCCGGCGTCCTGCATGCGTTTCATGCGCGCGCGGATTTCGTCGATGAACGCCAAAGACTTTGCATGGTTTGAAAACACGAAAAACGACGATATATATAATCCTTTCCAGTTTAGAAACTGGACCGGCACGACACGCTTGCATATTTGAAAATCAAATTCCGGATCTATGTGTTTGGCAAAGTCCCCGCATATTATCGTATCCGCATCCATAAAGACCAGCGGACGATCGGTGCGTTCCAGCACATATTTTATATTCTGGGTCTTTTGCCATACGGAATCGACCCATTCGGGCGTGTGGATTTCCGACATTCCGCCGTTTATGGAAAGCCCCGTGTCGATTATCTCGATTTTCTTATAGCGCGATATTTTCGCGCGGGATTTTTCTGACATGCCGATATCCGCGACGAATACCTTGCCGACAAAGTCCATGTCGATGTTCTTGTGCATGGAATAAAGGCATATGTCCAGCATCCAGAAAGTATCCTGGTTGGAAACAAGGATTATATCGTATGTCTTGTCCGCGTGCATTGGATTACAGGCTCCATTCCTTTATATTTTTCTCGCTGCGCCGCCACGGATGGCCGACCGTGCAGCGGCCGGTGTCACAGTATCTGCAAAACGGAATCGGCCGCGAAAGAAATTCGAACACATCCTTTGCCGCGATCGGCGCGTATATGTCCAGCCAGTCTTCGGGCAAAACTTTCAGATTCTTGCCGAAATGGTCGTTGAAGTATTTTATATAGGCGACGATCGGGCACATGTACAGTTTTCCGTGATACAACTGGGCGCATCCGCCGTTGCCATGCGAACAGAAATGAAACGAAAGACGCGGATCTTGCAGTCCGCTGAAATCCAGCGGCTTGTGATACATCGTTTTGCACACGGCGTCAGTGTTTGCAAAGAAACGAAAAAATACGCCGTATCGCGCGGCTATTTTCCGCACGGATTCCCAGTCCACTGATACCGGGTATTTCGTAGGTTCCAAGCATATCGCGTTTTTGCGCATGGCAATCCAGAAAGATTCGGGCTGGGCCGGCAACAGGATTCCATTGGTAATAAATTTTATAACGGAATCCGGAAAATGCCTGCGCGCGATTTCCAGAATTGCCGGCACATCCGGATGCAGCAGCGGTTCGCCGCCATAAAGTTCCATTACCTGGACCCTGGGTCCGACCAATTCCGCAAACCGCGCCAAGTCGCGTTCAAAATCCGCGGGCGCCAGAATGAAAGCGTTCTTTCCCGCGGCCGCCAGCGGACAAAAATGCGAACAGTTCGCGCACCCCAGATTGCAATGGTCAACCAAATGCACGGACAGTTTTCTTACCACCGGAACCGGCTGGCGCAAAAGTTTTCCCATTTCATAATGATTGATATGATTTATAATCTGCTGCTGCAGTTCACGGTTTTTTACGGAAGAAAACATGATATATTTCCTATTCCGTCATTGATATATTGATGACATTTGTCATACAGTCTTACGGATTGGCCATACAGGCTGCTGCTAACATATGATCCGCCGGCGGGGACCGCTTCTACATTGGTGCCGTTTGCTATGCCGAAATTCGGATATCCGTCCATCGCATTGCAGGGCGTGCAATAATTATTGGAAAACGATGACTTGAGACTACTTACATTCTCGGATTTCATAGCGGCGTATTTTTTAAGAAAATTATAATTTGAAGGATTTGTCCCCATTGGGATTTGTCCGGCCAGACAGCCCATCGCGGAACACGAATATTCTGTAGGAATATTAATCCCTGGATCCCCAGGCGAAACCACACAGGTTATCTTATTTACGGTGGAAGTATTTATTATAGAACCATAAGGGTATCCTATAAACATTTGTCTGGCATCGGATACGCTAAGTCCTGGAAACCACGAGGACGATCCCATAGTTGAATTCACGCATTTTTCACAGGATATTGACTCTACGCTAACCGTAAGAATATTGGCCTCAACACTACAGTCTCTCTGTCCTTTTTCATTTGTCGGGCAATTGCTTGTCCTTCTGTAACATGTTCCACTGGAATCCGGCCCCCCTTTTATTGGGGCATGACAAGTGCCGCTCAGCAATTGGCAAGAACGGAATGTGTAATATTCCGACGATGTTTGCCCCACAGTACTTGCGTGCCGGGTTGTGCAACAGCACACTTTTGCCGAAATATTGGATCCGCTTACCGAACTTGCGTCATAGCATTCGGTCTGTCCTAAGCACGCATCCCCAATCAGGTCCAGCCCGCTGACCGGGCTTCCCGCAGGGATAATGTTGGATATTCGGTTAACCGTGGTCCCATTGGCAAGGGTTACCCTTGTCGTGCTATGCATAGACCCCATAGCTTTTCCAATATATGCGCCGATTATCAAAAACGGCATAATCAATCTCGAAAAAAATCCGATCATTCTTTGCTTCATTGAACATTCTCCTTCCGTTTGTTTTTGCCTATGGCGAATGCCGACAGCAATGCACGCGATGCCACCGGTGCCTTCGCGTCCCTATTTTTCATTATGCCTTGACATACTGCTTATGGTTTTCATATTTGCGGGTCCGCCATTCGCCGTTTCCCGATGCTTGACGCCCATATCATACGCGCTTTGCTGGCTGATCCCGATTTTTTCCGCAATAGACGCCATAATATCCCCGATTCCGTTAAATCCTTTGATCACATTCCGCATGTTTTTTCCCGATGACAAATACTTGAAATGTTTCGCCAACGCGTTCATGACGTATTGCGGGCATTCTTTTATAAAGTTTATTTCCTGGCCGGCAACAATGTGGCTGTTTACAATGTCGCATGCGGCGTTGAATCCTATTGCCGGGCGCGGATCTTTAAATGTGCCTGTTATCAAATACATACTTGCGTCTCTGGCGGCTTTCTTCATCTCTGTCCTGGCTATCCGCGGCATTTCTGTGGAATACCTGCTCATTGTTTCGCTCATCCTGTCCGCGGCGATTTTTATGATCTCTTCTATTTCTTCGGCGTCCGGGGTATCTCGCAGCATCTTTATTTTATATGATATGCAAGACTCAAGCCATGCCCTGTAATTATTCAAAAAGTTGCTCGGAGAATCTTCAAAGACGGTGGGGTTTTGATAGAATATCTGTGTTACGAATGCGCACAATTCGGGCTTTTCATATACTATCTCTCTGCTTGTGGCGTTTTTTATTCCGCCTCTGCGATGCAGTCCGGTCAGCTGGTATGGCGTTACGTTTTCAAATACCGCTTTGTCATGGCCGTTTGTAAACGTAACTCTCACAATTTTCATGGTTTCCAAGAATAATTTTCTAAACAACAGCATTTCGGCAATCGGGCCGTTTAATTCTTTGTAAAGGGGCATTTGCTGGAATTGGGATTCGGTAAACCCGACTTGCGAAAAGGCGCGCGTCTTGTTCATGTGGTCCAATTCATGTACTAACACGAAAAAGGCCATAAAATTCCTGATCTCTACATCACGTTTCAATTCTGTATTCGTTACAGGTCTTTTCATTCCAGAACTTAGAATATCCGATTGTGTTTCCACGAAAAATAGCCGAATTTGCATGGTGTCGCCTATCATGTCGTAAAAACCATGAAGTTTGGTCAGATCATATACAGACTTCACCCCTACTTTTTCTACTTTGATTTTCGGATGGACAGAACGTATGAAATCCGCCAAATTATCTACATCATACTTATTTTTGAAATCATATTCAATTATCCTATCTCCTAACACGTCGAGATTGATTATTTCGGGCTTTTCAACTTCGTTTTCCGGACTATCTGCATTTTTTGGTTCTTCGCCTTTCAATGTTCCTGTATCGAAATAACAGCTGTCTTTAATCACAGTTGAATCGAGATTGCCCGAAAGCGTATTCGTAATAACTTCAGGGCGATCGCCTTTATAGGCGGAATCGGCCGTTTTATTTCCCGAATTCTGGGCTTTTGCTCCCCCGAAAGTCCCCAATGTGGCTAACAGCCATACGCTTGCGTTTCTGTAAACATTCCTTTTGAATTCGTTCATTTTGTTTTATGTCTTTGCGTCTTTGCGTCTTATTTGACGACTGGTATTTTGTTTCTGCGCTATCCCTTATCCGTCATTCTTTAAAATGCGGAATTAAGACCTATCTGTTTTCGCGTTAAGTTTCCCTGTCACAGGATAGATTTAGGATTGCGAACCTTAAACTAATCTGCTACATTAACGGACGTATAGAATCCATTTTCACCACTCTGCAAATAAGGCGCATAATATACATTATGTTGACTTTCTCCCCCACCAAC
>JAISCX010000014.1 GCA_031265235.1 Rickettsiales bacterium
ACTTAACGTCACTTTAGTTATCTGAGACATTAACACTTACGGCTAGATTTTGCAACTGAATGAATTCTTAGAGTTGTGTAGTTAATCTTTCTGGGATGATCAGAGGGTAAACCTGGAAACAAGAGATACTAAAAGCAAAAGAATAAACAAAATAAAAACGGAATAACAATAGTATAGATAGATGGATAGATAGGATAAAGAACAAACCTTGGCGGTGGTGATGTCCGTATTCATAGACAAGATACCGTTATCGTGGACCGATACTAAAAGCAAATGAATAAAAGGAAGAAGGAAAGTCTGATATCTAAACCAAAAGGAAAAATACATGAAAAACTTTTATTTAATCGCGCGCATTATCAAACATCATTCTGTCATAGGCATGATTGCCTTGATGAGCTTGCTTGCTTCCTGTGACAAAGAGGAGCACGATATCCTGCCAAACCCCGTCAATCCCGTGCTGACAGACAATGACACCATCCGCATAAGCATTACGAATGTCCAAACGCTGACAGAGGCTTATAATAAGGCGACGGATGCAAAAAAGTTTTATAAGCTGCACGTTGCGAACAATGTTTTGGTCAATTCTAGAAACATTGCCGAACTGCGTGCGTTCGGCGACTGGAAGAACAAGAACAACGTTGCCGTCGATTGGTCCAAGATTCCGACCAAGGCGGATACAGATAATGCAATAAATGTCGTAGTTCCAGAAGAAACGATCATGCTGTCGTTCGACGAGTATCAGGAATATGGTGAAGTTCCGCTGGCGCCGGCCGAATCGACGCCAGAAAACGCCGGGTTTGTCGCATCCCCAAAAGATGTTGAAAAATTCGCTGATTCCGGGGTGCAAGGCGTCGGCGGTTACAACGGTGAAAACATTCATATTCAAAACGCGGACCAATTGGGACAATTAATCGACGTTATTGCAGGATACACGGGTTCCACTGTAACCACATACACGGCAAATTCGGACAAAGCAAAAGTCATTTTTGAGGAAGACTTGCCCAATGACACCAAAGGATTGAAAGTCAGGAATATGCATATGCAAGCCCTGGCGACTGTCGTCGGGCTGTCCGATATCGTGAACAATAACCTGCAGCCGGGGGAAAAGGATGTCGTCGCCAATGCGGACTTGCTGTCGCAATTCAACCTGGTTGGAACAGACCGGTTTAACGGGGGCAATTTGTTCAAGATTTCCGGCGCCGACGGCGCCGACCGCATGGAAGGAAAAACCAACGGACAATACCTGCGTACCGACACTGCATCTATCGGCCATAACGGCAGCAAGCTGGACCGCATTATTCCGGACAAGATTTTTATCGACGTTAACGGCGCCGATGCCGCTGTCCTGAAAAAGCTGTCCGGTTGGTCCGGCGGTCAAATCGAGCTTTCCCCGCAGGCGGATGAAAATTTGCCTGGCGGGCAAAAGGCGCTGCTGAACCATACCCAGGCAACATTGGCCATGATTTCCACACCGGCTGGCGGGACAGAAGGTGCGTTATACAAGTCTTTGGTCAATCTTGTGGTCAGCAGATATATTAAAGCCGGAACGACGCCGAACGCGTCGGATTTTGACGGCGCCATTCGTTTGGATCAATTCAATGACTCTATCGCGGATATGTCTTATCAGAAAATGGATGCCAGCAACAAGCTGGTCGGCGGCGAATCCAAAGCGCTGCTGAATTCCGAATCTCAGATCGTGATATACGATTGCCGCTATCATCAGATTATGGGCACCAAGCTGCAATCGCGCGGCAGCGATATCGCGGCTTCTTACTATGAAAACAACAAAGACGCACAAAACATCTTTTATCTGATCAACAATGATGAATTTGGCGTGGTCTTGCCCGACGAATACCATGATACCATGGACGGGTTACAGCTTTGCGATCTGGTGCGCAGCTGGGGATTTGCAGTTACAGGAATACATTTCGTCAGGCAGTCCATGTTGGATATATTGCATATGCACGCGTATTAATGCCCGGTTTCATCCCGCGAAAGGGGCGGGATTCGTAACAAATATAGCCGGACTGCGCATCATTGCAAATAATTCCGCAAAGACGCTTTCAGATAAAGCAAGAGATAATTCAGGAGGAAATAAAAAATGGAACGCAAATTAATAAGATGTTTTGGCAAGATTTTAATGCTTGCGTCAGCATGCATAGGCGGTTCCGCGCGGGCGATGTCACAGTGCACTTCTACTCTGATTTCCAATACCGGCGTTTTTTATAAGACTTGCGACAATTATGTTGAAAGAAATGGATGTTACATGTATATCGATTCCTACCTAAGCGGCGGCGGTTATACAGGTTCCGGCGAATGGATTACTTCTCCTTGTACGGGATACAGAAATGGTTCGGGCTGGGTTTGCGATATTGGCACTGGTGCGTCAGTCACCGACTGTCAATCAATGTACCAATACACATTCTCTGATGTCACCTATTGGAGCGTGGGCATCTTTCAACTGTTTGTAAATAAGACTCTTGTGTTTGACAAGTGTGATAAAGGATACTATGTCGCCAGTACTCCGTCGACAGGCAGCTATAATAACACGTCGGATATGACCGGCTTGTGCAAGCCTTGTTCCGGCCTTGGAACTTCGGGCAATAGCATTGTCACGTTTTCATGTCTGGGCACCATCGGAACAGGCAGCACCACGGGGTTGCTGGCAAAATGTCTGAACGCCACTGCCAGTGGTTTTTATTGGACTGCGGGCACAGGGGGGGTGGGCATCACTCAATGCATCGGATACTCATCAGGAGATCTTACCGACGACAACGGCACATTCAGCGCGTCATGCCCATATTCAAACACAGTCCTATGAAGCAAGAAATCAACGTCATTGAAATAGACGGACGGGACGCCCGCTATCAGAGTGGAATCGCGCGTTATCTTGATATCCTGGCCGACAACATGCCCAAACACGTCAAAACATTGCGTGTGATTTTTTATTTTTCTCCGGAATTCAAAGATATACGGATTTCCGATGCCCCGGGCGAGGTGCAAGTCCACCATCCGGCCGGATTTCCGTCGCATACGCTGTTCCAGGTCGTATTGCAATTTATCGGCGCCAGACTGGGCGACATGCGGAATCTGATCATAAAATCGAACTGTTTGGGATACGATGCTTTCGTTTATTTTTTGAAAAGCCATTTTTATTGCAAGACAATCGGCGTTCTGCACTGTCTGCCACGCGCGCCCATGAATGCGCCGGCATTTCCGGCAGTAAATCCTTTTTTCAACATGGATCATGTCGTATTGGTATGCGACCGCGGCAAGGAATTCTTGAACGGCGTCAGGAACAAGCAGCCATTTTCTGTAATTTGCAATGGAATCGAAAAGCCAAAATTACCGGATAGAAAAACGGACGACGGAACTTTCAGATTCATATTTGCCAATGGATTTGCAAAGCACAAAGGATTTGAAAAAATAATTCCCGCGATTGAAAAGGTCGCGCGGAAACACAAAATAGAAATCATCGCGATTGGCGGCGGGGAAATTCCTGCCGCCGCCGGACTGCCGATTACTAACTATGGATTGATTGACGACCATGGCAATATATGCGAACTGTACGCCCAGGCTGACGCGGCGTTGTTCGCGTCAGAATCCGAAGCGTGCAGTTTCGCTGGCATAGAAGCGATGGCTTTCGGTCTGCCTATAATTTCCACCGATGCGGCGGGACTTGCAGAGATGTTCGGCAAATCGGCACTGTTCGTCAATATGAACGAAAAGTTCGAGATTAATGCGGACGACTATGCCGCGCAGATGATTCGCTTGATAGAAAGCAAGCGTCTGCGCGTAAAGCTTGGGATTATGGCGTATGCGCGATATTTGGAAAGATACACCGCTAAGAAAATGACTGTCAAAACCCTGGACCTGTATAAAAAGATTCTAGGTTTCTGACAGTCATTCGACTTAATTGGTATGTGCATGGATGATAAAAATCCTGGAATTCAGCCTTTAAAGCCATACATTTTCAATCACTTATAAAATACATTGATTTTACCTCATTGTTTTTC
>JAISCX010000025.1 GCA_031265235.1 Rickettsiales bacterium
GGGGCTGGAGCAGGTCCCAAGGGTATGGCTGTTCGCCATTTAAAGCGGTACGTGAGTTGGGTTAATAACGTCGTGAGACAGTTAGGTCCCTATCTACTGTGGGCGTTGGATATTTGAGCAGACTTGACCTTAGTACGAGAGGACCGGGTCGAACGAACCCCTGGTGTTCCAGTTGTCGCGCCCGCGGCAGCGCTGGTTAGCTATGTTCGGAACAGATAACCGCTGAATGCATCTAAGCGGGAAGCTGGCTGCAAGATAAGATATCCCCATTAATCCTGTTGTAGACTACAACGTTGATAGGTTGCACGTGTAAGCCCTGCGAGGGGTTCAGCGCAGCAATACTAATCGGATGATTGACTTTTTATCTTTGTTTGATTTCTTGACGCTTATGCGTCTGGAAATCAAACGAATGCTTGAAATGCAGGTTGAAATAGATTCTTTTTGAAAATTACGATGTTCGTTGGTTTCGTTCTGGTGATTATTGAGCGGGAGCCACCCTCTGTTCCATCCCGAACCAGACAGGGAAACCCCGTATCGCCAATGGTACTTTGGCTTAAGCCACGGAAGAGTAGGTCGTCGCCAGGACGAAACCAATGTAGGGGCAAATATCATTTGCCCAAAACATAAAAACCGAACAAATATATACGCCCCTTTCGGGGCGTTTTTGTTTAAAATAAATTGACTTTTTGTTTAAAATAATATAAGCTTATGTTTAAAATAAAACTACATGAGATTTAAAATGCCAAAAAGAGATAATAAAATTGCTAGGTTTATTATTGATAATGTTCGCAGCCATCCGACTGATATAGCGCGTTTTGCAGCGGATAATTTTAATATTTCAATCCAGGCGATAAACAGGTATCTTCGAAATTTGGTTTCCGAGAGTGTTTTGGTTGCCGAAGGAAAAACAAAATCAAGAAAATATTCTTTGTTCGTATCAATTAATTATTATGCTTATGATATAAATGAGTTTTTGCAAGAGCATAGAGTTTGGAATTCCGATATTGACCAGCATCTTAACAAATTGCCTGAAAATGTGCACAAAGCTTGGAATTATTGTTTTTCAGAAATATTCAATAATGCGATAGATCATTCTGGTGGTTCAAAAGTTTACGTTATTATAAAACAGAATATTTTGGATACTGAAATAATTATTCAAGACGACGGGATTGGAATATTTAAAAAGATCGGCGATTATTTGAATTTGTTGGATATGAGAGAAGTAGTTACCGAAATTGCAAAAGGGAAATTTACTACTGATAAAGCTCGTCATTCAGGAGAGGGATTATTTTTTACTTCCAGAATAGCTGATAAGTTTTTTATTTGGTCTCATAGAATCTCTTGGATGCATCATAGAGAAAGGGAGGATTGGGTTTTTGACGAGAATGTAAAGAATGATTGGAATGGCACAAGTGTGTCCCTGATTCTGGGAAACAATTCGGGTGTGATAATAAAAGACGTATTTGATCAATATGGCAATCCTGACTTTAATAGCACGGTGATACCGGTGGTTCTTATGGATGCAGATGGAATGGGATTGGTTTCCAGATCACAAGCAAAAAGACTGTTAGCGCGTTTGGAGTCGTTCGATATTGTTTTTATGGATTTTAAGGGAGTGAAAAATGTCGGTCAAGCTTTTGCGGACGAGATTTTCAGAGTGTTTAAAATATCACATCCAAGGGTTAGAATAAACGAAATAAATACAGAGAATTCTGTACAAGACATGATAAATAGAGCAAAAAACAAAGAGCTTGCCGAGAATATTTTAGATTGTGTATAAACCCTTTTTATTGCTTTTAAGGAATTTTGGTTTAAAGTTAATCGTTATGATTATAACAAGGCTTTAAAAATGTCTATAACTTTCAAGAAGATAAATATAAATTCTCTTCTTTTCAAAGATTTTCTGGATATGCTGCATGATACGTATTTCGAGGAACATATGCGCCAAGACAAATCATGGGAAGACTTCAGCTTTAACAAAAAACAAGTAACAGAAAACTTGTCGAAAGCAAACCCAAAGGTAAAAATTGTTGGATGTATAGATAATGGCGTCATGATTGGATATTGTATTTATTCTCCACGGAACTTCTGTGCTGTTCTGGGAAAAATCTCACTGGTTGTTGAATATTGGTATATAAAGCCGCAATTTAGGGGACAATGGTTGTTCATAAAGGATTTTGCGAAATATTTAGCAAAAGAATGTTTAAGAAATGGCTGGGATAAAATAGAATGGTGGGTGAACGATTCTAATGAAAAACTTGTAAAATTTTATAAACATTATAGTGCTCGAAAACGCGATACTGTTGGCGTGGATATGGTTTTTGATAGACAGCAAATAGAACGATTAGTCGATATTTAGCTTTTATCTTGAAAATTTGTAATAATTTTGCCAATTCTTTAATTTGGTTGACAGTTTTATCGCTTTCAGCCAAATATTTAAAAATCTTTTATTTTCCGGAACCTTGAAGTAAATATTGGAATCCATAAATCCCATTGATAATTCTGGCCTGGATAATATCAAATTCCTTTTATCCAGATATTCCTGGATGCTCAGGTTCGGATCCGCCCTGCCGTTTCCGGTCGGAACTATCAGCGGAAACGTATGGTCTTCAATTTTTGAATCGATGAATACATGGTTGAACGTGTTTATGAAAGAGCATTGGACTTTGTTCCAATCTATCTTGTATGGAAAAAGATTTGGCGTCTGCGCGTTTTTGCGCGAAATTCTGACGACCCCTGACGGCTTTGCAGCGCGCAATGCGCATGCAAAGGTTAATATTACTTCAAATTCGAATTTTGCATATTCAGGCAGGGCATAGAAAGACCAGACTTCGTCAAATTTATTTTTAAATTTGGTGCCAAGAAAATTCCGTTTCAGCAATATCGTTTCATTTTCGGGATCGTGCCCGGTTACATACGGGTCTATATTGGTTATGGAAAACCGGATGCCGAAATCGGCGAAATCGCGGACAAGTTTGGATGCGCCGCCGCCGATAACCAAGATATTCTTATCTTGCAGATTGCGAATGTCTTGCAGCGACATATTGAATCCCGCGCAATAATGCGCCGCGCGGCGATCGTTGTGCATCTGTGCAAATATTTCGGTCAAATCATGTTTCATGGCATATATTATAACACTAAACACGTATTTGTCAATGTATTTTTTGTTGTTTTTCGGAATTTTTGTCTTAATATTCTTACATAGGAAAAATAAGAAAAAGGTTCAGCAATCTTACGCCGAATTGGAATACGGTCGGAATACTAACAAAATGCAACGCATTGCGGCAGAAAGAACGTTGGCCGGATTTGTCAAAATTTCAGAGAAATATAGAGCAAAAGCTAGGATAATGGCAGATGAAACATTGGCATTTTTTCTAAAAAAAGCCGGATTGGATGGCCGAAGCTTTTCCCCGAAAAAACGACTGCCGGCAGAATTCGGCAGTCTGGCCGAATTGTTTCAAGAATGGTATTTTAACACATTCCGGATGTATCAGATGTCTTTATCGAAATTTCTGGTTCTTGAAAAGCTGAGCGCATTTCTGGATATGGACGCCGCAAAGAAGTTTCTGGTCGGGGATGCATATTTTGATGCAACGCTTTGCGACTTTATCCGGTTGGCATGCCCTTATCGGCTGGGCCGCGAAGAAATATATAAATTGAACGCGGAACATCACTTTCGTGCAAATAAAATTAATACCCCAACTGATTTCGCAGAAAAGCTGGCAGCGTCGATAAAACCATCGCAGAAAATGCGCGACAAAATGATAATCCAGCGGCGTTCCAGGGATTTTGACAAGCTGCTAGAATCGGAAAAAGAATTGATAAGAAAAGCCGGTGCGGAATATATGGCGGCCAGGCGCGCGGAAATGACGCCGCAAGAAAAACAAGATTCTGCCGATAAAAAGAATACATCACGCCGCCGCCGGCGAAAAGAAGATTCGGTGTGGCGCGACCACGAGAATTCCCGTGTGCGGCCGGAACCTTACATTGCGGACCAGAATGCGAAAAAGCGCAGAAAATGGCGCAATATGACAGAATCCGAAAAGCGCGAATATTATGATGCCCGAATAGCTCGGAACAAGCGGAAAACCCGGGCGCAGAAAGATACCCGCAATGCAAAGCAGAATGAATATCGCAGCAGCCCCGATGTCGCGGCCAGATATGCCGAGCATGCAAGAAAATACGCGATCAAGAAAAAAATAAAGAATCATATTCTGCCGCTGCTGGCCGCAATCGCGGCGACCAAGGGGCGTTGATATCCCTGCGTCGCGCGTGAATCCATTCCTGTCGCATGCGACGGGGATTTTTTATTATGATAATGAAAAAACGGGGGCCGCGATATGCCGGAATCAGACATAAAACAAAACATAAATCCGCCGCATCCGCCTGCGAATCCTTGCTTGTCCTGCGGGTATTGGAGTGCCGGCTGCAACCAATCCGCGTGTTCCCGCTTTAAAGAATACAAACAGGAAATAAAAAGACTGGGGTTGAACATGTATGGCGGGCATGTATTAAACTGATAATTTTTTTCTAAGAATCACTTCGAAAGATCCGCCGGTCGGCAATAGCCGGTGCCTGGAAACATAAGGTTTCAATGGACCGTCTGCCCATTCTGGGAAAAGTCCGCGCAATTTGCCGCTGCGTCCGGTTATGACAACGACAGTTTCGCCGGCATGGCGCGCGATAAAGTCCGCCACGGCCGCCTCGGACTCTGCGACTGTCCGCCCGTGCAGGTCAAGCGTTGCGGATGCGCAGCGCAAGTTTTCCATATGTTCCCGCACCATTTTTATCTTTTTAATTTTCGTTTTATTTCCAAATTTTTCGTATGCGGATAATTCATCCTCGTTCTTGTAATGTCCGGTCAGGTCATGCATAAATTTTTTGAAAGATTCGCTTGTCATAATGCAGAGTATAAAGTTAAAAAAGCGCGACCGCAAGCATTAGTGATGATGATTGGTGCTGGCGGATGCTGTTTTCCTGCGCCCGACGCAAAACGCCCTCTGATTTCATCAACACTATCACCTGCCGCTATTGCCATCACTAACGCTTGCACTGACGCTTGCACTTGTGATATAATTTAATAAACTAGAAAAGGTCTTTGTATGAAATTTCTTAAATTTGTGCTTTGTTCACTGTTGATCGTGCCTTTTGCGCATTGCGCGAACGCGGATCCTGTTCCACAATATGCCCCGGCGGACGCGGTGTACTTGGCGACGCCGTCGCCGCGCTCCGGCGCCGTCACCCGCGGCACAGCGGGAAATTCCGGCGCGACAGTTTCACGCGGAACGACTGCGTCCGCCCCCAGGGGTGGCGCTGCTAGTCGCAGCGTCACGACCCGCGCGGGCGGTACAGCGGTTCGCAGCGATACCAGTCGCAGTGTTGTAACGCGCGCCGGCGTTGCTGGAACACCTGCCCGCGCAGTCCGCGCCCGTGTCGGCGTCACCGGCCAGGCTGCACCCGCCGGACGTGTCGGCGTTACCGGCACGCCGACCACGCGCGCAAGCACAACCAGCGTCACCAGTCTTTACAATCGCCTTTACACTGGAAATTATTCAACCATCGTCGATCCGAACACCGGTCTGATATCCGCGGATGCTTATAGCAATTGTTTGGAATCATATTACACATGCATGGATGAAATCTGCACCGTAAGAAATCCCGGTCAGCGCAGATGCGCGTGCGCCGGGCGTATCAAAACATTTGCAAACACGGAACTGCAACTGCAGTCGGCGCGCGAAGATCTGTTAAGAATATCCGGCGAACTGGCTTTGTTCATCGCGGCAAAGGGCAAGGGAGAGGCTATCAAAAGCGCCTTTACACTGACAGAGGCGGAAAAGGTATTAAACTGTGTGTCATGGCGAGATCTGGTTAAATCTGGCGCGTCACCTGAACAAAAAACCGAATGGTGCAATGCGCATTTGATGGAAGATAATTGCAGCGGGCCGACGTATTGCAGCAGCACAGAACTTGGGTTGGGCGGTTCGGGCTGGATGGACACGCTAAGCGGATCTGATTCCGATATCATTGCGGCGCTGCAGTCTTATGCAAAAGAGATTGATAACATCAACACGCTCACTGTCAGTAACACCGGCGCAATTGAAGAAAGCATGCAGTCGGTAAACAAAATTCTGAATGCATCCGGCGTTGGTGCCATTGTCGATATGACCGATGGTAAAATCAAAGACTCGTTGATGAATACTTGGGGTTACGATTTGTTCGCCTATGCCCATAACAATGTCTGCAACCGCGTTCTGAATTCATGCTTTAATGGAATTTACGAGACGTGCGGCACGCCGTCAAACAGTGAAGCATGCCCGAACGGCCAAACGCAGTGCCCGTTTAATTACAACAGTATTATAAAGACGGATAATACCGGTGCGGCCAATATTGAATTCGTAAAGCCTGGCGACAAATCATATCAGGCCAGCGGTTCCGCCGCCTGCTATGGCTATGCCAGCACATACGACACGACGCGCGGTCTGACGAACGTGTCAAGCGATCCGTATTCGTCGCTGCGCGTTCCCGTCGCGGATGCGCGCCGCAGCGTGTTGCAGAAATATTTGCTGGATGCGAATGCCGATTGCGACACGTATGGCGAAGAGCTGCGCAAACAGGTTCAAAACGTCCAGTATCAAAAGATAGCCGCAACGCAGGCCTTGCAGCAAAAGCGCCTGCAATTCCAGCAGGAAGAGGAAGGCGCGGCGTTCAACAACTTTGCCACGGCGAAAAGCAATTTCAGCCAATGTCTGTCCGATTTGTATGACTGTTACATAGAACAGACGCGCAACAATGCGAATTGGAGCACCGCCAGAATCAAAACATACTGCCAGCTGTCGTCCAATGTGCCGTCCTGTTACGACCAAATGATCTGCATGTCGCCGCAAAGCCAGCTGCAGGCTGTTGTAGATGCCCCGGACAAGACGGACTGTCTGAATTCGTCCGATGTCAAAACCAATAATTGCCGCAATATTGTCACTTTGACCGAAATTCTTAATCCGGTGGTCGGCAGTAATGCCGGTGGCAATCAGAACGCCAATTCCGCATGGCTGCGCGAGCAATGCCTGCAGAAACTGTCAATAGACAGCGTCCGCAATTGGAAGAAAACAGATTCCGGCGAAGATTGGAATGATAATCCGGCCACGCCGTCATGCGCATCCGGCACGCATAACGAGGGCGGCGTGTGCGTATCCAATGTCAAAGACTGTGGCGGAAATATACAAAATTCTTTGACCGCGACACAAAATTGGAATGCGTCGAATGCATCGTATGACGCGTGCGTGCTGCACGCATGCAATACCGGATATCATAAAATCGGCGACGCGTGCGAGTCAAATACGAGAAATTGCAGCCCGATGCCGGCCAATGCGACGGCGTGCGCCAACAGCTGGATCAACGGCGCGTGGGGTCCGAATGTCGTGACGGCGTGCGGTGACGGCAAAACGGTGAATGCGGACAACAGCGGGTGCGAATGAATAGTTGAAATTTAAGGTCGCGATTTGCGGCCTTAAACATCTGTTGCGTCGCGCGCAAACCATAACATGAAAAAAAAATATTGTATTTCTGCTATTTGCCCTTTTATCTTTGTGCTCTGCGCGGCGCCGGTGCATGCCGATGATGTTTCCGTTGGCCGCGCCGCGATAGCTTCGGTTGCCGCCGCGAAAAGCGCGGCCATGGCGCCTTCGCAAAACGTGGCTTCCCGTGTTGGCATCGCCAGAAATATTTCTCAAAAAAACCCCGACGCTGCCCCGGAATCTGAAAATGTCGGCGACCAGGAATCAACCGCCGCCGCCGTGTCGCGCGTCGCGGTGCCGCCACAAAATACAGGCACGACCGCGTCCCGCGCCGCCATCCAGAATGTAACCGCGGCGCGTGCCGCTGGCGGAAATGACGCGGCCCGGCAGGGGATGGTCCGGCAATCCGTTTCGCGCGGCTATGGGTCGCGTGCGGCTGCGATGGCGTCCGCGCAATCCGAAGAACGCGATTCCGAACGCGCCAAATTTCATTCGAATGAAAAAGGCGTTGCGAACGAATCGTCCGCCGTGCGCCGCGCCGGCGTGACATTGCGTCCGACCTTTGCCGAAGTGGGCGGACGGGCCACTATTGCGGGAACGGACACAATGACGGGTTCGAATGTCGTGGTGGGATCCGGCCGCACCCCGACCGCGCGCGCCGCCGCGTCCGGTCGTCCGACAGCCGCCAGCATCGCAGAGACGACAGAAAAACTGACCTTGATTTCCAGTCTCCAGGATTCATGCAACCAGCAATACATGGATTGCATGGACCAGTTCTGCAATGTTCTTGACGCGAACCAGGGGCGCTGTTCGTGCAGCGACCGGCTAAGCACTTATTCCAAAACCGAACGCGCGGTCAAAGACGCGAACAGTCAATTGAACGAAGTGGCGCAGCGCATACGCTATGTCGGATTGGCCGCGGACGAAATCCGCGCGATTATGAAAGCGACAGAAGCGGAACTGGCCATGCAGGGGCAAAAGGACACGACTGAAAACCGCGTCATGCTGGACCAGATTGAAAAGCTGATTAAAAATCCGGAAACTTTCGTGAACGAAGCGACCGGCAATTCGCTGGATCTTGATTTCAATATAGACTTTGAAAATATGGATACCGATGAAATGTTCAATCTGGAAATGTTTGGAAACAACGGCAGTTTTTCAAACATGCGCGGCACGGCGCTTTATAACGCGGCGAAAGGCAAATGCAAAAATATCCTGAATACCTGCAAGACGAACGGCGCGAATTCGTCGCAGATTTCGGCCCGTTATGATATGGAGGTTGACAAGGGCTGCGTCGCGTTTGAAAAAGGTCTTGATAAAATGAACCAGACGTTAAAGACGAACGTGCGCGCGGCGACAAACATGCTGCAACAGGCGCGGCTGGAAGTTTTGAACAACCAGAACTCTCTGGATGCCAAGGGATGCATCGGTGCGCTGGAATCATGCATGACGGACGATATGGTGTGCGGCGAAAATTATGTAAAATGCATGGATCCCACAAAGAATTACATAGACGAAAATGGCGCGATCGTGCTGGGGCGGGATGTCACGGTAATCAGAGATATGATGACCAGTTTCAGCGCCGAGGAAATCAGTCTCAGCACCGTGATTGGCGACACTAGTCCCATGAACGTTGCTTATTGCATCGGCACCGGCAACGACGGACGGTGCATAGTAAAATATCTGCTTAATAAAATCGGAATGGGCGAATCCGCGACAAGCGGGCTGTGCCGCGTTGTTTTGGACAAATGCCAAAAATCAACATATTCGGACGGGAAATATAATCCGACGAATTATGTTGTGGAAAACTATATCCGGCGCGCAATGGTAAACATTCGCGCGAACCAGGAAACTGTGATCGCGGAATATGCGTCAAGCTGTATGCAGGACGTCG
This sequence comes from Rickettsiales bacterium, assembly GCA_031265235.1. Lineage (GTDB taxonomy): Bacteria > Pseudomonadota > Alphaproteobacteria > Rs-D84 > Rs-D84 > WRCC01. The sequence goes on from JAISCX010000025.1 coordinate 9,406, forward strand.
CATATTGCTATAGCCAACAGGTAAGCCAGCTGAACGCATGGTCGTCCAGCGCGTCGGCTTCAAGCATACAGACAATAATGTCCAGCGCGTGCCGGAACGTTGCGCTGACCTGTGGTTTTGCGATATTCGGCGAACCGCAGAATACTGCATTTAGTGCAGACTCGCCGTATTGTACAACAGAAACCACAACCTCTTTATGTCGGTATGTTACGGCAAATCCGGTCACAGGATTGGCAGAAGGCAGTTGCCCTCTGGCGACTGGAACAAATCCTGATATGTGCATCAACAGCGTGTCGGAAATATTCTATCAAACGATGCTGTGCCCGGAAAATTCATCGTTTACCATACCAGCGACCGGCGTAACCCCAACAGCGGGAAAGATTTATGTAGCAGCGACTGATACAACGACTGCACTTACCGACGCCAACCGCGTATGGCTTAATGAAAGATGTTTGTGCAATCCTGGATATGGATATCTTGCCGGCCGCTGCGTATTGGCGCCAAGCAATTCATCATGGCTTGACACATGTGTGGTGTCAAGTCTGACCGGTCAGTGTGTCATCGTCGGGTATCAATGTACGAATGGAGCGAATGGATTTATTCCGCAGAACAGCACTTGCGTCAAATGTCCGGAAGGTAAAACCGCCGGCAGTGGTTCTTGTAATAATCCTGGATAATATCCAAATCCCTGTTTGCTATCTAATATCTAGTATCTACTATCTCGCAAACAAAATAGATACTAGATAGTAGATACTAGATACGAGATATATTAACTTCGGATATTTTGTTAAACCACCCCGTCTGCTCGCATTGCTCGGCACCCCTCCAACCCGGGCCCCGCACGAACGCAGTTCGCGTGGGTGGAAATGAGTGGAACTGCAAATACACGTTTGCTATTTTCATTTTCGCGCTATATAATCCAGTTCATGATAAATAAAACCAAATTTTTGGCACGCACACAAAATGCGTTGAAATATGTGGCTTTGGCGGTCTTTTGGGCAATTGCTATTGGCATTGCCGCGCTGGCCGTGCTGGTTGTGCTTTATGGGCGGGATTTGCCGGATTATAAAAAATTGGCGACATACGCGCCGCCGGTCGCGACGCGGCTTTATGCCGCCGACGGCAGTCTGCTGATAGAATACGCCGAAGAACGCCGCGTGTTTATTGACTTTGATTCAATGCCGCCACAATTGATCAATGCGTTCGTCGCTGCCGAAGACAAAAGTTTCTGGCACCATCCCGGAATCGATGCGTTCGGCATCGTGCGCGCGGCATTGAACAATGTCATCAAAATTTTCGGCGGGCCGACCCGATTTTCCGGGGCGTCCACTATTACGCAGCAAGTCGCGAAGAATTTCTTTTTATCATCCGACCGCACCATTTCCCGCAAAATCAGAGAGGCAATACTGGCGCTGAGATTGGAACGCGCATTTTCGAAACAGCATATAATGACGCTGTATCTGAATCAGATATTCTTGGGCGCGCGCGCGTATGGCGTGGGCAGCGCATCGCTTATGTATTTCAACAAGCCGGTCGCGGAATTGACGTTGTCGGAATCGGCGTTTCTGGCCAGCCTGCCCAAGGCGCCGAACGACCGCGCCAAAGCTGTGGAGCGCCGCAATTACGTCCTGCGCCGAATGGTCGAAGAAAGATACATCACAAAGCAGCAGGCATTGGACGCGTCTGCGGAACCATTGGATATCAACAGCGGATTTACAGCGCAGATGGCGGATGATTTTCAATATTTCGCCGAAGAGGTCCGCCGCGAATTGCTGACCAAAATAGGGCGCGATACCCTTTACAATGACGGGCTGTATATAAAGACAACCATTATACCGGAATACCAGCGCGCGGTGTCGGCGGCCCTTAAAACAGCATTGAATGCATATAATAACGGCAGATCCGGCGAACGGTTGCAGGGCGCGGCGATTGTCCTTAATCCGCACACGGGGCGCGTTCTTGCAATGACGGGCGGGTATTCTTTTGCGGAATCGTCGTTTAACCGCGCGACCCAAGGACTGCGCCAGGTCGGTTCGACGATAAAGCCGTTCGTCTATCTGGCGGCGCTGGAAACTGGAAACTGGACGCCTGTATCATTGCTGCTGGATGCGCCGATTGTCGGATGGCGCGAAAACGACACGCTGTGGAAGCCGGAAAATTACGACAAGAAATTCATTGGCGACGTGCCTTTGCGGCTGTCTTTGGAAACATCGCGCAACGTGCCGACGGTGCGTCTGGTTGAATCCATCGGCGTTAAGAACGCGATCGCCGCCGCGCAAAAATTCGGCGTGTATCCGGATGGTATGACGGGGCTGAATTTGTCGCTGGCCCTTGGGTCGGGCGAAACAACGTTGTCAAAACTGACGCTTGGGTATGCCGCGTTTATTAACGGCGGATATCGGCATGAACCGAAACTGGTCGATTATATCCAGAATAGATACGGACGAATTGTGGGCGGATCGGCCCGCCCCGAAATGGAATGGAATGAAGATCTGCTGCCGCCGGCCAAGGCGGAACCGGGCGAGCCACTGGCCGACGCGCAAAGCCTGTATCAGATTGTTTCAATATTGCAGGGCGTGGTGGAAACGGGAACAGGAAAACAGGCACGCGTGCCCGGGCATACCATCGCCGGCAAGACGGGAACCACCAATGATGTCAAAGATGTTTGGTTTGTGGGATTTTCCAAAGACTTGGTCGCCGGCGTTTGGATGGGGTATGACACGCCGCGCCCGATGGGTTCGGGCGCCGGTTCGCACATGGCTGCGCGCGTATTTGGGGAATTTATGACGGCGGCGCTTTCCGGGCAAAAGAATCAGCCGTTTTCCGTGCCGGACGGTCTGCAGTTTATCCGCATAAATCGCGCGACGGGCGTTGCCGCGGCGGCGGATCCAAATGGAATAATAATCACCGAAGTGTTCAAGCCAGGGCAACGCCCGAACGAACCAAGGGCAAAAACATCGGAACCGGGCGGGGAACCCGCGGCCGGCGACGCGATAGTAGGCGGAGTGTTTTAAATAGGAATTTGCACATTGCAATTCCATATTTTTTCACTTGTGTATAGGGTTTGTTTAGTTCTAACATCCCGAAGTAAAACAAAAAAAGGAGCAATAAATGAAAAAATATATATTGGCATTATCCGTTTTGGCACTGGTCGCGTGCAGCGATAAAGCGCCCGAAGTAATCGGAATGAGATGCGGCGAATTTGATATAGTTGCCCAGGTGTCTTCCGACGGAACCCAGATTAAAACAGCCATAAATGGCCAGAATGTTTCGATGGAGATTGTTGAATCCGCAAGCGGCGCGAAATACGAAGGCGCGAACGGCGAAGCAAAGCTTTCTTTGTGGAACAAGGGCGACCAATGGATGATGATTGTCGGCGACGACCAAGTGTTCGACTGTATAACAAATACCCAAAAAGCGGCGACCGAACAGCCGGCGGAACAAGCGGAATAAAGATTGTTTAATCTTTAATAAGAAAAATGTGCGCGTTCGCGCGCATTTTTCTTGACTTTTGTGCAAAATATGCCATTATTGCATAAAGTTTTATGCAAACCAGGCGAATAAGCATAGATTTTGGCGTTATTGGCAAAAAATCGTTATGCGCGTCGTTGGGTTGCACGAATCATTCGCAATGGATGTAAAACCAATGTAAAACAAGTGACCAAGGGGTAAAATATGGCAGATTATGCAATATTTCAAACCGGCGGAAAGCAGTATCGCGCGAAAGTCGGCGATATCTTGAAGCTGGAAAAATTAAAAGGCGAAGGCAAAATCGAATTCGACCAGGTTTTGATGCTGGGCGACAAGATTGGAAACCCGGTTGTGGGCGGCGCCAAGGTAATTGGCGAAATAGTCGAACAGACCCGCGGCGACAAGATTCTGGTGTTCAAGAAAAAGCGCCGTCATAATTATCGTCGCACCAAAGGCCACCGCCAGCATCTTACGGTTGTTAAAATCACGGAAATAAAGGGATAGTGCAAGTGACAGTGCAAGTGCAAGTGGTTCGGATTACTGGATGAATTATATCATTATATCCAAACTTACTTGCACTTGCACTTGCACTTACACTATTTGCGACTAAAAGGAGCAAATTATGGCACATAAAAAAGCAGGTTCGGCGTCGTCAAACGGACGCGATTCGGCGGGGCGCAGACTTGGCGTTAAGAAAAGCGGCGGTCAATTGGTAATTCCTGGGAATATCATAATTCGCCAGCGCGGAACAGGTGTTCATCCCGGATTGAATGTCGGAATGGGCAAAGATCACACTTTGTTTGCGAAAACAACGGGCAAGGTCACGTTCAAACGCAGCGTCGGCAACCGAAAAACCGTATCGGTAATACCGGAATAAAAAATCGCGTTACTTGAAAATTGGGCCCCGTAGAATCTATGGTTTTACGGGGTTAATATTTTTGCTTTCCAATTATTTTTATGTTATAATTAGCAATGAATCCAAAGGGAATGGGTTCGGGTCCTTCAAAAAGATCATGTATGAACGGCAAGAAAAAATGCTTGTCGCATCCCGCACGATAAAGGCGCGGAAGCGTCTTTTATTGTACCCCCGCCGGAATGGCCGGGGAGCCGTCAGTATATAAAACAGGCTTGTCCGAAAACTGGCGGGGTCATATTCATACATGATTTTTTGAACGCCCCGACCGCCAATTCCCGTTGGCGGTTTTAATAAAGGAGTAAAAAATGAAAGAGACTTTTGAGAAATTTGAAGCGCGCGTAAGCACGATGAGCAAGAAAGACAAAGTCAAAGAGTTAAAAGAACGCATTAAAAATTCATCATACGATGAATTTATGGATGATGCGAAAAAGCTTGGTATGGAATTTGATCTGGCGCCAAATCAATTGGACAAAGCGAAAAAGTCCGTTATCAAAAAGCTTGAAGATAAAATTAAAGACAAGCGGACAGTTGCGGATAAGTTTTATGACGCAAAGCAAGCTTTCCAAATTCGCGGCAGAAATTTTAACAAAACCACGATATTTGACCAATTGAAATCGGCAACAAAAGCATTCCTTGGGCGATAGGTGATTACCCGTCGCTTTTTTTAATGTGTTTTTCCATAAACTCTGTATGCGCTTTGATTTCTGATTCAGATGGCGCGAATGTTCGGTGTGGAAAATTTCCGCCGTTTTTTGGAATTGCCGCCAGTGCCGCCTTTTGCTTTTCGATAATGTCGCCGATGGATTCCGATGATGCCGCCGCGGACAGCTCTAGATAAACTTTTGCCAAAATTTCCGCGTCGATCAGCGCGCCATGCGCGTCTGCGCGCGCGACCAGGGATACGCCGAACCATTTCGCCAGCGAATCAAGCGTGTATTCTTTCGGTCCGAATACTTTATGCCGCGCGATTACGATGGAATCTTGCTGTTGCTCGCGCGGGATGGTCGGCAATCCGAGTTGCGTCAGTTCGTAATTTATAAAAGGAAAGTCAAAGTCGAATCCGTTATGCGCGACAACCTGGGAATCCCCGATGAAATCCAGCAATTTTTGCGCGACAGCGGCGAATTTCGGTTTGTCCGACAGAAATTCGTTCGACAGCTTGTGAACCATATAAGAGCTTTGCGGAATAACCTTTCCATCCGGATTTATGTATTCGTGAAAAGTTTGGTCGGTGATTTTTCCATCGCAAATCTCCACCGCGCCGATTTCAATTACGCGATCGCCCTTGGCGTATTCGAATCCGGTTGTCTCAAGATCAAAACAAATAACTCTGGTCATTGCAATCCTTTTCGGATATTATAGCCAAGTTATGAATCCAATGCTAGAAAATCTTAATAAAGAACAGCGCGCGGCCGTAGAGTCCGCGGCAGCCGGCGGACCGGTGCTTATCCTGGCCGGCGCCGGGACCGGAAAAACGACTGCGCTGACAGCATTGATAGCGACAATATTTCCAAACCCGGCCGAAAATGTTCTTGCGGTAACGTTTACAAATAAAGCCGCAAAGGAAATTAAAGATAGAATATTCAAAATAAATGGCAGAATACCATATTGGTGCGGGACTTTTCATTCCATCTGCCTGAAAATCCTGCGACGCGAAAAGCAAGCGATGGGCGTGCGTTCGGATTTCTTGGTTTTCGGGGAAGACGAGCAAAAAAAAGTACTTAAATCGGTGCTTGCCGATTTATGCATTGATTCGGATGATTATGATCCGTCAAAATGGGTCGAGATAATCGCTTTCTACAAGGATACCGGGAAGAAAAACAGCAATGAAAAATTCGCCGTTATTCTTGACGCTTATAATGCGGAATTGAAACGCCTTAACGCCGTTGATTTTGCGGACATCATAAATCATACCAATAGCCTGCTGACAGAGCACCCCGATATTTTGGCAAAGTATCAGGAATTGTTCAGGTATGTACTTGTCGATGAATTTCAAGATACGAACGCGCCGCAATATGCTCTTTTAAAGCTGCTTTCCGCAAAGCATCAAAACATATGCTGCGTCGGCGACGACGACCAGTCGATTTATTCCTGGCGCGGCGCCCAGATAGGCAATATTTTGAATTTCGAGAAAGACTTTAAAGACGCGCGAATATTCCGGCTTACGCAAAATTATCGCAGCACCCGGCATATACTGAATGCTGCGAATTCCATGATAAAGAATAATCATGGGCGTCTGGGGAAAGACTTGTGGTCGGGGCTGGGCGACGGGCAAAAGGTCAGGGTCGCCACTTTTTATTCCGAATTTGACGAAGCGCGTTCAATCGCAGAAGTGATTGAAAATGACAAGGTCAGAAACATGTCTGATTTTGCTATATTGATTCGCAATGGCTCGTTGTCGAAAAAGTTTGAAGACGAATTCATCGCGCGGCAGATTCCATACAAGCTGGTGGGCGCCCAGAAATTCTATGACAGAATGGAAATTCAAGATGTGATTGCGTATCTGAGATTGCTGGTTCATCGGTTTGACGATCTGTCTTTTTTGCGCGTAATAAGCAAGCCTCGGCGCGGGTTGGGCGAACAAGCCATAAATGAATTGAAATCGTATTCGTCTCGTGCGTGCGTGCGGCTTTTTGAATCATTGCAAAACGTTACGCTAAAGCCCAAGCAAAGAGCCAACGCCGATGAATTTATCCATGCGTTTGATTTTGATTGGATGTCGCTGTCGCCTGTGGATTCGGCGCTGAAATTGATAGAAAACGCCGGTTATTTGAAAATGTGGAAAGAATCGAAAGACGATAGCGCGGAAGATAGGGTTAGAAATATTTATGAATTAATAAACGGCACCGTTTCAAAATATGATTCTCTGGATGAGTTTCTTGAAAACGCCAGCCTTATGGTTGCGGATGACGGCGCCGCGGACAAGCTGGACGAACAATCGGATGCCGTCGGCATCATGACAATCCATGCGGTCAAGGGGTTGGAATACGACACGGTGTTTATGCCGGCGTGGGAAGAGGGAATCTTTCCAAATGACAGGGCGGTGAATAACGGCGGGCTGGAAGAAGAAAGGCGTCTTGCATACGTTGCGATCACGCGGGCGAAAAATCGCGCGGTGATATCGCACGCAATATCGCGGACGGTATTCGGGTCGCGGCAAAACAATCCCCCCAGCAGGTTTATAGGAGAGATCGATAAGGAATTCATAGAAACCGACGGTGCGCGGGATACGGGACGCGAAATACGAAAGAAGAATTCGTCTTACCCGTCACGTTTCATATCTTGCGCCGTTCCGGCGCGAATCGGAATGATTGGCAAGCTGGTGCATCATTCTGATCTGGGATCCGGCGTTGTGATAGAAGAGAACGGCGATATTCTGATGGTCGCATTCAAGGACAAGGGAATAAAAAAAGTTGATAAGAAATTTGTAATATCATAGGGGCGGCGAGAAAGCCGCCCATGCGGAAAAAATAATCCTTTGGCGCATGCGTGCCAAAGGATTATTTTTTGCTTGCCCCCGATTCGTTATTTGTTCTATCATAATTTGAAAGGAAAGGTTTCATTGTTTTCAAATGTCCGCGTTTTAATGTTTGCCGCGCTGATTTCCGCGAACTTTTGCGGGGCATGGGCCAGCGCCAAACTGCCTGTCGTTACCCTGTCGAAAGACGGCGTGTCGGCGCGGGCCGCGTTCGGCGAACCTTTGCCGAAACAGGCCGTTCGGAATGCATCCCCCGCTGCAAAGTCTGCAAATAGCAAAATCGTTGCGAAAAAAGCGCCCGCCCATCAAGATATTCTTATCCCGAATAAGCCCAGCGAAAATCTTTGGGCAAAGTCGGAAAACAGATCAGAAAATAATGTTGCGCCAATCTTAAAAATCCCCGACTATAATGCGATAGAGAAAACAATCCGCATGCCGAAAGCGTCCGAATTCGCAAAAGTCGAAGAAGACTTTGTTCTGCCGGAAGAAAGCTTGTTTGCCGATCAGACATTGGATTACAAGTCACAATCGATCGGCAGTGATTTTTTCGCGGGCGTTCGCACGGCCGGCGTTGCGCCGACAAAAATCAAGCCTTTGCCAAGAATAGCATCAAACGACATCGCGGCGAAGCCGGTCGAACCGGCGCCCGTACGCAATGCGATCGCCATGCAGGAACATTTGCCGATTGCAAAAAACCGGGTGTCGGTAATTGAAAACAAACGGGCGCCCATAAAGCGCGAGATTACGTCCCCCGGCAACGATGACAGTGTCGCAATCCAAAGCGTGGTCGTTCCTGTGGATGAACCGAAATACGAAAACGATGACCAGTATCTCTCTGCGCGATTTGCGCCTTATGACGATTCCGAAGCCGACGTTCCTTTGACCAAACTATCCCCCATGCAGTTAAAGCGCGCATTCCAAAAGACATACATATCGGAAAACAAACATTTATCCACATACAAGATCGACGATCGGTTTGATGTGGCAAGCGACATGGTGTATGAAGCCCAGGGCTTTGATTCTGCCCGTGATTTGTCGGAACGCGGCGGCGTCCGTCCGTTGGAAATCAGGCTTGGGTTCCGCGGAAACGATTCTGCGCTGTCACGCGACAATTTTAATCTGCTTAGCGAGTACGCCGGCATTGTGGCCGGAAATCCGAAACGCGCGATACAGGTGTCGATTCCGGAACGCTCTACGCGCAGCTTTGAAGGGCGGCGGATGGCGGCGCGCAGGCTTGCGATCATAGAACAGGTTCTGCAAGATTCCGGCGTCACCGGCCAAAGGGTAATACCGGTGCTAAGCCAGCGGGCCGAAGATTCATTTGTTTTGCGCATAATCTCGTTGGATATGTTCCAAACGCTTTCTGAAAAACAGCGCGACATGTTCGGCGATACCGTGTCCGCGAAAAGCCAGAAAAGTTTAAGCTGGTAACCGCGCAAAGCCGCGGCTTTTCCCCGGGTTGGCGTGCTTTCATGACATGCATCATCAGTCGTTTAAATGAAGATATTTTCCACTATTCTTGATTTCTTGTTTCCGCCTTCCTGCCCATTGTGCGGCGCGCGCGTTTTAGAAAACGGACAGCTGTGCCCGGGATGCTGGGCAAAGTTTAATTGGATAGGTCGTCCATTATGCTCTGTTTGCGGATATCCGTTTCCCGCGGATATTGATTTGGGTTCGAATCCTATGTGCCCTGTTTGCGCCAGCGGCGAGAACGAACTGGACTGGATGCGGTCTTCATGCGCGTATGACGACGTATCAAAGTCTGTAATGCTGCCTTTCAAGCATGCGCACCAATTGAAATATCGGGATATGATGGCGCGCGCGATGATAAATTCCCTTCGGGAATTGGGACAAAGGGGAAATAGAAAAATCCCTGATCTGTCGTCCCTTTTTCCCATAGATATGGTAATGCCTGTGCCGTTGGCGCGGCGGCGGCTGTTCAAACGCGGATACAACCAGGCGGCGTTGCTGGCGCGTCCGATTGCACGGCATTTCAACGTTCCCGTGGACTATGATTCCGTCCGGCGGAAATATCGTCCGGACATGGGGCATAAATCGTATAAGCAGCGCAAGGAAAATATCAGGAGCGTATTTCGGGTGGTCCGTCCTGAAAATGTGCGCGGACGCGTCATTCTTCTTGCGGACGATGTCATGACGACGGGCGCGACATTTTCCGAGTTGTATAAAGTTCTGAAACAGGCCGGCGCCAAGGCGATATACGGCGTCACGTTCTGCCGCGTGGTCCGGGCGATATAGTGACGGCGATGGCGCGGAAAAACAGCGCTCTCCGCCGCAAGCACTTATATCTTGCTTTTTTGAGATTTAGGTTTTATAGTTGGAAAAGTAAAATCCTATACACATGTCACCTGATTATGGTGAGCGACCACAGGGAGCGAACTAAATGTACAACTGGCTTCTTAAATTCTTTTCCGCAGATATGGCGATTGATCTTGGGACCGCGAATACGTTGATTTATGTCAAGGGCCGCGGCGTCGTGCTGAACGAACCGTCCGTCGTGGCCGTTGCAGAAAACAGGCTGCTGAGCCGGAAAGAGGTTCTGGCGGTCGGGACAGAGGCCAAGCAGATGCTGGGCCGCACACCGGGCACCATTTCGGCGGTCAGACCGCTTCGCGACGGCGTCATCGCGGACTTTGAAGTTGCCGAAGAAATGATAAAATATTTCATCCACAAAGTGCATTCGCGCACCATGCTGGCCGCGCCGCTTATCATCATCTGCGTGCCAAGCTGCGCGACCCAGGTGGAACGCCGCGCTATTCAAGAAGCGGCGGACGCCGCCGGCGCGCGCAAGGTTTATATTGTCGAAGAATCCACGGCGGCGGCCGTTGGCGCCGGTTTGCCGATCAACAAGCCATTGGGGTCCATGGTGCTTGATATCGGGGGTGGGACCACGGAAATCGCGGTCATGTCGCTTGGCGGCATTGTGTATTCGAACGCGGTGCGCATCGCGGGCGATCAGATGGATCTTGACATAATCGACTATGTCCGAAAGAACAAGAATCTGCTGGTGGG
>JAISCX010000005.1 GCA_031265235.1 Rickettsiales bacterium
GGCAAATTCTATCTGCACCTGAAAGAAACGGAATGGAGATTTAACAATAGACACGAAAATATTTATGTGTTATTATTAACAGAGTTTAGAAAATCACCGCTCTAAACTTATCTTGAACCAGAAACCCCAATCAAGGCGCGGGATTCAGGCAAACTATTAGACAAGCTTTATCGTCATTTCCACAATGGTCTTGCAAATGAGAAACACCATAAAAAAACATAAGGATTTTATGTCGGGCGAAGATACGCCAAAATTCATTTGCGATCTTTTCATAGCGAAAGCACGCCCCAGCCGGTTTCCGAATGACGCCAGATTTGGTATCACCGCGACAAAACGCACTTTCCGGCACGCTGTTGACAGAAATCGGGCAAAGCGGCTGATCCGCGTATGGATTCGCGGGAATGAATCAAGAATGTCGCCAGAACTGGACTATGTTTTCATAGCGCGTTCCAGTATTCTGGATGCAAAACTGCCGGATGGATTGGAATCTGTCCGAAAAGCCCTTAAAAAACTATCGCAGAAAAAAACAACCGCATAGTTTTGCCTTTTGCTTCATAAAACCAGGGTTCAAGAAACCCGATCAAACAAGCGATTTTAAAAACTCTAAATTCGGCATGCAGAGCCCATGTTTTTGCGCCAGCTTGGTAATTCCGTGAATGGCGGACACCCCTTCGGTCGTGCCGGCCGGACTTTCCCCTTTGGCCAGCGCCACGCCTGCCGAATAATTCCGGCTGGTTTTGCTTGTCGCCGTCAGAAACAGATCGCCCAGACCGCACAGGCCAAGGAAAGTATCGCACTTTGCGCCAAAAAACCGGCCGAATCGCGTTATTTCACCCCAACATTCAGTCAATCTTAGCGCGCGTTCGTTTTCGCCCGCCCCCGTTTCATCCATATATCCCATCAATATCGCAACCGCGTTTTTTCCAGCGCCGCAAATCTCTGCGCCAATCATGTCATCGGTCGCTTCCAATGTCAGGCCCCCCAAGGCTGTCCGCGCCGCCGCAATGACTTTTGCGCCGCCGGCGATCGTGCTGCCTGCGGGTTCTCCGCGCGCAACTTCTCCCGCGAATTGCGGCCCGGCCAGCACACCCATAAGCCCGGACCCGCATTCGGAAAATCCTTCCTTTACAATATCGCTCATGAATCTGCCGTTCTCGTCCATGCCTTTTGTGCATATGATTATTGGACATCCTGGCCAAAATTCCCGGCCTTTTTGAACGGTTTCAGAAAAATACCGTGCGGGCGTAACCATCAGCCATACATCCACCCCATGCAAATCCGCCATATTGCTTGTTATAAAAACTTTTTCGGAAATACGGACGCCCGGCAGATACGAATTTTCCCGGCTTTTTTGAATATTTTTTGCCTCAGATGGATCAAAAGACCATAAAACCACATCGTTCCCGGACTTTGCAGACAAAATTGCAAGCGCAGTTCCCCATGCCCCTGCCCCGATAATTCCAACTTTCATTTCAGACCTTTTTATAATACATTCATGTGAAATAATGGAATAGATATTAGATACCAGATAATAGATATAAGTTCACAGTTTGCCTGACTATAATTTCTAGATTCTAACCAATATTCTGCCAGTCGCAGATTAATATCTAGTATCTAATATCTAACCAACTTCTAATTTCCCGTCAACTTTTTTATCACCTCTTCCATCTGAAGCTTATTACCGAATCTTACTATTACATCCCCTGCCCCGGCTTTGCGCATACGCAGCTGTGTTGGCGCACCCAACGCCTTTTCAATCTGTTGTTCCAAACGCGCGATCTGATCCTTGGGCATTAAATCTGGGCGAAAACACCGGCTTTTTGATGATCTTGGCGCAGATTTTACCAGCTTTTCAGTGTCCTGTACCGACATTTTTCCAGAAATAATCCTTTCCGCCAATTCGGCCGGATTTTCAGCCACGGTCAGCGCCCGGGCATGGGATGCGGTCAGCGCCCCATCTTTGACCATTTTTTTAACAGAATCAGGCAGCGCTTCCAGCCGCATGATATTCCTTATATATCCCTCTGACTTGCCAATCAGCCGAACAACATCCCCAAATTCATAGCCGCATTTTTCCATAAGGTTTCTATATGCCGCGGCTTCTTCTATTGCGTTCAGGTTTTCCCGCTGAACATTTTCAATCAGCGCTATTTCCATCGAATTTTCATCGGACAGCGTCTTTACAAGTGCCGGAATATCGGAAAGGCCGGCCATTTTTGCCGCGCGCCAGCGGCGTTCGCCGGCAACGATCTCATACTGGCGGTCGCCGCCCGCAGAAACGCGCACCAAAATCGGCTGCAACACGCCCTTTTCCTTGATAGATGCGGCCAGATCGCCCAATTCGTCCGGGGTGAATATTTTGCGCGGCTGATCGGGATTCGGCGCAATGGATTCAATCGGCAAATGCCGCACAACAATGCGCTCTCCACCGGATAATACCGATATTTCAGACATCTGCCCCATTTCTGCCTTCAAGTCGGCAAGACCCCGCCCAAGTCCAAATTTTGACATAAAAACTCCTTTCCGTCGTTTTTAGTGACACGTAATAAAATGGTGCTGGTTTACGACAAAACCCGTATTTTATCCGGACGCCGTATCACTTATTACTTTTCACTTCGCCGTCTTCGGCAGCGTCGACTATTTCCGTCGCAAGACGCAGATATGCCTGGGCGCCTGGCGAATTAAAATCATAAAACAACGCCGGCTGGCCATGGCTGGGCGCTTCCGATACCCGGACATTCCGCGGCACCATTGTTTTAAACACCTTGTCCCCAAAGGCCGTGCGAACATCGTCTTCTATGGCGCGCGACAAATTATTCCGCCGGTCATACATCGTAAGCAGCACCCCGAGCAATTCCAAATTCTGATTCCATTTTTTCTGAATTTCAGACACGGATCCCATAAGATGCTGCAACCCTTCCAATGCAAAAAATTCGCACTGCAAAGGCACAATCACCGAATCCGCCGATGTCAGGGCGTTCAATGTCAAAAATCCCAGCGCCGGCGGACAATCCAGCAGAATATAATCATAATGGCCGGCAATGGGCGCGATCGCGTCCCGCAGACGATATTCGCGATTTTCCATATCCAGCAATTCTACTTCGGCGCCGGACAGATGCGCGCTGGACGGCATTATATGCATTCCCGCGACCGCGGTTGATAAAATATTTTCATGCGCCGGCGCGCGCCCCATAATCACATTATAAACGCTTTGCGGATGCGCGCTGCGAACAAAGCCCAGCCCCGTGCCTGCATTCCCTTGGGGATCAAGGTCTATCAGCAAAACACGGCGCTTGACGGCGGCCAAAGAAGCGCCGATATTAATGGCCGTCGTGGTCTTTCCAACCCCGCCCTTTTGATTTGCAAATGCAATGATTCTGGTCATACAATCCTTCCGCTAAGGCAAAGATACTTAAGCGGACCGATTCGGTCAAGAGGAAATTAGCAATCAGCAATCCACAGCTATCAATTAGTAATATAAACAATTAGATATTTATTATTTCATATGAAATTAAAACCTGATTACCTGTCACCGATTCCCGGCCTTTTTAACGAAAACACCGGGAATTTTAATAATACATCCGGGGCCTGTTTCAGATGGGATTAATTTATAATCGAATTTATATTTTTCCTGGGCGGCATTAATTTCCGACCCGACGTTTTCGCCTTTTAGCAATAAATACGGGCGCCCTGCCCCCGCCGTCAAGTCAAATATCTTTATCAGCGGCGCAAATGCGCGTGCAGTAAATATCGTAAAGCGTAAAGCGTGCGGAGTAAGGCGTCCGATAACATTTTCAATTCTGTCGTTAATAATTTCCAAATTCGGCAGATTCAGTTCTTTCTTTAATTCATTCAAAAACGCGCATTTCTTTGCGATCGATTCCACGCATATTACATCAAATCCAAGAATCGCCAGCACGGCACCCGGAAATCCGGCGCCCGCCCCCAGATCGATTATCCTTGCGCCGACCGGCAAATATGCCGCCAATTGCGCGGAATCCTTTATATGGCGCAAATCTATATTCTCCAAAGTGCTTGCAGCCACAAGATTTATTCGCGCATTCCAAATGCGCAACAATTCCTCGTACTTTTTAAATTTTTCCTGAATATTCATCTGGACATTTCCAATGTTTTCAAATAGTATATCATATTATGAAGAAAGCCACAAAAAATATAAAAAATAACAAAAACACCGGTAATTCTGTAAATCCGGGTAATGTTTTGCCATCAAATCGCATTCTCGTCACAGCGATTGCGGCATGCGGATTTGCCGCCGCAATTGGGTCAGGGCTTTGGACAACGAATTTTCAAGTCCCGGACGATGACATCAATCGAACGTTCAAAGGCACGGATTTCGGGAATTTTTTGGCTATGCACCATGCCATGTATGCAGACGATTTCGATATGGTTGAAAAATATTCCGGACTGCTTTCTAATACACAGATAAAATCTGTTCAAACCAATCGCGCCCTTTCTTTGTTTGTGGCTGGAAAAATTGACGATTCGGCCGGCTTTTTAGAAAAAGATACATCTGTATCCGCGCAAATCGCATATGCCGCGTATTTGATTAAAAACGGCGATTGGGACAGTGTTTATAAACGGTTCAGAAATAACAATTCGCAAATCCTGGCGCCTATTCGCATCTGGGCCGCTGTTGCAGCCGGGAAATCCGCAGAAGCACTACGGTTCATAGATTCAATCCCTGGAAACGACTCTTGGCGTTCTTTTATACACGGACAAGTATACGCGGTAACGGGCAAGACAGAACGGGCAAGACAGCAATTTTTGCAAATTCCCGCGGACTTTTTGAACCTGAATGACTATTTGTATCTTATGGCATTTTACCAGTCGGGCGGATTTGATTCCGACGCGGATGAATTAAGAATCCTTTTCACAGAAAGACCCGGTGGTCTTTACGCTTTGAATTACAAAGAATACGGCAATTTCGGCGATTTATCCAAGGTTCCCGCAAATCTTCGGTTCGCATTGATTCAATCGGTATCGCACAGCCCTGTTTTGGCGTCCAGCAGCATTTCATTGCTGTTGCTGCGCATGGCAGAGGTGGCGGACGAGGGACTTGTTCGAAATTCCGACCCGCTGAACTATTATATGGGCGCGTTTTTCTATAATTCTGGCAACTATGACAAGGCGAATGAGTTTTTTAATAAAATTGGCACAGATAGTATGTATCAGCCCTTTATTTTACTAAAAGATGCCGAAAAGGCCGGTAATTTTAACAAAATGCGCCGCCTTTTGACAGCCGCGATTGATAAAAACCCTTTGTTTATGCCGGCAATATTGAAACTTGTTGATAAAAACCTTCAAAAAGGCCGGAAAAATGACGCTTTAAAGGTTGTGAATCGCGCTTTAAAAACACCGAACCTGACAGATATGGGCCGCGCCTTTCTATTGACCTTGCGCGCGCGGGTATATCGGCAGTCCGGCGATTTGCACGCCGCGGATGCGGATATTACGCTGGCTTTCGACCTTTCGCCGCGCGATACGGGGGTTTTGACCGAACAGGCCCAGATTTGGGCGGAATCCGGACAAAATCTGGACGAAGCATATCAAATCGCAATGATATTGCTGAAAAAATACCCGTCCGACATAAGTGCGTGGGATACACTGGCGATGATCGTATGGAAAAAAGAGGGACTGGATTCCGCGATTTTAATTTTGCAAAAAATTTCAAAAGTCGCGCAAACAAATTCGCAATTGTTCGAACACCTCGGCGATATGTATATCGAATCGGGCGACGTCCAAAAAGCACACGACGCATATACGCGCGGATTGGAATTATCCGACGACGGACAAACATCAGAATCGGTTTTAAAGAAAAAAATTCGCAAATCCAGATAAATTTTACGAACTATTTCTTCCAAGGCACATTCGTTTTTGCGAATTATGAAAAAACAAAATTCAAAAAAACGAAAAAAGATAGATAGAAATTCTAAAAATCCATAAATCCTGGATTTGTGTCTGTCTTGCAGACCTTGATATCCCGCCATTTGATCCAATTTATCGGATTATTATACCAGAATGCATTGCCGCATTTACAGTCGGGAAAAAAACGTAAAAACACACTATTTTTATGCCGCTATTTTATAAAAATATCTTTTATAAAATAAAGAAGCGCACTTTTATTTTTCAATTTTTATATCAAAAATAATAATGATTATGATTCCAAATTTATCCGCAAAAATTTTTATGAATCTTTATTTGTTGAAAAATATTTTTTGAATCGCGCGATAATAATTCGCACATAAAAACCATCATTCGTCACGACAATCTTTTACATTGAACATGGTTATCGCGGTACCGCAATTATCATTTGTCCGACAATTTTTTCGTCGGCTCTTTGAAAGAAAATTCGCATCCGCAGTATTTCTGGCGATAAAAGTCCGATTTATTGACTGTTTTTTGCCGTAAATCATCATCCCATTGAATTGGAATATAATCGATTGCTATTTGTTCGTCATTTTTTGCCGCATTTCTTGCAGCAGTGTCAACCTGGAACTGGTCTTTCCATTTTGACACCCCGAAAACCGATGTTATCGCGTTATATCCGTTGTCACGGGCCCAGCGCACGCCAAACGCAAACCGCATTTCAAAGCACGCGGCGCATCTTTTCCCGCGTTCAGGCTGGTCTTCCATGCCGCGGACGCATTCGCGCCATTTTGCATGCTCTCTTTTATAATCGTCCGCGCCGTGCACGGCATATTTCACACCCAATTCATTGCACAGCCGGATTTGTTCAGCCAGACGCTTGTGATATTCCGATTCAGGGAAAATGTTCGGATTATAAAACAGGACGATAAAATCAGCTATTTCGGGCGATTCCTTTAATTGCAAAAGTGCGCCCGCAGAGCAGGGCGCACAACACGACATCAAAACAAGCTTTATTTCATTTGTGTTCATTTCAACTTGAATTCCGCGCCAATGACCGAATCTTCGGGCATTTCGGCAAGATGTTCGTCATATTTGTCGCTTAACCCTATTTCGTCCGGACCGCACATCATGCCATAAGACACAACGCCGCGCATTTTGCGCGCGGCAATGGGCGCGTCAGATCCGGGGAGTTGGGCGCCAATCTTGGCCAATACGCCGACAAGCCCGGGGCGCACATTGGGACAGCCGCATACGATCTGCAACGGCTTGCCATCGCCGGCATCCACGCTTAACACATTCAAACGGTCGGATTCCGGATGCGGTTCGACAGTTAAAATCTTTGCAATAACAATCTTTGGCGATTTTTTTGTATATTTCTCTGTCATTTCCATGATTTTGGCATCATCTATGCGGTTGAATATATTTTCAGGCACAGTAAATGATTCTTTGTCCGAAATGCGCCGTTCATATTGCGCCGGCCATGACAAGTCATGAATGTTTCCAAAAATCGACTGAATTTTTTCTGCGGCCCCCGGAATGAAAGGTGCAGACACCCGCGCATAAAAATCAATCAGCTGGAAACATTCGTTAAGAACCGCCGCCGCATCCATATCGCCGTTTTTGATCAATGCCCATGGTTCTGTGCGCGTCATGAATTCATTTCCGGCGGCCCATATTTCGCGGAGCGCAGCAACCGCTTTTCTGAATTCGCAACGTTCCAGCGCATCGGTAAGGTCGGCAAGATGGGAATTTAATGTAACATCGAGATCCGAATAGTGCTTTGTATCTAGCATTTCGTATTTCGGCGGCACCATGGCACCGAAATTCTTTTCCGCCAGTTTGCAAACGCGGCTGACAAAATTGCCCAGCATGCCGTTCAGGTCCTTGTTGACAATGTCCGCGAACCGTTGGACTGTGAAATCGGTGTCGTCCGTTTCCGGCGCGGACGAGAGCAGGGCGTAACGCCACGCGTCCGCGGGCGCATCCTGTGTGGCTTGATTCATAAATATTCCGTTCCCCGTTGATTTGGAAATCTTGGCCCCCTCGAAATTCAGAAAATTGTTCCCTTTTAACAGATCCACCATTTTCCAATTATCATTCACGGCCAGCTCCATCGACGGGAACATGATTGAATGGAACACTATATTGTCTTTGCCCATGAATTGCGCGTAATAGCAATTGTCGCCAGCTTTCCACCAATCCGCCCATTTTTTGGTTGCAACCTGTGATATAGAAACATACCCCCAAACATTATCGAACCAAACATAAAAGACTTTTTCGTCATAGCCCGGTTTGTTTACCGGAATCCCCCATTTAAGATCGCGCGTGATGGCCCGGTCCTGCAATCCCTCTTTCAGCCATTTGTTTGCGATGGAAACCGCCGTTTTGGACCAGTCCGTGCGAGAGTTCACCCATTCTTGAACTTTGTCCTGCATCTTGGACAGCCGGAGGTAGAGATGTTTGGTTTCGCGCATTTCTATATCCGTCGCGCCGGATATAACGCTGCGCGGATTGATAAGCTCTTGCGGCTCTAACAACGCGCCGCATCCGTCATCGCATTGATCACCGCGCGCGCGCGCATACCCGCAATGCGGGCATGTTCCTTCAATAAATCTGTCTGCCAGGAACATTTTGTCGGTTACGGAATATGGTTGAATGCTTGTTTTTTCTTCTATAAGCCCCTGTTCGTCCAAACGTGTGAAAAGGGACTGGATAAGTTTTTCATGCTCTGGCGTATGTGTTTGACCATAAAGGTCAAACGACATATTGAAATTCCGGAACCCTGTTTCTTGAATCGCGCGGTATTTTTCGGAATAGGCCTCAAATGTCATGTTTTCTTTGCGCGCCGCGATTTCAAGCGCGGCCCCGTGTTCGTCGGCCCCGCAAATAAACAGCACGTCATGGCCATATGCGCGGCAGAAACGCGCATATACATCGGCGGGCAGATATACCCCGCATAAATGTCCCAAATGCAGATCGTTGTTTACGAACGGCAAAGCTGCCGTTATAAGGTATTTTTTGGTCATTTTTATTCTCTTAAATTATGGGTCAGAATCCGACGCATTATTATTATGCGTCATACTATATACGGAAAAATAATAAAATTCAAGTCAGCGCGCGCGGCGCATGAAACAGGGGAAAAAGATGTATGAATAATTTTGCATTTATCTACCGGCCACACTATGCCAAGGCTTTGTGCGGCACTCAAATTTTTTAATCTTGCGCGCCTTGCGCGCGATAACAAAATTTGGTGGTGGACGCGAGAAGACTCGAACTTCCGACCCCCTCCATGTCAAGGAGATACTCTAACCAACTGAGCTACGCGTCCAACGGAGTGGGATTATAACAGAGATTTTGAAAGGTGCAATAAAAAAGTATTCGTTCCACTGTCACTAAAAAATCGCCCTTTCGGGCGATCTTTTATTTAACGGTTGTGGTCGCATTGCGATTCCATTTCCAGACTGATTCGCCCGCGCCCAATTTCCACGGGTTTTCCTTGCCATAAGAAATGATGGATACGCGCTTTGCGTTAATGCCGTCTTTCACTATTACAGACTTTGCGGCATTCGCGCGGCGATGGCCCAGCGCCAGATTGTATTCCGCTGTTCCGCGTTCGTCGCAGTTGCCGGCAATCTGAATCTTTGTGTCCGCATGGTTCTTCAGATACAGCGACTGGCCCAACAGGTTGTTGCGTGCCTCTTCGGAAATATTTGCAGAATCAAACGCAAAGAAAACGCGCTGGTCGTTCAAGTCCGAGGGTTCTCTGATAGAGCTGGATCCGCCGCATGCCGCCAATGCTCCGCATGCCGTCAGCATCAAAACATAATTTTTAACTTTCATGAAAATACTCCCTTGTATTTTTGTTACTCGCTTGTTATTTTATATCAAAATTAACGCGAAAGCAAGGGGAAATAAGATGTCTTTGCAGGATTTGGTGCTAGGGGGGGTCCGATGGGAACTTTTTCCCGGATCGGTTTTGCCGATTCAAGAAAAGAACGGGGAATCGAAAACAAAGATCAAAGTTAACGACAAAAAAGTCGAACCCGACGACAAACCCCCGCTTTCCGTCGTGCCGCCAATTCCAGTCGCACCCCGGAATGAATTGGCCTGCGCGGCAAACGCGGCGGCGCAGGCGGCCGGGGATGTGGACACCCTGTGCGCAGCTGTCAAAGAATTCAACCATCCCTTGTCCGGTTTTGCAAATGCCGTGATGCCACAGATAAGAAAAAGGGGGGAAGGGAAAGGAAACCTGATAATAATCACAGACGTTCCATCCGCAGATGATGACGCGAACGGCAGCATAATGACAGGCGCCGCCGGAGAATTGCTTGATAAAATGCTGGGCTCTATCGGATTGCCCCGCACATCGGTTTCAATAGTGCCGCTTGTATTCTGGCGCACCCCCGGAAACAGGACGCCGTCCCGGGAAGAACTGGACCTGGCACGACCGTTCGTCATGCAGGCGATCAATATCGCCTGCAAAGGAAATATGGAAGAGGAAAAAGGGAATGATATAATCTTGACCCTTGGCGCGCTGGCGGCGCTGGAAATAGGGGGCGCAAAACTGCCGGCCGATCATGGGAAAGAAATTATTCTTCCTGCTTCCACATTCCTTCTGCCTTGTATTCCCATATGGCATCCCAACTATCTTATATTAAAACCGGACGCAAAGCGCGATGTCTGGGACGCGCTGCAAAAAGTGAGAGAGTTTATGGCCTAAGATTTCAATTTGTTTAATTTTCTTGCAAAAATCAAACAAATGTTTAGAATTTAGTCAAGGATACAAGGTTTTGAAAAATCAGAAAACCTAAACCACAAACCATAAGCCTAAGGAGGCGCCAATTAAACCCAATACCAACAATCAAAACAACCGCAGAGATTTCGGTCCCCGGATCAATAACAGAATCTTTGCAAAAAGCGTTCAGGTAATCGACGCTTCTGGCGCCAATCTCGGCGTCATGCCGACGGCCGGCGCGTTGCAGATGGCATCAGATGCGGAAATGGATCTGGTTGAAATCAACGCGACCAATATCCCGCCAATCGTAAAGATAATGGATTACGGCAAATTCAAGTACGAGCAAAAGAAAAAAGCGGCCGAGGCGCGCAAAAACCAAAAGCAGAACGAACTGAAAGAAATGTATATCAAGCCGTTCATAGAAGACAACGACCTGGGCATCAAAATGAAAAAAGTTTTGGAATTTCTGGTCGACGGCGACAAGGTCAAGGTATCTATAACAATGAGGCGGGGCGACAAGAAAGTTCTGGCGCGCGGCCGTGATTTCGTGCCGGCACTGCTGCAAAAAATCGCCGGCCTTGTCGGTGAAAACGGCACCATTGACGGCCAGTCAAAGCCGGACGACAGAACAAAATACATAATCTTTGCCCCGGCAAAGAAATAAAAAACGCGGATATGACCGCGTTTTTTACATTGTCCCGCCATATACCCCGTATTGGGAATCGCCCCCCGAATAGAATTCGACGGCGGCGCTTGAATCGGCGCGCGTCCGGATGTTGCGCGTATCCGGACAGCTGTATACATTCGCGGTATATATGAACGCGCGTTCCGGACCGAATACGACCCAGTCGTTGGGACGCGTCCTTTCCGACACTATCCAATACGCGTTTCCGCGGCGAACCTGATCCGCTATGCGGTTCCGCAAATACTGTTCCGCGTCCTTGGAATCATAAACGGACACTTCCGATTCCAGTTTATACAGGAATTGGCATCCTATCGGCTCTGCCTTTAACAGAACCAGATCGTTGGATCCCACCTCTGGCTCTATCATTCCGGAACATCCAAGAAAAAGCGCCGAGCACAGGGCATAAAGCATAAATTTTTTCATATGTAAGTCTCCAATTGCATAACATTATAGCATAATTTGGGATTAAATGTAACCAAATCCGTAAAAGCAAAAAATGAGACGCTTGATAATTGCCCGGCGCCGGGATATAATGAAAACCGACAAGGAGTTTTTTGATGAGTTCTATTTTCATCTTTCCAGGCCAAGGCAGTCAGACCGTCGGCATGGGAAAAGATCTTTATGATAAATTTCCGGCCGCGCGCGCAGTTTTTGAAGAAGTCGACGACGCTTTGCACCAAAAATTATCAACCGTCATTTTCAACGGCCCGATGGAAGAACTGACGCTGACCGCGAATGTCCAGCCGGCGATCATGGCCGTCAGCATCGCCATGCTTCGCGTTTGGGAAACAAACCGCCAACCGTTCGCCGATTACCGCCCGCCTTTCGTCGCCGGGCATTCTTTGGGCGAATATACCGCTTTGTGCGCGGCGGGGGCATTGTCGCTTGCCGACACGGCGCGGCTGCTGCGGACGCGGGGCGACGCAATGCAAGACGCCGTGCCGGTGGGACGCGGCATGGTTTCCGTGATCCTGGGATTGGATATCGACACAGTCCGCGAAATCTGCATGGCCGCAGACTGCGACGTCGCGAACGACAACGCCCCCGGACAGGTTGTAATTTCCGGATTAAGAGAGCCGGTTGAAAAAGCAATGGGGCTTGCAAAAGAACGCGGCGCAAAGCGCGCGATGCCGCTGCCGCTATCCGCGCCGGTGCATTGCCGGCTGCAAGCGGCGGCGGCGGACAAAATACGGGACGCGCTGGACCGGATTGAAATGCGCGCGCCCACAGTCCCGTTGATTTCCAATAAAACCTGCGCGGCGATGTCCGACGTCAACGAAATAAAGGACGCGCTTGTTTATCAGATCACGCACGGCGTCCGCTGGCGCGAGACTATTCTGACGCTGCCGTCTCTGGGCATTGCGGAAACCATAGAAATAGGGCCGGGGACCATTTTGACGGGTCTTACACCGCGCATAGCGCCGACACTTGACGCAAAAAAGCTGGAGATATAAAATGTCAAAGAATGCCAAACATATACACGAATATAAAAGAGAAAAAATCTTAAAGCGCGCGATCCAGGAAGTAAAGAAAACGAAACTGCAACCGCAGGACATACTGATACTGACCGATGCCCAGTTTACAAAAGTAAAAGCCATACAAAAAATCCACACCCCGAATATGAAGAACGAAGAAGGCAGGCATATGGCGCGGCAAAATTTCCGAAGAAATACCAGACAGATTGACAAATTGTATTTTGGCGGCGGATATAATTGTATTAACCAAAAGGAAAAATAATGTTCTTATTAAAAGACAGGGTTGCATTGATAACCGGCGCAACCGGCGGCATAGGCGAGGCGATCGCCCGCGAATTCGCGCGCATGGGCGCCACGGTTGTTCTTACCGGCCGCAATGCAGACAAATTGGAAAAATTAAAAAATGAAACCGGCGGGATTGTAATAGCGGCCGATTTGGGGCAGGCGGGCGAAGCAGACCGACTGATCAAAGAAACAATTGAGAAAGCCGGGCGGATAGATATTCTGGTAAACAATGCGGGCCTGACGCGCGATACACTTTTGATGCGCATGACCGACGCCCAGTTCGACGAAGTCATGAACGTAAACCTGCGCGCAACGTTCCAGCTGTGCCGCGCATGCGTCATGCCCATGATGAAGAACAAGTTCGGCCGCATTATCAATATTTCCAGCATCGTGGGATATATCGGCGGTCCGGGCCAGGCGAACTATGCGGCGTCCAAGGGCGCGATTGTCGCAATGACAAAGTCAATCGCCGCCGAAGTCGCATCCCGCGGCATCACCGCGAACTGCATCGCGCCCGGATTTATCAAAACCGCAATGACGGACGTTTTGCCGGACGAATTAAAAGAAACATATCTGAAACAAATCCCCGCGGGGCGTTTCGGCGAGCCAGCCGACATCGCGAACGCCGCGGTATTTTTGGCCAGTGACGAGGCATCATACATAAACGGCCAAACATTGCACGTAAACGGCGGAATGGGACGATTTTAAGAATTTTTTTTCATTGCGCGCAATATCACCATCGTCCCCGATGGCGTGACCCCGGGAATCCGCGATAATGCGGCAATATTTTCCGGGCGCGCGCGTGATAATTTTTCTTTCAATTCATTGGTCAGTCCCGACATCGCCGCATAATCAAAATCCATTGGGATTTTGATATTCTTATCCCGCTGATAGCTTTCAATCTCGCGCGCCTGGCGCGCTATATATCCGGCATAAAATTTGTCATTTTCATTTCTGATTGCTGATTTTTGATTGCTGTTTTTTTCAAATTGTTCCGCTGTAACAAGACCCGATTCAACCCCGATCGACCCCAGGCGGAATATCGCGTTGTCCGCGCGCAGCGACAATCTGTATTCCGCGCGTGATGTGAACATACGGTAAGGCTCGTCAACGCCCAGCATCGTAATATCATCAATCAGCACGCCGATCATTGAATTTGTGCGATCCAATATTAACGATTGTTTGTTCATCGCATAGGCGGCGGCGTTCGCGCCCGCAACCAATCCCTGGGTTGCCGCTTCTTCGTATCCGCTTGTTCCGTTTATTTGACCGGCGAAAAACAATCCTGGAATATCTTTGGATTCCAATGTTGATTTCAGCGTGCGCGCGTCAATCGCATCATATTCTATGGCATATCCGTAACGCGCTATACGCACGTTTTCAAGTCCCGGGATGGTCCGCAGGAATTTGTCCTGGACCGCTGATGACATGGATGTGGAAAGGCCGTTTGGATAAATCATATCGCTGTCGATGCCTTCGGGTTCCAGGAACACATGATGCGACAAATGTTCCGGAAAGCGCATGACTTTATCTTCCAGACTTGGGCAATACCGTGGGCCGATGCCGGTGATTTCGCCGTTATACATCGGCGCGTCCGATATATTGCCGCGGATTACCGCATGCGTTTGTTCGGTGGTATGCGTTATGTGGCAGCTTCGCCGCCCGTGATTTGTGATTTGTGACCCTTGATTCGAAAACCACGGATGATCTTCGTCGCCTTGCTGTATTTCGCACTTTGAAAAATCTATGCTGTCGGCATAAAGACGGGCGGGCGTGCCCGTTTTAAGGCGAATCAATTCAAACCCGGCCGTCATAAGGACCGCGGATATGTTTTTGTCCGGCGACTGGTATGTTCCGTCGTCCTGCAAGCGTCCGCTTTCTATTTTTTCCGGACCGCGGTGCACAAGTCCCCGAAGAAAAGTTCCGGCAGTGACAACGACTGCCTTTGCGCGATATTTTCCATTCACAATTTTATTTTGCAGGTCCAGGGATTCAACGGGTTCATATATGGTTGTCAAATTTGCTCGGTATAAATCCCCTTCGCTGGCGAAGGGGTGGCAGACGCCGAAAGCGGCTGACGGGGTAGTGGTCATTGATTCATTAATCACTACCCCGCCGCTAGCGCGGCACCCCTTCGCCAGCGAAGGGGAATTCAGACCGAGCAGGGTTTTGACTGCATCGCGATAAAGATCACGGTCAATCTGCGCGCGAAGCGCTTGTGTCGCCGGTCCGTGCGTCGCGTTCAGCACGCGGAAATGAATTCCCGCCATATCCGCGGCCCGTGGCATCATTCCACCCAGCGCATCAATTTCCGCCACTAATTGCGATTTCCCAGGTCCGCCTATGCTTGGGTTGCATGACATCGCGCCTATGTCTGTTTCAGATTTTGTAAACAATGCAACCGATGCGCCGCGCCGCGCCGCGGCGGCTGCGGCCTCTATACCTGCGTGCCCCGCCCCGATAACGATAATGTCATATTCCTTCATAATTCATTTACCTTTCCGACAATACCGCGCATCATCGCCTCTTTAAAATAAACATCCGGAAATCCTATCCAGCCGCGGCTTGGGATCGCGCCGCGACAGCGCTTCATTATATCTTCGGGACAATTTATGCAAAGATTTCCATCCGCAGATTCTATTTTCATGCCTGGCGTGACTTTTTCTTTTCTGTCCGCGATTTCCAAAGCCTGCGGGATAAAACTTTTTACATCAACTTCATAATCGCAATCATACCAACCCGGCCCGCCATAGCCCCAGATATGATCATCCGCCAGATCACGGGCCAGCGCCATAACGTCCGTTCTTTCAAACGTGCATTTGCCATGCGGAGTATATCGCAGATATTCTATTATTTGTTCGTCTGTTTTATTTTTTATCTCGTCAAGCAAGTCTTTGCGGTTTTCCGTGCATCCGCATTTTTCGTTCATATCAAAGACGCAATTATCATGATTGCCGCATTCGCCGCATACCCGCCCAATCTCTTCGGCGAATTCGCAGGATAGCGCGATATTTTCGTAAAAACTATTCTCCCTGTATGCGCATCGTTCGTGGCACCCGCGCCTACAGTTCTTGTTTTGTTCCATTTTTTCGCTCTTTGCGCAGATTTTATCAAGAAAAAACTGGAAATCCATAAAAACTTGTATTAGAATATCGGGCATGGCAACAAAAACCATAATCATTATAGAATAAACGGCGATGCGCTTTGGCGTAATGCCCGGGCGCGGAATGCGCCTGTTTTTTTATTAAAGGAAAAACAAATGTATCCCAAGACCGACGCGCGCGCGAATTTCCCGCAGATGGAACAAGAAATACTTGGCTTTTGGCGCGCGAATGATATTTTTCACAAATCGTTGGAAAAGACAAAGGACGGCGCGCCGTTCACATTCTTTGACGGGCCGCCGTTCGCCAACGGCACGCCGCACTGGGGGCATGTCGGCGTGTCCGCGATGAAGGACATGGTGTTCCGTTTTAAAACCATGGGCGGGCGATATGTTCTGCGCGAACTGGGCTGGGACTGCCATGGATTGCCGGCGGAACAGTCTGTTGAAAAGTCGCAGAAAAAACTGGCCAAAGATATCGTCGCGGGTGCCGGCATTGGCGGGTTCTGTGAAATGTGCCGCGCGGACGTTCTGAAATATACCGACGTATTTAAAAACGTATATGAACGCGAAGGCCGCTGGGTCGAAACCGGCCCCGAATTCGGTTACGCCACCATGGATAAAAACTATATGGAATCCGTCATATGGGCGATCAAGCAATTGCATGACAAGGGATTGCTATATAAAGATTTCAGCGTTAATCCATTTGATTGGAAGCTTGGAACCGTGCTGTCTAATTCCGAAGCCGCCCAAGAATACATGGACGTGATTGACGACGCTGTGACTGTCTGGTTTGAACTGGCCGATGGGCGGCGTGTTCTTGCATGGACAACAACGCCTTGGACGTTGCCAGGGAATTCGGCGCTGGCGGTTAATCCGAAAATGAAATACGCCGTGATGCGTGATACTGACAGCAAAGAATACATAATCGCAGAATCCCGCGTTTCGGCATATGAAAAGCAACTTGCGACCACCGAGAAAATCGGCGAAGTCATGGGTTCCGAACTTGTCGGACTGCAATATAAACCGTTATTTGATTATTATATCAAATCACAAGTCACAAATCACAAATCACTCTATACCGTAATCCCCGCCGATTATGTCAGCGACAGCGACGGCACTGGAATCGTGCATATTGCGCCCGCATTTGGCCAGGAAGACTTTTGGGCGGCGAAAAATATCGACCAACATTTTCCGGTTATTCTGAATGTGGATAATTATGGAAACTTTACCGATGAAGTTACGGACTGGGCGGGCGAAAATATTTTCGAAGCCACGCCGAAAATCATCGCGCATTTAAAAGAATCCGGCAATCTTGTGAAAAAGGACCAGCACAAGCATTCGTATCCGTTCAGTTATCGCACGCATGAAAAGCTGATCTATCGCGCGGCGGATTCCTGGTATATAGACGTGCCGAAGATTCAGGAAAGGCTGATAGAGAACACAAAAAAAACCGATTGGAAATCCGCGGGAGAACGGTTTATGCGCTGGATTGAAAACGCGCGGCCATGGGCGATTTCGCGCAACCGGTTCTGGGGAACCCCGCTGCCCATCTGGGAACGTGACGGTGAATACAAAGTATTCGGCTCTGTCGCGGAAATGGAAGAATTTTTTGAAACCAAGATTAAAGACCTGCACCGGCCGACATTGGATGCGCTTACCCGCGACGGATGGACGCGCATTCCGGATGTTCTGGACTGCTGGGTTGAAAGCGGTTCGATGCCTTTCGCCCAACTGCACTATCCTTTTGAAAACGCGGAACGGTTTAACGCGACATTTCCTGCGGATTATATTATAGAGGGGCCGGATCAAACCCGCGGATGGTTCTATTCGCTGATGGTGCTGGCAACCGCTTTGTTTGACAAGCCGGCATTCAAAACCGTTTCCGTAAACGGACTGATTCTGGACGATCAAAAACGCAAGATGTCAAAGTCGCTGGGCAATTATGAAGATCCGATGATTTTGCTGGATAAATACGGCGCGGATGCCGTGCGCCTTTACATACTTGGCGGCAACTTTATGAAGTGCGAACCGATCATGCTGGATAAAGCCGGCACAGTGTTTATAGAACCGACCAAGAACGTGCTGACGCCGTTATGGAACGCGTATCATTTCTTTACCCTGTATGCGAACGCAGGAAACATCACGGCAAAAAAAGTAGAAAAATGGTTTGTTGCGGAAAACGTTCTGGACAGATATATTCTGACAGAGCTGAACGAGCTGTTCAAATCATGCAATGCCGCGTTGGATGACTATAAGCCGGACACAGCCGTGCGCGCTATCTCTGAATTTTTGGAAATCCTTAACAATTGGTATATCCGCCGTTCGCGCGAACGTTTTTGGAACGAAGACCAGAATGCGTTCAATACACTGTGGACCGTATTAATCGACCTCTGCCGCTTGATTGCGCCGCTTGCGCCGTTCGTCACCGAATATATATATCGCGCGATAACGGGATTGGAAAGCGTGCACTTACAGGCCTATCCGCATTACAATGAAAATAAAAACAGTATGGATTTGCTTTCCGATATGCGAAAGATCCAGGAAATCATATCCGTCGGGAAACAGCTGCGTGATAAATACGGATTGCGCAATCGTCTGCCGCTGGAACAAATATGGATATACGGCGACAGTTTAAAACAATTGTTTATAAACCCTGAATTCGCAAATATTATTCGCGAAGAACTGAACATCAAATCAATGGGCGGAAATAGCGACATATCATCTGTCGCCGATTCGTTCGTGTATCTGATAACGCCGAAAATAGGCGCGCGCTTGGGCAGCAAATTGAAAGATATAATCGCCGCATCGAAACAGCCCGGGTTTAATCCGGACGCATGGGGATTGCTGCCGGATGAATTCGAAACGCGTCTTAATATGAAATCCGGCGTCACCGGCGCGGCGCTGCCGGACAATACCGCGGTCGTTGTGCTGGATACGAATGTGACGCCGGAACTGATCCGCGAAGGACTTGCACGCGACGCGCTGCGCTTTATCCAAGACATGCGGCGGACGCGCGAACTGGATGTGTCCGACCGGATTGTTTTGGAATATTCCGCCGATCCGGAACTGGCCCTTGCAATATCCGCGCACGCCGATATGATAAAGGAAAACGCATTGGTTACAGAACTGCGCGAAAATGCGGACACCAAAGAATTCGAAACAGAAATCGAAGACAACAAATTCGGAATCAAAATAGCAAAAGCATAAAGGATTTAATATGAAACTGTCCGATGTTTTGAGTTTTATTGATGGCAAATAAAAAAATCTCTTTGACGCCCGATATTTATTTCAGCATGGTGCCGAAAAGCGTGGACATGTCCATACGGTCGGAATTGTATTTCACAAACGAATTCACATTCGCGGTGGCAGTGATTCTATCCGCCCAGGCGACGGACAAGAAAGTAAACGAAGTCACGCCCGCGTTATTTTCTGTCGCGAACACGCCGGAAAAGATGCTGACGCTTGGCGAAGAGGGTTTAAAAAAACATATCAAAGTCATTTCCTTTTTCAATAACAAGGCTAAAAATATTATCGGATTGGCGAGAGAGCTTGATAAAGGCGCACAAAATTCGGATTATAAATTTCCGGAAATTTATCATGCCCGCGATAAATTGATGAAACTGCCGGGGGTCGGGCAAAAAACTGCGAACGTTATAATGAACGTGCTTTGGGGTTCGCCCATGGTCGGCGTGGATACGCACGTTTTCCGCAATGCGCACAGATACGGCTGGGTCGGGCCTGCGGACAATACGCCGGAAAAAGTCGAAGAAAAGCTTTTAAAAATTATTCCCAAAAAGTATCATGGCATAATAAATCATGTGATGGTTCTGCACGGGCGATATATTTGCAAGGCGCTGCGTCCATTGTGCGCGGATTGCCCGGTGAATATTTGGTGCGAGGCAAAGGATAAAAAATTATGACAAAGATAACCGATCAAGATATTTGCTTTATGGAAATGGCGATAAAGCTGGCGGGCGAATCCATAAAAAAGAAAACACCATTTGGCGGCCCTTTCGGCGCGGTCGTTGTCAAGAATGGCAAGGTCATAGGGCGCGGATTCAATCGCGTCATCATTGACCATGATCCCACCGCGCATGGCGAGATTGTCGCAATCCGCGACGCATGCAAAAACATCGAAAGCTTTGATTTGTCAGGATGCGTGTTATACGCCAGCTGCAAGCCATGTCCGATGTGTCTTGCCGCCGCAGGATGGGCGAACATAGAATTGATTTACTATGCGGCGAATTCCAGCGACGCGGCAAGGATTGGCTTTCGCGATTCCGTAATGTATAAAGATCTACCGCATCAAAAAGCTGGAACGAAAATAAAATCCCAAGCGCCACACGCGGCGGAAATAATGCACGAATGGCACGAAAAATTTTATAATTCAATCTATTGAATACACTATTTCGTTTTCGCAAACTCATCCGCGGATTTCATAATTTCAAGAATCAGCGCGTTCAGCGATTCGGTGTCACTTATCCCTTATCTTCGCATTAAACTTACATTCCGTGTTCCTGATGATTTCATTTTGCAAATCCAGCAAATCCGCATCGGTCATATTAGCGACAGGTTGCAATACTATTTCGAACGCCACAGATTTTTTTCCGTCGCCAAGATCGAACACATCAAATACATTTGTCTCATAGACGATTTCATTCGCGCCCAGAATCGCGGAAACAATATCCGATGGGTTGATACCGTTGTCCACGATAAACGCAAAATCGCGCGTGATCAGCGGAAATTCGGGAAAATCATTACGTGATGCGTGATGCGTGATGCGTGATGCGTGACACGCCGTATGTTCCTGCAAAATCTTTATATCGTCGACAATCCCCAGCACAACGTTCGTCTTGACACCGAAATGCTTTGCGATCAATGGATGCAGTTCGCCGAACTGCGCAGCAACCGTGCCGTTTTTAACTATGCGGCCCGCACGGTATGGATTCGCCCATTTTTGCGGCGCGGGATCGTTTTCAACATCGCCGCCGTCCAACAGATCCAACAGATCCCGGCGAACGTCGTAAATCTCTATCGCGCGGCCATGCTTTGCGCCCATGTTCGAACCCGCTATGCCGGTGCGCGCGATTATCAGCTGGTCATGCTGCTGGCCGGGCATATCCCCGTCAAACACGGTGCCCAATTCAAACAGATTCAGATTCGTCCGCCGAAACCGGTCGTTGAACGCGATCACGTCAAGCATGTTCTGGACCAGTCCGTTCCGCACAGTATTGAGATTCGCAACAATCGGATTCAAGACAGCGATATTCGGCCGGTCCGATAATAATTTCTCTTTCTCAGAATCGCCAAATCCGTATGTTATGGATTCATAAAGGCCCAGCGTGCATAAATACGTTTTCAAAGCATCGTTAATAGAATATATGACATCGGTATTATTTTTGCTCGCCACTAATTGCTCTTTGCTCTCTATCTTGTCATACCCATAAATCCGTATCAGGTCCGACACTATGTTTTCCGGTATCTCAACGTCCACGCGGGCGGGCGTGGGAATGATGGTCCATTCATCGCCGTCAATCTCAACACCGAATCCCAGATTTTCCAGAATTTCTTTCTGTTTTTCGGATGATAAATCAATTCCTGTTTTATGTTTGAACAATGCGGGCGTATACGGTATTCGCCGCGGGTCCAGAACTTTCAACCATTCAATCCGATCTGAATAATTTTCGGGATTTTCGCCCATGAATCTTAGTTTCGGATTTGTCTTGTCCCAGTCGCGGAAAGGGACGGCCACGTCACCGCCGCATGCGTCTGTTATGATTTTTGCGGACTGCATTATGCCATGGAACGTTATCGTGGGATCAATTCCGCGTTCATAACGATACGACGAATCGGTGGAAAGGCCCAGGCGCTTCGCTGTCTTGCGAATTCCGACGGGTTCGAAATATGCCGATTCCAAAATGATATTTTTTGTATCATCTGTCGTCATGCCGCGCCCCCCCCCGACAATCCCAGCCAGCGCAAGGATCCCGTCCGAATCTGCGATAACAAGATCGGTCGCGGCCAATTCATGTTCCGCGCCAAATAGGTCCGTGAATTTTTCGCCAGGTTTTGCATTCCTGATAATTATGTCACCGTTCACCTGATCGGCGTCAAAGCAGTGCATAGGCTGGCCAATGTCATAACAAACATAATTTGTCGCATCAATCGCCGCATTTTTGGGATTGATTCCGATCGCCGCCAACCGGTTCGCGATGCGGGGCGATGACGGCGAGATTTTTATATCGTTAATTTCGCAGAAATAATATACGGGACATGCGGCATAGTTTTCAATGCGGGCGTTACGCGCACTGTCTTTGAATTCGCCGACATAATTGTCGTACTTGTGTATGAATTTTCCCATGCCCGCCGCCGCAAGATCATGGGAGATGCCGCACACAGCCAAATAATCCGGACGGTTTGGGGTTATGCCTGCTTCAAAAGTCGTGATTTGCGATTTGTGATTTGTGATTTGTAATATCGGCTGACCGACAGTTTCGGATTTCTCATCCAATTCTATTATGCCGTCATGATCATCGCTGATGCCCAGTTCTTTCGCGCTGCACATCATGCCGTTTGATTCAAACCCGCGGATTTTTCCGGCCTTGATTTCTATGCCGCCGATTTTACAGCCGGGCAGGGCGAGCGCAGATACCAATCCGACGCGGACATTCGGCGCGCCGCAGACAACATTGCGCGGCGTGCCCGCGCCATCGTCAACCAATAGCTTGTGCAGATGCGTACCCGGAATATCTTCGCATTCCAGAATTCGCGCGGCAATCGGCGCCGGCGCGGTTACTATATCATCAACCTCTAACCCTATGCGCGTCAGGGCGGCGGCGATATCCATTGGTGCCGCATCCGTATCCAGATAGTCTTTCAGCCAGTCGTATGTGAATTTCATATTTGCCCACCTCGTTCATAGTGATAATTGATTAAAACCCATTCGCGCGCAGCCATCTTGCGTCGCCTTCGGAAAGTTTCCGCCCGTCGGAAAACCCATATTTAAGCATGGCCAAACGGTCCCAGCCGAATCCAAATGCAAAGCCTTGGTATTCGTTCGGATCGACGCCGACATTGCGCAGAACATTCGGATGCACCATGCCGCCCGGGACCAGTTCCAGCCAGTCGGCGCCACACCCTATGGCACCAGTTTTCCGATCCCATTGCACATCGATTTCAACAGACGGCTCTGTAAACGGGAAATACGACGGCCGTATGCGCAGCGGAACATCGTCCGTTTCAAAAAACCTTTGCAGTATCGTTTTTAGTTCGGAAATAAAGTCTGACAGGGTTACGTTTTTTCCTATGCACAGGCCCTCTATCTGATGGAACGACGGAAAGTGCGTCGCGTCGAATTCGCGGCGGTAAACCGTGCCGGGACAGAATATCTTGATCGGAACGCCTTCTTTTTCCATGGATCTGATCTGCACAGCGGACGTATGGCTGCGAAGCAGGTTTCCCCCCTGGACAAAGAACGTGTCCTGCATATCGCGGGCCGGATGGTGCGGCGCTGTATTCAGCGCGGTAAAGTTATGCCAATCGTCCTCTATTTCAGGACCGATACGCATTCCGTATCCCATACCGGACAAAATAGTCGAAATTTCCATCAAAGACTGGGTCAGCGGGTGAATGCGCCCGTCATCGGAATCTTTTGGCGTATCAAACGATGCGGCCGCATCCAGCCGCTTTGATTCCAACCCCGCCATTATCACCGCGTGTTCCAGTTCCAACTCGCGCGCCTTGAACGCATCACGAAGTGCGGCCGCGTCACTGTTAAGCGCCACGCGCGCGTCATTGTCCAGATTTTTCATATCTTTCAGGCGTATGGTCATGGTGCCGTTTTTTCCGAATGTACCGGAATACAGCGCCTGCAATTCTTCCAATGAATTTATTTTTGTGATTTGTTCCAGCATTTTTCGTGTCCGTTTTATAAAAAATAAAAACCGCCATGCGGCGGTTTTATTGTTGCACATTACGCAAAATATCGCCACCGAATTATTTTTTATCAGCTGTGATAAATCGCTTTGCAGATTCGATCAGTTTTTCAAAGTTCGCGTCGTTCGCATACGCCATTTCTGCCAGAACTTTGCGATCCAGTTCAATTCCCGCCTTTTTCAGGCCATTCATGAATTGGCTGTATGTCAAGCCCGCGCTGCGCACGGCGGCATTGATGCGCACAATCCAAAGGCTGCGGAATTCGCGTTTCTTTACGCGTCTGTCGCGGTATGCGTACTGTCCCGCTTTTTCTGTTTTTTCCCGCGCCGCGCGATATGTCGAATGATGACGGCCCAGATAACCCTTGGCCCGCCCAAGTATTTTATTATGTTTTTGTTTGACGGTGGTTCCCCGTTTTACACGTGCCATTTTGCGCTCCTATTATTTCTTTAATCCATACGGCGCCATCAATTTAATCTGGTCCGTGTGGGTTTCGCTCATATAAGATACCTTGCGGCCCTTGACGTTGGCCCGCTTGGTCTTTTTGCGCAAAAAGTGGTTGTGTCCGGAAGAGCCGGTCTTGATCTTGCCGGTCGCAGTCATTGAAAAACGCTTTTTCACACTGCTGTTGGTTTTTAATTTTGGCATTAGTTGCTCCTTTGCAGTCGCTGTGATTTGTTATTTGTGACCTGTGATTTGTGGTTCGCGAAATTCAGGTCACAAATCACAAATTACCAATCACTCTTTTACCCTTGCGGCTGCCTTGGCCGGTTCAGGCAGGGCGTATTATGGCATGAAATTTTAAGAAATCAAGGAAATTTAGATGTCATGATGAAAAAATTAATCGATTTGCGGCGGGATATCCAAGATTTTATTGCAAACCGAATATTATTGTTATATAACTATCCCTATCAAAAACGGGGACAAAAATGGCCGGCAAATCAGCAAGCTCTAAAATATCGTCGCGAACAAGGGAAATGGCAAAAGCGGGCATTGCCGCCTGTCTTCTTCCTATTTTTTTTCTATATATGCTTCTTGACAAGCCCGATTACAAAATCATGAACGCATTTTCCGGAATAATCGTTCCCGTCGCGCATACCATAGGCGACGGGGTGTCCTGGCCGGTCCGCGCAATCGGACGGCTTGCGGGAAATGCCCGCGATCATGCGCGGGCCCTGGACGAAAACAAACGGCTGCGCGCGCAGCTGGACGCGGCATTAAGCTTGCAGAACGAATGCGCGGTGATGTTCGCGGAAAACCAGCGCATGGAACGCCTGCTGGACATGGCGAAATACGCCCCGGCGCATGCGATCGTCGCGCGCGTCATCCATGAAAACGCCGCCTTTCGGCACAACACCATTATTCTGGACAAAGGGGAAACCGCAGGAATACGCACGGGCCAGACCGTATTAAGCCCGGACGGATATCTGGTCGGAATTGTAATCGACGCGAACCCCTTGCAGGCGCGCGTCCGAACATTGGAAGACGTTAAGTCAAACATATCCGCGCGCGTCGCGGGATCCAACGTATTCGGATTCCTAAAAGGCATGGGCAACGGCGATCCAATATTTGAATTTTTCAGCGACCAGGAATTCAAGCCGTCCCGCGGCATCCGTTTGATCACCAGTGGAATAAAGGGAAACCTGCCGAACAACATCCCTATCGGCATCGTAGAGGAAGACGGGACCAGCTCTGCGCGCGTTCGCCTTGGCGCGGCCAGCGGCAGCGTGCACGACGTCATGGTGCTGGAATTCAACGGCAAGGAAGGATATAAACAGTGATTTGTGACCTGTGATTTGTAATCTGTCCGTTCAAATCACAAATCACAAATCACAAATCACTTAAAATGCATTCATTAAAACGCATCTTTATCGTAATTTTTCCCTTTGCCATAACACTGTTGTTATGGCGGCTTTCTATTCCCGTATGGAACCCTTGCGGGATTTTGGCGGCAATTCCGATTTTTTATTATTCGTTTATTTCAGAGCGGCCCGGTTTTTTGCCCATGGCGATCCTGGGGTGTCTTTTGCTGGACTATAACTTTGACCTGATGCTTTTCTGGACATCAATGTTCTGCATAGCATACGCGGCGAACTATATGCAGACCCTGATGCGGGCGGCGACACTTCAAGCGGCGGGGTTCTGGACATTTTCGTCCCTTATCGGAATATGCCTTGCAATCCTTGGAATTCACGCGTTTTTTTCAACATGGTCCGCCGCCGCAATATTGCAGGCGATATGGATGTTCGTATTAACAACCGCGGGATATGTCGCGTGGGTGAAAATAGGGAGAGTTTGCGGCCAGCAGTTGACCGCAAGCTAAGCTTAATGCTGGACAAGCAAATCGCGCAAACTTTTGACCGCAGAGCCGCGCTGTTTATAACCGGCATGGCCGTGCTGACAAGCATGCTGGTGCTGCGCATGCTGCAAATGCAGGTGTTCCAGCATGGCAAGTACAAGAAGCTGTCCGAAAACAATGCGACCCGCATTCGCGTCAATCTTCCAGAGCGCGGCAAAATACTGTCCGCGGAAGGCAGCGCGCTGGCCCGGGATGAAAACGTTTACAGAATTTACGTAATACCGTCCGAAGCGGAAGATCTGGACGCGCTTATCGACGCATGCCGTCACGAATTGTCATTAAAGCCAAACGATTTGGATCGCATAGATAAAAAAATTAAAAAACAGCGCCCCTTTCAACCGGTGATAATAAAGGAAAGCGCAAACTGGCAACAACTGGCGCGGCTTCACGCCATCGGTTTGTCGGGGCTGCATATAGAATCCGGATTTTCAAGAAGATATCCCGGAAAAAGCCTGGCTTCGCACGTCATCGGATATGTCGGCGGACTTGAACTGACAAAGCCTAATTCCCGCATGCTGGAT
This sequence comes from Rickettsiales bacterium, assembly GCA_031265235.1. Classification (GTDB taxonomy): domain Bacteria; phylum Pseudomonadota; class Alphaproteobacteria; order Rs-D84; family Rs-D84; genus WRCC01. The sequence goes on from JAISCX010000005.1 coordinate 26,988, forward strand.
ACCAGCCCGTTTTTAATGACCGGGATGAGCGGACTTGAAAAGCAATATAACACGGAATTGGCGGGTGCGCCCGGGCAAAGCGTAATCCAGATTGACGCCGCCGGAAAAATTATCGGGCCCGACGCATCGCGCGAAGTTCCGGCGGAAGACGGGCGAACAATAAAGACAACTATCCGCGAATCCGTCCAAAAGAAACTTGAAGCCGGGTTAGAGCCGCACAAGGCCGCCGCCGGCGTCGCGATTGAAATAGCGACCGGAAACATAATCGCGATGGCGTCCGCCCCCGGCTTTAATCCCGATTCCTTTCGCAGCGACATCGGCGCGGACATTATGGAAAACCTTCGCAAAAATCCGATGAAGCCATTTATGAACAAAGCGATCGAAGGATTGTATCCGCCGGGATCCACTTTTAAAATCGTCGTTGCGCTGGCGGCTTTGGAATCCGGCGCGATAACGCCGTCCGAAAAAATATACTGTCCGGGACATTGGGAATATGGAAAACACCTTTATCATTGCTGGGAAAAAAGGGGGCACGGCTGGGTTGACTTAGAGGGCGCGATGGCGCATTCGTGCGACACTTATTTCTATCAGATCGCGCTGCGCATCGGGATAGACGCGATCAAGAACATGGCTTTGCGGCTCGGACTTGCCCAGAAACTGTTAAACGAACTGCCGCGCGAAAGCCCGGGCGTGATTCCGGACAGAACCTGGAAGGAAAAAAATGTCGGCGTTCGCTGGCAGCATGGCGACACGATCATATCCGGCATAGGCCAGGGATTCATACTTTCAAACTGTCTGCAATTGTGCGTGATGACGGCGCGCGCGGTTTCCAACAAGATCGTGATGCCCAGACTGGTTGTGGACGAGATGCGAGATCAGGAATTTGAATCGCTGGGTCTTCAAGAAAAAAATATCAAAATCATAATTTCCGGGATGGAAAACGTTTTAAAAGAAGGCGGCACGGCGGCCGGATACGCAATAAATGTCAAAGGCATGAAAATGGGCGGCAAGACGGGAACTTCCCAGGTTCGCAGAATTTCGGAAGACGAGCGCGCGAAAGGCGTCCGATCCAACGAGCAGCTGCCGCGGCATCTGCGCAACCACGGCTTGTTTATCGGATTCGCGCCGACCGACAGGCCAAGATACGCCATCGCGACGATTGCAGAGCATGCCGGCGGCAGCAGCCCCGCCGCCAAGGTCGCGGCGGACACAATGCGGGAAATATTAAAAAATCAGTAAAGCTGATTTTTTAGTGAAAGAAGTGAAACCGCAAAATCGCACAGCGATTTTGCTAAGTGAAAATAGTTAAAATGTGTCACGCAAAGCGCGACAACCACAACTTTTTTCACTTCTTTCACTGTTAAAATATGCAAAGCATATTTTAACTATTTCACTTTTTTCACTAAAAATTACGGAGTAATTTTTCATGGCAAAACAAGTCCGGGTTTCAAAATCGCAAAATATGACATTCCGCGAACGCACGCGCCTGTTCGGCTGGCCGCTGTTTATCATTATGTGCATAATTCTGGCGCTGTCCGTCGCGACGCTATACTCCGCGGGCGCGGCCGATTGCACGCGACTGCCGGAATTCTGCGGGACATTCGGATCATGGCGCCCGTATGCGCTGTCCCAGCTTTCCAAGATAGCCGCCGGCATGATCATTTTCTTTATCGCCGCGTTTTCGGATATAAAGACATGGCTGAAATCATCCTATGCCATTTACGGGCTGGCGCTGCTTCTCGTGATCCTTGTGACATTCGTCGGGCACACCGGCATGGGCGCGCAACGGTGGCTGAACCTGGGCTTTATCCACATCCAGCCGTCGGAATTTATAAAGGTCGCGCTGATCATCGGTCTGGCGCGGTATTTCGCATGGATGAATTCAAACGATCTGGAACGTCCGGGCAATTATTGGATTCCGGCAATAATGGCGCTGGTTCCTTTTTTGATGATCGTGGCCCAGCCCGACCTTGGAACCGCGCTTTCGCTTCTTTTCATAGCGGCCGGATTTTTCTATATCGTCGGCGCCAATAAAAAATGGTTCCTGATTCTGGGCGTTTTGGCCGTGCTGGCCGCGCCGGCCGTATGGTTCGCCGGACTGCACGGCTATCAGCGAGACAGGATACTGACGTTCGTGAATCCCGAACGCGATCTTCAAGGCGCGGGATACCAGATAAACCAGGCGAAGATAGCGTTCGGGTCCGGCGGCATTGTCGGCAAAGGATATCTGAACGGCACCCAGTCGCATTTGTCATTCCTGCCCGAAAAGCAGACCGATTTCATATTCACGATGTTCGGGGAAGAGCTGGGCTTTTTCGGCGGATTCATCCTGATACTGCTGTATTCCGCCATGATCGGGATAATGTTCTGGTATGCGAAAACGACCAGGAATAGATTCGGACAATTGGCATGTTTTGGTTTTATGTTGAATTTCTTTGTTTATTACTTTATAAATATCGCCATGGTTTTGGGACTGATGCCGACAGTCGGCGTTCCATTGCCTTTCATGAGCTTTGGCGGGTCGTCGCTTCTTTCGCTGATGTTCGGGCTTGGACTGGTCCAGAACGCGCATATAAACAAGGACCAGCAGCTTTCCGGAAAAGGCTATTAATAAAAAAGAGTTTGATTATGAATTTGCTTATCGTTGAATCGCCTGCAAAAGCAAAAACCATTGAAAAGTACCTTGGGCGCGATTGGCGCGTCGTGGCGTCCGTCGGCCATGTGCGCGACCTGGTCCCCGAAGACGGCAGCGTGGACCCGGACAAGAATTTCGATATGAAGTGGCAAATCATGCCCGGCAAGGAAAAGCAGATCAAATTGATCTCTGACGAATTGAAAAAGGCGGACGCCCTATATCTGGCGACCGACCCCGACCGCGAGGGCGAGGCCATCAGCTGGCACCTGTATGATATTCTGAACTCCAAGGGCGTGCTTAAAAACAAAAAATCATTCCGCGTGGCATTCCACGAAATTACAAAAAAAGCCGTCCAGGATGCGATAGAACACCCGCGCGAAATAGACCAGAACCTGGTGGACGCATACCTGGTGCGCCGGGCGCTTGACTATCTTATCGGGTTCAAGCTTTCGCCCGTTCTGTGGCGTCGCAATCTTGGCAAATCCGCCGGCCGCGTGCAGAGCGTCGCGGTCGCCCTGGTCGTGGACCGCGAGCGCGAAATAGAGGCATTCAAGCCGGTGGAGTATTGGTCTTTGGATGCGCTGTGTGCGCCCAAAGAGAAACCAGGGACAAAAAGTAAGAGACAAGACTTTACCGCCCATCTAACTAAATTCAACGGTGAAAAAATTGAAAAGCTATCAATTGAAAACAAGGAAAAGATGTTTTCGATTCTGCAATCTTTGACCGATGAATACAAAGATATCGCCGACATATCCCAACTCTCTGACCTGGGCTCTCTGCTTTCCGCCACTGTCGCGTCGGTCGAAAAAAAGAAATCGTCCCGCCGCCCTGCGGCGCCGTTCACGACGTCAACCCTGCAACAGGAAGCGGCGCGGAAATTATATTTTTCTTCCAAAAAGACAATGTCGGTCGCGCAAAAGCTTTATGAGCAGGGATTGATAACATACATGCGAACGGACGCGACCGCGCTGTCCGCGGACGCCGTGGCCGAAATCCGCGAATTCATCGGCGAAAAATACGGCGACGCGTTTCTGCCGAAATCGCCGAACATTTACGTCACGAAATCCAAAAACGCCCAGGAAGCACACGAAGCGATCCGTCCAACGAGTGTCAGTGCAAGTGCAAGTGTCAGTATAGATGGGGACGAATACAAACTTTATGATCTGATCTGGAAACGCACGGTCGCATGCCAGATGACCAACGCGGAATTCGATTCGGTGTCCGTCGATATAGAAACCCGATCGGCAATCTTTCACGCCGTCGGCACAACGCGCACATTTGACGGATTTATGAAAGTATATATCGAAGACAAGGATGACGATTCGGATAACGCCGCGGGGACGGGTCCCGCCCGCCATGAAGACGACGGCGAAGCAAAACTGCCGCCGCTTGCCGCGGGCGACGCGATTGATATCACAAAACTTATTCCGGAACAGCATTTCACAATGCCGCCGCCAAGATATTCCGAAGCGTCGCTTGTGAAAAAACTTGAAGAACTGGGCATCGGCCGGCCGTCGACATACGCGGCGATCATGTCGACAATCGTCGATCGCGAATACGTCCGCGTGGACCAGCGGCGATTCTTTCCGACGCCGGCGGGATGGCTGGTCGCGGCATTCCTCGCCAAATATTTCAACGATATAATCGCGGTTGATTTTACGGCGAAAACCGAAGACACGCTGGACGATGTCGCGGACGGCAAAGAAAAAAAACTGCCCGCGCTTGCCGCGTTCTGGAAACCGTTCAGCGCGACCCTTGCATCCGCCAAAGATGTTCCGACCCCGGAAATTATGGATGAAATAAATAATTCCCTGCGCGCGCACCTGTTCCCCGACGACAATGACAAGTGTCCGGAATGCGGCGGAAAACTGGGACTGAAAGTGTCGCGTTACGGCCCGTTCATATCATGCGGCAACTATCCGGAATGCAAATGGACGAAACATCTAAGCGCAAGCGACATTGCGGGCGCAGCCGGCGACGATTCCGACACGGCTTTGCGCGCAAATACCAATGCCGGCGCTGATTTGGGCGAAGACATAAAATTCCTGGTCGGCAGATTTGGCCCGTATGTGCAGCAAGGCGCGGGCAAGGACGCAAAGCGCGCGGCCGCAAAAAAATACACGTCGGAAACAATCACGCTGGAAATCGCCAAAGAATTATTGGCCACCGGCGGCAAGGCGGAACCCATAAACCTGGGCAAGAATCCCGCGACCGGCAAAGACATACTGTTCTATCCGACCGGACGATTCGGCCCGTATATATCGTCAAACAAAGTAAACGCCAGCGTCAAGGAACAACCGTCGCTGGACGACGCCGCGGACCTGATCAACAACAAAAAACCCAGCGCACGCAAAGGATGGGGAAAAAAGAAATAATTCTGGATACAAAAACATTTATTTTCCGCATTTGCTAATTGCCAATCGCTGGTTTATAATCCGCGTATGGCTGGATATTCCAACAATTTTAATGACGAACTGCGGGCGCGATTGTCTATCGTGGACATTGTCGGCCGCAAAGTGCCTTTGGTCAAAAAAGGCCAGAATTTCTGGGGATGCTGTCCTTTTCATAATGAAAAAACGCCCAGCTTTTCCGTAAACGAGCAAAAGGGATTCTATCACTGTTTCGGCTGTGGCGAGCATGGCGATATAATCGGCTTTACCATGAAGACCCAGAATATGGGATATGTGGACGCGATAAAGGAACTGGCGAATCTGGCGGGCCTTAAAATGCCCGATTTCAAGCCAAAAACCCCGGAACAGGCGGCGCGCGAGCAAACTTTTATTGAAATAATGACCGCCGCTGCCAAGACATACGCGGATGCGCTGTTCTCGCCCGCGGGCGCCGGCGCACTTGAATATATCCGCAAACGCGGGTTCTCGGACGAAGTCATAAAAAAATACGGTCTGGGCTATGCCCCGAAAAACAACACAATCTCTGCAAAATTCGCAACCCAGAAAGAACAAAACCTGATTGCGACCGGACTGGTCCGCCGCGGGGATTACGGTCTGTATGACTTTTTCCGCAACCGGCTGATGTTTCCCATATTCAATCCGAACGGCCAGACGATCGCATTTTCCGGGCGCAGCCTGGACGGATCCGAACCGAAATATATCAACACGTCCGACACCGAATTATTCCATAAACGCCGGACAATCTTCGGACTGAATTTCGCGCGCGATGCGATTTACAAAGCCAACCGCAGCATAGTGGTCGAAGGCCAGATCGACGCGATCCAGATGCAAACGCACGGATTCAGCGAAACCGTCGCGCCGCTGGGAACGGCGCTGACCGAAGAACATTTGCAGATTCTTTGCAAATCGAACCGCAATATTACATTCTGTTTTGACGGGGACGGGGCGGGGCAAAAGGCCGCCGCGCGCGCGGCGGATTTGATGATGCCGTTGCTGCGCGACACTTCGGACGTGCGATTCGCTTTTGTGCCGTCAGGCCAGGACCCTGATGAAATATTAAAGAATACTAAACAGGGAACGGAATTGATGGAAAAGATTATTGATTCCGCGACGCCTATTGTTGATTTTTTATGGGGTCTGGCGAACAAGAATTATTTGACTCAAACGCCCGGCGGACGGGCAAGCGCGGAAAAATTCTTGCAAACGGAAATTGAAAAAATTACAGATCCGAACCTTAAAAACGAATACAAACAGGAATACAGCCAGCGAAAATTTAACGAATGGCATAAATGGAAAAAGGCCGACGCGGGGGCGCATGGAAACGCGCCCGTGCCAAACGCCGATGCTTTGACCCGGAAAACATTATCAGAAGTCGCTGCGACATATCCGGAATTAATTGAAAAATATGCGGAATTCTTGGCAAAAATCGGAATGGGCTTTTCCGAAAACAAATCTCCTGATCTTCAATCTCCGCTCTCGCAAGCGGACGCCGAAAAATTCATCGTGTCCTTAAAGTTGAAAAATTATTTGGAAATGCTGCGGCGCGACAAGAAAAATATAATGGCGAAAATGCTGGCGTCCAAGGAATCCGACGACCAGAGCCTTGCCGTCAAATTAAAAACCATAGACGAAGAAATAAAAAAGGCGTGCGAAAAAACAACCAAGCTTGCGGACATATAAAATATGCAATCCAAAAATGATATTGAAATCTTAAAGGAATACTTGGACACATGGGCTTTGTATTGGGTGGCCAGAGCCACGTTTGATTATATCCATAACACCATTGCCGGTTCAAACGTCCTTGATTTTGGAATTGATAGCCACGGACATGAAATAACGGGCCACATAAATAATTTCCATTCCACGCTTATATCCGCAGAATATGACGCATGGCCGAACGGGGCCCCTATGGTAAGCTCTTATAAGCCCTTGCCGCTATATATGCGGGTTGTGTTTAAAAATATATGCGACCAAAATGGATTGTCAGAAAAACTTTCTGATAGAGATAAAAAAAACATCGCGAATGCGAACATATACAGGCGGCCCTTTATAGAACTTGCGGCAAAAAACTATGGCATAGAACAAGTCCTTCCGATGATAATTCCCTCGAAATCCAGAAATTAACCGAAATCCGGACCGCATAGCTTGTTCAAACGGCTGCCGTCGTCATGCTGATCCACTTTCTTGTTTCGAATTTCTTGTTCCGCGTTTATTTTCTGCCGCATCAGTATTATATCTGGATGGGTTTGCAGTTCTTGCTCCATCCGGTCCAGCGCCGCATCGGTGGGACCGCCCTGCGGCACGAATATCGGCATTATGCCGTCTGCGGCGCGATCCACCGCCAATTCTATATCGCGCGCGGCATTCTCGATCGTTGTCAAATGCGCGGCGATATGCTGATCCTCGTGTTCAAGCGTGACATTGTATCCGCAAGAACCGACGCGATGCCGCGAATCAATCTGAACCAGGAAATCCGTGTATCCGACGGATGCGTCCACGCCGGTCAGAACAACGCAATATCCGCCCTGAACCGGTTCCGCCGTCGCGCGCAGATTATAGCTTTCGATAAAACTGGCCGATACGTTGCCGTGCAGTAAATCCATCGGCTGCGACGGCTGGACCACTGATTTGGTCCATTGGGGCACGCTTATGCGAACATCGGGGATTGTTTTGTATGCAATGCAATCATCTGCAAGAAGTGTAGAGTGTAAAAGTGTAAAAAGTGTAAAAGTGAATGCTGCACGTTTCATTGTTTTTTATTTTCTTTTTCAAGATTATTCTTTGCGGTTATTATTGATGAATTAAGCATTCTTCCTATTTCTAGGCAATCATTATAAATACTTTCAAATTCTTTCTCTGATAAAAATTCCGCGTTTCGTAATGATTTTAACCAATGTCTTGTTTCAGCACATTCTTTGAGAGATATTCCAAGTTTGCAAACAAAGTCTTTCTTTGTAAAGGCCGAACCAGCTTCGGCTATATTTGCACCAATACTGGTCCCTGAACGTAAAACCTGTTTTGATATTGTAAATTCTTTCTTTTCCTTGCACAAATATTTATGCATATTTATTATTCTGGTGGTAAATGTTTCACTTTTGTCACGTAATACGCTTTCTTTCATATTCACCACTCTACACTTTTTACACTTTTACACTTTACACTATTTAAACGTTCTGCCGTTTAAGATATTCTTCAACAAATTCCGTGCCGAATGTTTTATATAATTCTTCGGCCAGCAAAACGCTTGCGCGGCCGGATTCAAACAGGCGGATCAGCGGCCCCAGCCCCCCAAGTTCTGTATTCAAAATAACGGATTCCCCGGTGACCGGCCGCGACAACAGCAATCCGCGTTTTATATTCGGATACGCTTTCCCTTGAATGAACGCCATTTCTAACGGATTCAGTTTCCAGTGCTCGTAATCGCTGGCATCTGCCGCCGGATTACGAAAGAACATAACCGTTTGCGCCTGGCCGCGGACGACATCCCCTATGCCAAGCTTATCAATAACATTCGCGCGCTGAAACGCGGCCATATACGCTTGCCTGTTCTTGCGGCCTTCCTGCAAGCCCGTTATAAAATTCTCTCTGAACATGGGATTGGCCAGCATCGGCGCAGTTTCGTCGATCATGATCAGCGACGGGTTTCCGCCGGCGACGGTCATTTGGTTGATGCGGTGAATAATGTATGAAATCACCGCCGGCGCCAGCGTTTCGTCCGACAAAATATCGGTAAAATCAAAAGTTGTCAGCCGCGAATACAGATCCAGCGTATCCCTTGATTCATTGAACACGCCGCCGTATTGCAGCGGATCAACCCATTTTTTTAGCGCGGGCCGCATGGCGCCATCGGACGCAAAGCACGCAGTCCAAAGATTGGA
>JAISCX010000021.1 GCA_031265235.1 Rickettsiales bacterium
AATTCTGTGTTTATATTCGGGTCTTTCGATATTATATCCGCCCTGGCCCAGCATGCGTTGTTATCAGGGGTTTTCGTATCTTCCTTTAACGTTGCATAGTCCGCGCCCGTGCTGTCCTTTGACGCCCATACGAATATATTGTTACGGCCGCCTGATGCCGCTTCGCATTCCGACTTGGTCACCGCACCCCTTATCATAAACTCATCCCCCCAGTTGATTGTTTGGTTCGGTAGGGCGGCCAGGCCCTGGCCGCCGCTATTGACGGCGGGCGACGGCGCGCCCGCCCTACCAGAGTAGTCCTGTAGGGGCGCATAATTGCGCCCGTTATTGCCGCCAACCACGCAATCCAGATCATCAAACCCGTTCTTTATTTGATTTTTCTTGATGATGTTGAACGTCACGATTCCGCCGACCGCGCCCAATACAACCCCCGCCGTCGCATCCGCAATGATTCGGTTGGTATTATTGTTTTTATCTTTTTTCTTTTTATCTTTTTTATCAGATGCCGAAGAACCGGCATTTGCAGGCTCTGATGAACCGGCGCCCCCAAAAGACGTTTCTTCTTCATCGTCATCACCATAAGATTCGGCCGACACATTTTTAAAATGCTCAACTATACTTTGAGAGCAAGTCCATCCAACTCTATCAATTTCGGTTGGCAAAGAACCATCCTTGCATTTAAATTCCCAGTGCGCCACTCCATAATTCCGTTGAACCTTATTTATTTCCATATTGTCGTCATTGGAAATAATATAATCTGCCGCGTCATAAAAAAGAGAAACTTCTCTGTCTTGGGAATGACTCGCTCTGATTTCGCAACCTTGCCACGCTCCAGACCGGCACACCCGTACTCTACCTTTCGAACATTCAAAAATCGATGTAATATTATCACTCATCCATATTTTACCGGGCTCATCTTCTCTTTCTGTTTCAAAAGTCCCTTTTATATAACAACACAAATTTTTGCCGGTCAATGGTTCAATCTTACAGTCATCCGCGAATGCCGGAAATGCAAAAAAAGAAAAAATCAGAACCGCCGTCAATGCATGCAACGGATTACATGTGTGTGTGTGTGTGTGTGTGTGTGTGTGTGTAGCTTTCTGCGGTTTTCATTGATTTACCTTTCATTAGTCCAGATTATTATACCATAAAAGCACTGGTTTATAAATAACATATCTTCTGATATAATGCGTAAAAAAGGATTCGATATGCAATATTCCGAACTGGGGCTGAACAATACAAAAAAAATGCTGGCGGATGCGTTGGCGAACGGATATGCGGTGCCGGCGTATAATTTCAATAACTTGGAACAGCTGCAAGCGATACTATCCGCATGCGCGGAAACGCAAAGCCCCGTGATACTGCAAGTATCATCCGGCGCGCGAAAATACATGGGCGCAACACTGCTGTCGCATATGGCGCGGGGCGCAACTGAATACGCCAAGGAATTGGGGATGCGCGCGCCCATCGCGCTGCATCTGGATCATGGGGCGGATTTTCAAATATGCAAGGACTGCATCGACATGGGTTTTTCCAGCGTGATGATTGACGGCAGCTCTCTCTCCTTTGAAGAAAACGCCTCTCTGTCCAAACAAGTCGCCGATTACGCGCACAAACATGACGTATCAGTGGAAGCGGAACTTGGCGCGCTTGCCGGAATAGAAGACGAATTAAATGTCGCCGACACGCATTATACAAACCCGTCGGACGTCGCGCGCTTTGTCCAATTGACCGGAATAGATTCTCTGGCGGTATCAATCGGGACCAGCCACGGGGCGTATAAGATGAAGTCCCCGTCGGACACTTTGCGGTTTGATATTTTGGAAAAAATTGCGGCCGCCCTGCCCGATTTCCCGCTGGTTTTGCACGGCGCGTCGTCGGTTCCGCAAGATTTGGTTAAAGAAATCAACGAATTCGGCGGAAAGGTTTGCGGCGCGATGGGAATACCCGAAGATCAATTGATTATGGCCCGCCAAATGAACATATGCAAAATCAATGTGGATTCCGACGCGCGGATGGCATTTACCGCGGGCGTGCGCCGCGAATTTTACGAACATCCGGATGTCTTTGATCCGCGCGCATACTTATCGGCGGCGCGGAACAAAATGATAGAACTTTACAGGGACAAGAATATCCGCGTTATGGGATCCGCCGGAATATAAGCAAGGATGCCCGGCACCCAATCCGTCATATATATTTCACTTTGGATTATATGCGAAAATGTCGCGCGTTCCCCAGTCCAGATCAAGCATGCATCGCGCAGGCAGAAATTCAAAACACTTATCGGCCACCCCCAGCATGTTTTTATCGGATAGAATATCCGCCAATACCCGCTTTAATTCATGCAGATACAATACATCCGTCGCGGCATAAAGCTGTTGCTTTTTGGTCAGATCCCGGGTCCAATCGCTTACCGTTTCATTTTTTAAATTTTCATCCAATTCTATCTTCAAAACTTCCTTCAATACATTATGCAGCGCGTGGCCTTTTCTCGGCCGCGCCAGCAGGACGCCGATCTTCGTACAGAACACCGGCGCCGCCCATACGCCAAGGCGTTTGTAAATCATCAGCATATCCATGCGGGCGTAATGAAAAATTTTGATTGATTTCGGATTGGCCAGCACGCGGGCAAGATTTTGATATTCCTGATTGTCCATGATCTGGACCAGATAGAAATCGTCCGATCCGGACGCGCGCAATTGCACCAGGCAAAGATGGTCGGCATGAACGTCAAGACCGGTCAGCTCTGTATCCACGGCCAGCTCTGCCGCCGACATCAGCGCCGCCGCCTGATCTTTCGACAAATCGTGTTTAAGATATATTATGTTCATTTTCGTTCCCCTCCTTTGGAGGGGTGTCGGCGCTGTTTTGCGCGACGGGGTGGTTTACAGTGTATCCAATAGTTTGGTAAACCACCCCGGCCTGCGGCCACCCCTCCAAAGGAGGGGAACTGCGCCCTCACCCGTTATTCTTGATTCTTTTAATTGCAACAATCGCATCTTCCAGTATCACGGCGGCGGCGCGCGAATCTATTTGAACTTTTTTCCCCCGGCCAACCTTTCGTCGGGATGCGCCTATAATTTCTTCCGCCGCCGCGCTGCTTAACCGTTCGTCCACAAACATTATTGGAATATTCGACGACGACGCCAATTCATTTGCAAAAGCACGAACCTTTGACGTCGTTTCCGAATCGCTTCCGTCCGTTCGTATCGGCAGACCGATCACAACGCCCGCGGCTTTTTCCGATTCTATAATTTCTGTAATTCTTGGCAGCAATGCCGCCGTAATAATTTCCCTTGGGAACACAAATTCTCGGGCGTTATCCGTAATTGCCAGCCCGGTGCGTCTTAACCCCCAATCAATCCCCAGCAGCGGCCCGAAATGCGGCAAATTTTGTATAAAATCCTTGAAATCTGCATATATCATGATAGTATTATACGGTTTAATTTAACAAATAGCAAATAAGAGCACGAAATGGCATTTACAAAACAACAACTTCAAAAATTCGCGCACTCTATACGCATTGAAATATCTGATGAAGAACTGGCCGCAATGAACATAGACCAAGTGTTCAGCTGGATGGAACAAATGAAGCAAGTTGATACAACCGGGATAGAACCCATGTTCACGCCGGCGGAACATGCGGCTCCGCTGCGCGATGATGTTGTGACAGACGGCAATTGCCGCGATGCGGTGCTTGCTAACACGCCGGATGACGCCGGAAAGTCGCGGGGATATTTCGCAGTTCCGAAAATAATCGACGAGGAATAAATCAGCAATAAAAGAAACGAATATGAACTTGACCGACCTTACCATTACCGAAGCTTTGCAAAAACTGCGCGCGCGCGAAATCAGCGCGACAGAATTAACGCAGGCGCATATTGACCGAACACAAAAACACGGCGCGGAACTGAATTGTTATATTACAACGACGCCTGAACGCGCGATGGCGGACGCGGCAGAATCCGATCGCCGATATGCAGACGGCGCCGCGCGCATGCTGGACGGCATTCCGATCGGAATGAAAGATAACTTTGCAACGCGCGGAATTCGCACGACCGCGGCATCGCGCATTCTTGAAAATTTCATACCAGAATATGAATCAACCGTATCGCAAAAATTGGCGGACGCGGGAACGGTCCTGCTGGGCAAAACGAATATGAGCGAATTCGGCATGGCCAGCACGCCCAGCACATCATGTTTCGGCCCGGCGATAAATCCGCGTAACCGCGCGCAAAGATTATCCCCCGGCGGTTCATCCAGCGGTTCCGCCGCCGCGGTGGCGGGGGGACTGTGCATTGCCGCGACCGGGACAGACACCGGAAATTCAATACGCTTTCCCGCGTCGCTTTGCGGACTGGTCGGAATAAAGCCGACATACGGACTATGTTCTCGATTCGGATGCATTGCGTTCGCAAGTTCCTTGGACCATCCGGGCGCAATCACACGGACGGTTGATGACGCCGCGCTTATGCTGTCGGCGATGGCGGGGCATGACGAAAAAGAATCCACCAGCGCCCCCAAAGCGGATGAAATCGCGCGCGCGCTGTCCGCGCCGCTAGCCGCCCTGCCTTTGGCCGGCATTAAAATAGGTCTCTTGCGCGAATTTGGAAACATGAATATGCAAGACGGCGTCAAATCGGCGTTTTCCGGCGCGATAGAAAGCCTGAAATCGATGGGCGCGGAAATCGTTGACGTTTCTGTCCCGCACATTATGGATGTCGTTACGCTGTATCTGGTGATATCCAGAAACGAAGCATCCAGCAATCTGGCCCGCTATGACGGAATGCGATACGGGCTGCGCGTGCCGGGCGTGGATCTTGACGACACATATTGCAAGACGCGCGCCGCCGGATTCGGGCCGTATATAAAATACCGCATGGTTACCGGTTCGGTAATGTTGACCGAAGCATTTTATAAAGACTGTTTTTTACAGGCGGCAAAAATCCGCCGTATGCTGGATAATGAATTAAAGGCTGCATTCGCAGAATGCGACTTCATTTTGAACCCGGCCAGTCCGTGCGTCGCGGTGCCGGTGGCGGATGATTTTTCAACCGAACAATTCGATTTGGCGGACACGCTGCAGATCGGCGCGAATATGTCCGGCTTGCCGGCCGTATCCGTCCCGATGGGATTGTCAGACGGGTTGCCGATCGGGATGCATATAATGGGCCGGCGATTTGACGACCTGCGCGTTCTGCAAATGGCAAAGCATGTCGAAACGATTGCGGGTCAAGACAACCGCCCGACGGCGGTTATGGGGGAATAAGATGAGCGATAATTTCATAAGCATGCCGGACAATCTTTTTACGAAATACTTCATGGCATACACAACCGCGGCCAATCAAAAGGAAGCCGACAAAATAACGCGCGCGCTTTTGGAATCGCGGCTTGCGGCATGCGTCCAGCAAACCCCGATAAATTCGCAATACTGGTGGAAAGGAAAGATTGAAAAATCATCGGAAATCCTGCTTGCAATAAAAACCATGTGGCGGCCGTTTCGTTTCACAAAGATAAAAAAATTAATAAAAGAAAATCATTCTTACGAGGTCCCGCAGATAATAGCGATTCCGATAATCGCCGGTTCAAAAGATTACCTTGGGTGGATAAAGGAAGAAACAAAATGAAATTTATACACAGCAGGGAAGAATTCAACGCTTCCAACTCTGCAGGATGGAACAGGAATTACGGATTCTGGTCTGATGAAATTCATCGCGACGAAAATTCTTTGCCGTCCCAGAAAATCACCATGGCGGTTATCCGCGATTTCGCATCGGCCGTGCAAAATCCGACCGTTGTTGATTTCGGCTGCGGGCATGCCTGGATTTATGAGGCGCTGGCAAACACGCCGAAACTAAAATTTAATTATATGGGGCTGGATTACACCGAAGGGTTTATCAACGCCAACCAGCAAAAATATGCCGGCAAGAAAAACGCCAGATTTATCAAATGCGACATAACTGGCGCGGATTTATTGTCCCATGAATTTAAGGACAAGGCGGATATACTGGTAAATCACTTTAATTTAATAGAAACATGGGATATTGATTCCGTATTTGCAAATATGTCAAATATGTTGAAATTGGACGGGCTGTGCGTGGTTACGACCGCGGACGCAACGTCAAAGATTGCGTCATTAAGCAGGACCAGGGAAACATATAACAGCAACATACGCAAACTTGCATCTGTGAAAAACCCGCCAGCAGGACAACCGAAACAAAAAACGCTGGGGTTTGCAGAAGAAATAATAAACGGCGCGCAAAAGACGGGCAAATATTTTCACAATGCCGCGCATACCTTTGCGGACTATGTGAATTATGCAATATGGGCGGGCATGTTTTTGCATCATGTGGACGAAATCTTCCGCACAGACATGCCAAACCCGCAAATAGAATACGTAATGCAGTTCAAAAAATTAAAGGTCATATAAAATGTATACAATCAAAGGTAAAACTTGTGACTGGGAGGTTGTTATCGGGCTGGAAACACATATAGAGGTGCTGTCACACAGCAAACTGTTCAGCGGGGCGTCCGCGGATTATAACCCGACCGTCGCACCCAATACCCAGGTTTCGATGATTGACGCCGCGATGCCCGGCATGCTGCCCGTGCTGAACCGCGAATGCGTGGACCAGGCGATACGTTTCGGGCTTGCCATCAATGCAGACATTTCGCGCCGTTCTATTTTCACGCGCAAACAATACTTTTATCCGGATCTGCCGATGGGCTATCAAATCACGCAACCAGCGGACAGGCCGCCCGTTGTCGGCCGCGGATGGATCGAAATCGATGGGGACGACGGCAATCCGAAAAAGATTCTGATAGAACGCGCGCATCTGGAAACGGATGCCGGCGCGAACAAGCATGACATGAACCCGACGAAGTCTTTCGTTGATTTGAATCGCGCGGGTGTCGCACTTCTTGAAATCGTGAACTTTATTGATGTAAAAAACAAAGAAGAAAATTCATTCATAACATCCCCGGACGAGGCGGAACGTTATCTGCGTGCGATCAGGGAAATCGTCCGCGCCACGGGTGTCGGAAATGCCAACATGGAAGAAGGCAGCATGCGCGCCGACGTGAACGTATCGGTCCGGCCAGTCGGCGCGACATATTTCAACGAACGCTGCGAAATTAAAAACATGGTGTCGTTCAAATTTATCAAGACAGCGATTGAATTCGAAGCCCGCCGCCAAATCGAGATACTGGAAAACGGCGGAACGATCGAACGCAATACCATGCACTATAACCAAGACAGCGGCACGACATCAGTAATGCGGTCCAAAGAAGACGCGCTGGATTACCGCCATTTCCCGGATCCGGATTTGCTGCCATTGATTATCACAGACGAACAGATTGAAAAAATCCACAAAACGATGCCGGAACTGCCCGTGGCAAAGCGCGCGCGATATATTAACGACCTTGGACTATCCGAATATGATGCGTCGCGACTTACCGAATCGGTGGAAATATCCAAATGGTTTGAATCCGCGGTCGGCGGTAAAGCCGGTCGTGCAAAGCCGGTCGCAAACTGGATGATCACGGAACTGTTCGCGCATCCTGAATTCCAAATGCGGCCCGAAGCGTTGACCGAACTGATAGATATGATTGCATCCGGCGAAATCAGCGGCAAGATCGCCAAAGATATATTTACAAAGATGCTGGACGGAGAATCGGGCGCCCCGCGCGAAATCGCCGAACGTCACGGCCTGCGCGCATTGAATGACACTGCGGCCATAGGGACGGCGGTGGACAGCGTGCTTGCCGCGAACGCGGCCCAGGTCGCCGAATATAAATCCGGCAAGGTTGGGCTTATCGGATTCTTTGTCGGCGCGGTAATAAAGGCGACCGGCGGCAAGGCAAACCCCACAACAGTAAATGAGATTTTGAGAGAGAAGTTAAAATAAAGGTCCACAAAAAATGAGCACTGAAAATCAGAAAGTTAAATATTTTTATTTTGAGAAAAACACGCCAAAGCCGGAATATCTGCAACCTGTTCAGCAGATTACCAAAGTTCAATTCAAAGTTATTGATGAAGCGGGGAAATGTACGTTTCGGCTATGCCCGGACCAGGTTGAATGCAAAGACTGTGACGGGTTCGGCACCGGATGCGGAAAATACGATCCGAATACGAAAACATTGGACTGTCCCGTTACGGAACAGTTTATAACCTCTGTAATGCCTGGTATGCTTGCCTCTGCCGCGGCCGACCAGAATGCGGAAAATATTATTGCAAACACAACACATTTGGTAAAAGACAGCATCTTATATGTTAATTCCACAGTGAAAATGCACTAAGGAGAAGCAAAATGCCATTAAAAGTCATCGCAGCACTCGGCGACAGCGTTACGAACGGATACTGGGATTCTGACACTTTCCAGGGTTGGTTCGGGCGACTTTCCGCGAAAATAACGGCTGCGAATCCGCCGTTGGATGAAAATGGAAAGGTAAAAAAAGGCGCAATGAAATATGGATTCAACAATATTTCATATGACGGCGACCGTGTTTGCGATGCCTTCCACCGGCTGAGCGCCGAAGGTTGTTCCCGCGATATTGATATTTTATTAATATGCATCGGCGGAAACGATCTGGTCCGCAGCCCGACCCCCGATTCGCCGACGGATCTGTCCGAACACGTGCGCGCCGAATATTGGCATCGTATGCTTGATTTGGCAAAAAAGAATATCGCGCAGGTCGTCGTTTTGGATATTCTGCCCCGATATAAAGACGACACTGTCGCGTATGGCTGGTTCGACGCCCCGATGCACGAATACAATTCCGACCGTATGATATGCAACGATCAGATTGCAAAAATCTGTGCCGAGAAAAATATTCCTTTCATACGCCGTTATGACAAATGGGCGGCGCGCGACCTGTCCCGGTATTATGCAGATACCTCGCATCCGAATGCGGCGGGGCATTCGCTTATCGCGGATGAAGTTTATGAAGAATTAATGAAACTAAAAATTATCTGATGCAAAAATTCTATATCAAAACTTTCGGATGCCAGATGAATGTATATGACGGGCAACGGATTACATCCATGCTGCGCGGGCGCGGACTGATTCAAACAGAATCGGTTGCGGACGCGGACATCATAATTTTAAACACATGCAGCGTGCGCGAAAAGGCCAGCAATAAAGTATTCAGCTGTCTCGGGCGGATCCGCGATTCAAAAAAACCGGGCGCGCTTTTCGGAATCGTCGGATGTGTCGCGCGCGAATCGGGCGCGGACGCATTCCGCCGCATTCCTGAATTAAACTTTGTGCTGGGCCCGCAGTCATATCACAAGCTGCCGCAAATTCTTGAAAATCCCGACGCGAAACTTTTGAATATTGATTTATCAGGACTGGAAAAATTTGATGCGCTGGATAATTCCAAATTCCAAACCCCAAATTCCACGCTGGCATATATCCCGATCCAAGAAGGCTGCGACCATTGCTGCACGTATTGCATTGTGCCGTTTACCCGCGGGCGCGAACTGTCGCGGCCATTCGCGGACGTAATGCGCGATGTTGGCGCGACGGCCGAATCGGGCGCGATAGAAATATGTTTCCTGGGCCAGAACGTAAACGGATATAAAGACAAAGACAATAAGGCTTTGGCGGATTTAATCCGCGAAACCGCAAAAATTGATTCTGTCAAAAGAATCCGTTTCACAAGCAGCTATCCGACCGAGATGTCCGATGATTTGATCGAACTGTTTGGGCAAGAGCCCAAGCTTTTGCCATTTTTAAACATGCCCATACAGTCGGGGTCGCCCGATGTATTGACAAGAATGAATCGTTCATATTCGATGGATCTATATATAGACACGGTCCGGAAATTAAAGGCGGCGCGTCATGACATTCAAATATCATCCGATTTTATCGTGGGATTCCCCGGCGAGACGGATGCGGATTTTGAAATGACATGCCGCATTGCGCGCGAAATAAAATACATCAATTCCTATTCATTCAAATATTCCCCCCGCCCGCATACTGCGGCCGCGATAATGAAAGACCAGGTTCCGGAAGATACAAAGCGCGCGCGGCTGAAAATTCTCGATGACATCTTGACGGAAAACAACCGCGAATTTAATGAGGCCTGTGTCGGGCTTACCCTGCCCTGTCTGGTCGAAGGTCCCGACAAAACCGGCCGTAATATGATTGCCAGAACGCCGTATATGCAGCAAGTAATTGTTGCGCAGGATATCGCACCCCTGCAAAATATCAAAATCACATCCGCAAACAAATGCAGTCTGCGCGGGACAATTATCAAAACAGAACCCTGATCCCGGCGCCCGCCTTGTAATACCAAACCGATTCCGTTTGCAATGCGGATATATCCAACACAACGCCAACGCCATCCATGTTGGACATGATGTCGGCGCGAATGCCAAGCTGGCCGCCGCCCTGTTCCCAGATTCCGTATGCCGAATATTCCGTCCGAATGCCATGAATCGTGTCGGCGCGGCCTATCCGGATACCGGCGCCGGGCGCAAATTCCGATTCGGAAGTCACGCCAACATTTGCATAAAATACGCGAACGCGCGCAATGGGCATTGCGAAAACTTTAAAATCTTTTTCGTCCCCGGCACTGAACGCATTAACGCCTATCGCGGCCGCGCCATAGTATGCGGCGCCGTTCGGATTGTAAATGGTGCCGGACCCGCCGTCGTAAATCGGACCCGTTTCAAATTCCGCAAGCGTGACGCCAATTGATGCCTCTGCATACAGTGTTTTTCCATGCATGGCGGCGTGAACGGACGCGCCATAGACTTTTCCGGAAAACTCTTCAAGCCCCGATTCATCCAGTTGTCCGAAATGCGCGGACGCGCCGAATGAAAAGTCGCCCGCGGAATATTCCGCGCCAGCGTTTCCAAGATATAACGACATGCCGGAACCAAATATTACGGACACGCCGCCCATGCCGGACGACGCGGCACTAAAAGGATCAGCGAATCGCGCCATAATCTTGACCGGGTTCATTAATTTCACAGGATTCAGCATGACCGAATTTTCCATAACTGTATTCAATTCAGCGACGTTCTGCGCCGCATCCATCCGCGCGATCAAACGGCCGTTCGCGCCGGCGGCCCGGATATTGTTTATGAACCGGCCGACATCCCCGCCGATTATTTTTTCGTAATCGGTATCGCGCGCGACATGCAGAATTACGTCGCCGTTTTGATACAGCGTTTGGGTATAAAACATATTTGGGACGTTCGCACTGACAAACAACTTGCCTTCGACCAAAACGTTCGAAAGCAAAACATGTTCATTCAGACCAGATACGTCGTCTATAGAGAACACGACATTGCCGCTTATCAGGATCGGGACAACGGCCGTGTCGCCCAAGTTAAAATTAATCAAGGAATCTTTCAGAATCAGTTTATCCGAATTCTCGGCAAGATTCGCCAAATCCATAAAATCTACGCCGTGCGCGTTGTCCGCCATTACGGCGAATTCCGTGGACGGAACGCTTCGCGACACTGAAATAGCATTCAGATCATCGGGCCCGCGAACGATTTGCGTCAGCGAAGCATTATCAAGGACATTAACTGCGCCGCTGACTTTGCCCGCATTAAGCATGGTCAGATGGCGGCCGGAATCTATAATCACATCGCTGGAAATCGTGCCAAAATTCTTCAGAACAAGAGAATCCGTAATATACAGATTTTGAAACTCTACGATTGCACCCTTATAAACTGTGGAATTTTCTGACAGATTGTGACTGCCGCCGCCATGAACATTGGCAAAGTCCTCTGCTTTTGCGTAATGTATGCAAAAAACCAATGCAACCGCTCCTACGCAGCCGCGGACGATTTTTCCCATGAACTTCTCTCTCTTTTGCTTGCCAGGAAATCTTAGGAAAGAGTTCTTATATTATCAAGGAAAAAATCCATGGGGACGCGTCCGCCTGCGCAAAAAATGTCTTCGCGACGAATTCTTGAAATTTGACGAAAAAAACAGTATAATAATATTAATTGCGGAGATGCTTGAATATGGCGACGGAATACCAGAATAATTTTGAAACTTTCATATACCGCATGGGGCTGTATCTTCATCTGCAGTCCATGGATCCGTTTCGGCGCAAAAAGTACAAAGACCTTGAAAAAGACGGCAAGCTGAACAATGATCAAAAGGTCTGGGACCTGGACCACCCGCCGGAAATCATCCCGGGCCATCCCGATGAATTTAAAATAAAAGGTGCGGACGACAAAGATGTAACGCTGACCATTGACGATCAGCAGTGGGATGAACTGTACGCGATATTTTCAAATGTCTTTCAAAGCTTTGAGAACAACAAGAACGGGCTTAGCAAGAAAACCCTGGATTTTTTAAAGGAATATTATAACGAAAATCCGACGATCGGATTGTTCTATTCGGAAAAGACCGTCGCGGTTTCGCCTGTGGACAAGGTCGCGCTGGCCGATATTCTGGATAATTACACCGAACTGTTCGGGACCAGTTTCAAGACCATAGACGAACAGAAAAATTTCGCGTCCGCGCTGCGCGCCGGTTCCGCCATCCCGGACTTTAACACCAAGATGCAGACACTGTTGCAGGAAATTTCGCAACAGGCCAGAATGGCCACCGCATACGAAGATTCATATAATCCGTTCGGAAACAAGCAGAGTGCGCTGGCCGCATATCGCAAAGCATCCGCGCTGTTTGGAAAATTCGGGCAGAACAGCATAGACAAAAACCATCGCAACCGTTTCAAGAAAGAATTGGTAAAGCGGCCGGGCGGGCTGTTGGAAAAGCTGTTTTCAAACGGCAAGACATTCGGCGCGGACTTTGCAAAGCGCGGCGGCGGACGGATAACCGGAATTCTTGACGCGGTGAAAACAGAAAACGATTTCACCGCGGGCGACAACATAATTCCCGGCAAGGATAACGACGTCAAGACCAGATTCAATGAAAATATAGACAAGATCAAAGAAAAATTGGACGCCAGCATTGGAAAGTTGACCAGCCGGCACAAGCGCGAGATATACGATCACGGGTCCGCGTCCGACATCGTCGCCGCAATCATTGCCAAGGCGAAAAAGACTGATGGTCTGGAAGCGGTCCTAAAAGCCGAGGCGGATATAAAGGCAAAAGTTCTGAAGAGCAATCCGGGCGCGGCGGGTGATTTCAGCTGGTTTATAAGCCAGTTGAAAGAATTGCAAGACCAAATGCCAAACGCATTCGCGGGCGCGCTTTCGTCTGGCCGCCAGATGAACGCGATTATAAAGCATATGGTCGTGAACGCCGCGAAATCCGGGAACAAGCCCAAATGCATGGTCGCGATGGAGGTTCTTTCCGTCCTGCAATACGACAGTTTTTCCAGCAAAATCCGCGACGGTCTGTTCAACGAGAAAAGCGAATGGACATTTGCCAGCGGCATACCGTCGCTAAAAGACAAACCCGTTCTGGCCGGCATGGCAAAGGCGTTCGACTGGACGATCAAGCAGACCGCAAGGGGAGTTTTCGAGGCTGCAAACCTGTTGAAGAACAGAATTTCCAAACGCGGCCGCAAGTTCAAGAAGAAAGATCTGGTCACGGCGCGGAATAATATCAAACTTGTCCAGGATGATTTCGATTTTGACGCGATCATGAAAGGAACCATGAATTGGAGCGTCGACGACGCGGAATCGGCGCGCGACGCGGCTGACGCCGTATTGCGCGACAAGAAAAAGGACCTTGCCGACAAAAAAGCCGAAATCGCCGCGAAAGAGGCAGAGGTCAATACCGCGCGAAACGCGCTGGGCGGTGGGAAATCGTTGCGCGAATTACGGTCTGACAAAGCGGACGCGGCCGCCAGGGAATCATCGGCCGCCGATAGCGTTCGCGAAATCACCCGGCAGCTGAAAGATTTCAAGGACTTTGAAAAAGGCGGCGGCAGTCTGTCCATGGGGGAAACAAAACAAAAAAATTCCCTGAAAGATCAAAAAAAGCAGGCCGCCGCAGACAAGCGCGCGGCAAAAAAGGACAAGGCCGCGACGGACAATTTGCTGGCGACGCCGACAAACGAACAAACCGCGCTGGAAGACAGAGAGACGGAACTGGACGCGCTAGAGCAGGAGCACGACAATCTGAAAGCAGAGGTTAACATAGCGGAATCCGATTTCCAGATAAAAGATTTTATATACACAAGAAAAAAAGAACCGTCCGAAAAGGCCGACAAGGAACTTTCCGACATCCATGAAATGATGCAGTATTGGAATTTTAAAAACAATATAGGCGAGCGAATAAAGCGCAACGACCTTAACATCTTCCAGGGCAAGGCCGCACATGATAAAAAACAGGACGATTATAACAAGAAAAACAATAACAAATCTACAAACGACACACTTGTCCAATTTCACAATTACATGAAGAAACAGAATTCGTAATTAATCATTACCGTCTGCATGATGCCCGTTTTATAAAAGCGACGGATCACCAAACAGAGTAATATAAAAATTCTTATTTCATCTGCGTTTTCGGATTATACGCTTTCGTGCCGCAAGTTCCCCTCCTATGGAGGGGTGGACGCGAGCAACGCGAGCGGACGGGGTGGTTTACCACATTATCCGATAGGTTAATCTAATATCTACTATCTAGTATCTAGTATCTATTATCTGTTATGTTTGTTAGATATTAGATACCAACTGTATCCAAAGCTTTTGTAAACCACCCCCGAAAAGCTAAGGCAACAAAGTTGCCAAGCTTTTCGGCTCCTCCAATGGAGGGGAATTTATCGTCGCGAACCTGTCCGCGTAGGTGGAAAAGGAGGGGAATTCATACCCCGTGATCCTACATGTTCCGTAGCGGGCGAACCACGCCCCTACAAATATGAACCACGAATCACTAGCTTTTACTTCATCTGCGTTTTTGGATTATACGCTTTCGTGCCGTTGCGGATTTCAAAGTGCAGCTGCGGTTCCGAAACTTTTCCGGTCTTGCCGACCACGCCGATCTTTTCGCCGACGGACACGCGCGCGCCGCGTTTGACCGTCATCGCGTCCATATGCGCGTATACCGTCATCCAGCCGCCGGAATGCTGGATTATAACAAGATTGCCCATTCCCTTTAATTCATTCCCTGCATACGCGACAACGCCGTTTTCCGCCGCGCGAACATTTGTTCCGGCGCTGGCCGCTATGTTCATTCCGTCGTTATACAATCCGTTTTTCTTGGCGCCGAAATCGGAAATTATTTTTCCCCGGACAGGCCATGAAAACTTTGTGCTTGTCCGGCCGGCCGCGACGGGCAGCTTTGACGTAGGCGTGCTTGAAATCTTTTGCTTTTGTTCGATTATCTTGGCGTCCGCCGCTTTTCCCTGTTTATCCAGTTCCGCCTTTTTCTTGTCCGCGTCCTGTTTTTGCTTTTCCGTGGCGGCCCGCGCCTTTTCCGCATCCGCCTTTTTCTTTTCCTCTTCTATTTTTTGTTTCTCGGCATTCAGCCGGACCAGTTCTTGTTCCGCGGCATTGCCCGCCGGCGCGATCGGCGCGGTCGCCGCGACTGTCGCGGGCAGTTTTAATTTTTGACCGACAGCCAAAGAATACGGCGCAACCAGACCGTTCGTCTGGGCCAGCGAATTGATGTCAACCGAATACGCGCGCGAAATAGAATACAGCGTGTCGCCGGCAATGACAGTATGATATCGCGCGTTTGGTATGCGCAGCTTCTGGCCGGGATGAATGGCATACGGCGCGCTTAGGTTATTTTCCGAAACAAGATCACGCGGCGGAACGTTATGTCTTTGGGAAATTGAAAAAACCGTATCGCCCTTTTGGACTTCTATAATTCCGGCTTTGGGCGCGACTATTTCGACCTTTTTGTCCGCCGCCGCCACGCGCGCGGGCACCAGCAAGACATCATCCGGTTCGAACGGCGGCAAAGTCACCGCGTTTTTATCCGTTTCGACTCTCTTATTCTCACTCTCGGCTCTCTGTCCTTGCAAGGGTTTCGGCATCGCATAATCATTCGCGTCGGCATACTGCATGTCGCCACCCGCACCGCCATACAAATTATCAGAACCGCCGCCATATTGCGCGAAAGCGTTTGTGCCGTATTCCGTGCTTGCGCCGGACGCGGAATCCTGCGCGGAAGCAACGCGTTCGTTCTGATACTTATATAATATGCCCATGCCGCTGTCATCACCGGTAATTCTGGGATACAAATCACATGCGGCCAAGGGCAGCGAGCAAATGAAAAAAAGCAAAGCGCAGATACGGCTGTTCATAAAGGAAATTATATCACAAAACAAACAATAAATAAACAAAGCCGCAAACGCGGCTTTGTTTATTTTCGTATTTCGTATTCCTGGTCACGTGTCCCGTTCCTCATAAACAATATGGAAATTTCAAACAAAATCCAAAGCGGCAGCGCAAGAATGACCTGGGACATGATGTCCGGCGGTGTAAGTATCGCCGCGATGATAAAAAATCCGACGATCGCATACCTGCGCGATTTGACGACCGTCGCGCGCGGCAATATCCCGATGCGATTCAGCAACACCAGAACCAAAGGCAATTGGAACGCGCACCCGAACACTTTCAAAAGCCCGATAACAAAGGACAGATAATTCGTGACAACCGGCAGAAAGGACGCCGGCATTCCCCCGCTTTGGTTCATCTCTATAAAGAACTTGAACACTATTGGAAACAGAAAATAATACGCGAACGCCGCGCCCGCCAGGAACAATGCCGGCGACAGGACAAGCATCGGTCCGATAAGGACGCGTTCGGACCGTTTCATGCCCGGGGCGACAAACGCCCACGCCTGCCATAACAAAAACGGACACGTGGCAAAAACAGCGAACAGCGTCGCCAGCGAGAATTCAATCATCAATCCATCCGTCAGGCCGGTATACAGCATGGTTCCGCCGCCCCACGCGCGAATCAGCGGCGCGGTTAAAAATTCTTGCATATATTTCGATACGAAAAACCCGACGCCGAACGCGATGCAGAAAAAGAGCAGCGTCCATATAACGCGCCGGCGCAGTTCTGAAAAATGCTGCAAAAGGGTCATTCTCGTTTCGGTCATTTCTTTATTTGTCTTTTTTCGCTTTTCCCTTTGTCCGCGTTTGCTTTGCCTTTGGAGAAACAAACGCGCTCATCACGTCGTCCATTGTCTTTTGGGTCAGCTTGTCAATCGGCGCATCGCGTTCTATACGTTCTTTGATTTCTTCGGTGGCGTCCGTGATCTTCCAAATTATTTCGCGCACCGTCTTTACCGCGCGGGCGATCGCGCGGGCGACATCCGGCCAGTTCCTGGCGGGAATCACAGCGGCGGCCACTATAAGTATTATTAAAAATTCGGCGCCCGATATGCCAAGCATTTCTATTTCACCTTGCTTATGAAAAACGCGGGATCAATCGCGATCTGATTATGATACAGCCCCAGATGCAGATGTGCGCCGGACGACCGTCCTGTGTCGCCGACATTGCCCAGAATGTCATCCGCGCCGACGCTATCGCCGGGACCCGCAATGATTTTATCAAGATGCAGATATGCAGATACAACGCCATGTCCGTGGGATACCAATATTATATTGCCGTTCAGATAATGGTTTTCCGCCAGAATGACCGTGCCCGCGGCGATCGGATAGACGGGCGTGCCAGAAGGCGCCGCGAAATCAAGCCCTTTGTGCGGTGACTTTGGCTGGCCGTTAAACACCCGCCGGCTGCCGAATACGCTGGAAATTCTATACTTTTTCAAATTATCCGGCATTTTGAATTCCATGAAATAAAGCGCGGTATCGGTTAACGCGCCAGCCCGCGCCTTTTGCACTTTGGCTGTCTCGTGATCGATCCTGTCTTCGACGTCTTTCGGATATTTTATGAATTTATCAGGAACGGTTACATTTTGCTCTATATATTGCCGGCGCTTTATTGGATACGCGTATGTTTTGCAATCGCCGCCGCGGCAGAATTTCAAACGCAGAGTATCGGGCGCATCCCGATCAAGCCCGATTACAAACACGTCGTCCATGGATATCTTTGCGCTGTCGCTATAAACGTCCCAGCCCTTGGCTTCCCCGTATAGCATCCCGCCCTGCTCTGCCACGCCGCAAAGCGCGGGCGCGTCCTGTTCCGTCCCGGCGACTTTGCAGTTTTCCTGCGCCAGCAAGGCATATGGCGCAAAGCACAAGGCAAATACCATGATGCAATGCATTTTTAATTTGCCAAATATTCTTAAATTCATTGCCATGCGCTTTTGTGCCTTATTCATAATAATTGTCGCCGCCGGATGTGCTTGCCGTTTTATGACGTTGAATCTGGAAATAATTCTTGCCGAAATCAGTCTTGGTTCTCAGTCCGCTGAAAGACACCTCTGTCTTGGCGCCCGTGGCGTCCGTCACGGTCCATGCGCGCAGCCGGACAGGATTCTTGTCAAAAACCACCTGCATGCTGCCCAGGCCTTCGGAATCTTTGATATTCATCTTTAAAGAAAATGAATCGGATGCGGACGTTGTCTCGGACACAACGATATCCGCGGCTTTTAAATCGATATTCTTGCGCACCAGGATTCCGGCCGGCGTGCTGGTCAGCGGCACGGTGGTAATCTGGTCAAGCGACTTGTCAAAGAAATACAAATCTTTCCCATCGGATATCAGCTGTATCGGCGATTTGTTGTAATCCAGCCGGACACGCCCGGGGCGCAGCATTGAAAATGTTCCGTTTTCTTTTTTTCCATTTGCAATCTGGGTAAAATCGCCAGTCATTCCTGTGACGCCGTTCAAATACGATTCGGCTTTGACCACCAGCGCGTCATCAACATTCGCATATGCGAATGTTGATAAAAGCATAAAACACAAGGCACAGGACACGGATGATTTTGTTATTTTAAATCTCATAATAAATCCCTTTTTTATCTATTGACCATCATATCGCGGCGTCTTCCACGACAAACTGCGCCGTGACGCGCCCGTTGAAATCATTTTCTTTTAATTTGCCGCACAGCATTATTTTCCGACCAGAATTGGTGTCATCCAGCAAAAATTCCCCGACCGGCGTTTTGGTCATATTAAATCCGACGAAGGCAAGATTTGTGCCGGCGCTGGTTCGCAGATTGCCGCGCAGATGTTCCCCATTGCCCATTGACGTCGCGTAAAGCAATTCCCCGCCGTTTAACACCAGCGTCGGTTCTGGATTACCCTGTCCGAACGGCGCCAGTCGCGACATTTCCTCAACCAGCTTCATATCCGCCGCGCCCGCATCAATTTCCGCATCAGCAGTGATGATCGGACACAGTTCCGCGCCGTTCAACTGCTGCTTTACCGCGCACTCTAAAAATTCGCGAAATTCATCCTCGCGCTCGCAGAGCAGAGAAAATCCCGCCGCGGCCGAATGACCCCCACCTTCTGACAAAATGCCGGCGCCAAGCGCGTCATGAATAATTCTGCCAATGTCAATTCCAGGAACGCTGCGCCCAGATCCGTTAATAATCCCGTCAGATTTCGTGGCTATCATCGTCGGCATATAGAATTTGTCTTTCAAGCGGCCGGCGATAATTCCCATAACCCCGCCGTGCCAATTTTCGCCCGCGACAAACACGCAACAACGCCCGTCGGCGCGGCATTGTTCCGCCATCTCTGTCGCGCGGACTAATATTCTCTGCTCTATATCCTTGCGCTCGCGGTTCATGTCGTCCAATTGTTTTGCAAGAAAGCCTGCGGTGCCAGGGTTGTCGGTCAGCAAAAGTTCCAGCGCCGGGTTTGCGGAATCAAGGCGTCCCGCCGCATTCAGCCGCGGCCCGATTACGAATCCCGCGACATATGCGGACGCCTTTTTCGCATCGGCAACCTGCATAAGCGTTTTCAGACCCAGATTTTTCTGCGAACCCAAAACCTTTAATCCTGTAACAACAAACGCGCGGTTAAGCCCGACAAGCGGCATGGTGTCGCAAATAGTACCAAGCGCGACCAGGTCCAGATAATCCAATAGCTTTGGTTCATCTTTTTCGGAAAAGAACCCCCTTGTCCGCAATTCGCGGTTCAACGCCACCAGAAAAAGATATGCGACGCCGACACCCGCCAAATAGTCCAGGCCCGATTCATCGTCATTCCTTTTTGGGTTCACGATCGCGTCGGCCGCCGGCAATATGGAATCCGGGCTATGATGGTCGGTGATAATCACCGCAAGGCCCAGCTCTTTCGCGCGCGCGACTTCCCGCACGCCGCTGATCCCACAGTCAACGCTTATCAAGACATTCGCACCGGATGCCGCCAGTTTTTCGATTGCCCCGGTATTAAGACCATACCCGTCGCCGTCGCGCGACGGCAAATACCACAGCGGATCGCGCCCAATCCCGCGCAGATATTTCACAAAAATCGCGGTTGACGTAATCCCATCGACGTCATAATCGCCGAATATTGCAATCTTGCGGTCCGCCACTACGGCGTCCGCGAATCCGCGCACGGCCGCATCCATATCTTTCAAGACAAACGGATCCGGCATCTGCCCGTGCACGGATGGATTTAAAAATTTTTGAATGTCAATGGGGTCGGTGATTCCGCGATTGGCAAGAACATTTAAAACAATATCATTGCCGTCTGTTGACTGTTTACTGTGCTCTGCGCCCTTGATCCACGCCCGCCCCATAAGGGACTTTTCCGTAATCGTTCTCAATTTCTTCTCTTTTTTATCAAAAGGGATGCTACATCAAAAAAAAGGAAAAGGGAAGAGGGAAAAGGGAATTTTTATTATCGGCAAAAAAAGGAAACGGGGGAATATTGCATTACGAATCAAATTCTCTTTTTTCTCAAAACAGCATTGGCAAAACGCTGTCCAGAATGGCGCCCGCCGTCGGCACCGCGTTCCATGCGGCCGTGCGCAGGCCGTATGTCTCGGTTGTTCCCTGCGGTTCGTCCAGCACGACCAGCATTATGTATTCCGGCGCCTCTATCGGGAAAGCGCCTACAAACGCGGTCAGATTTTTGCGCCGGTCTATAACGCCGCTCACGCGCTTTTCAGCGGTCGCCGTCTTACCGCCTATATTGATTCCCGCGACGCGCGCTTTTTTCCCGGACGTTTCTTCCGCTATCTTAAACATTATTTCGCGCAGTCTTGTCGATATTTCGTTTGATATGACGCGTTCGCCGCGGATTTCCGAAAGACCTTTTCTGTAAATCGTGGGCCATACGAAAATCCCGCCGTTCACCATTGAATTCACCCCCAGCAATACATGAACGGGCGTGACGGATATGCCGTGTCCGAATGAAACCGTCGCGCGTTCCACCGGACCCCATTTCTGCGGCATCAACGGCCGCGCCAATTTTCCGAAATCAAGTTCCATTGCAGAGTCCATATGAATGCGCGCGAAAAAGTCCGGCTGGGCGGAACCCGGCAAGTCCAGCGCAATCTGAACAGACCCGACGTTGCACGAATGCAGCATGATTTCCGCAACGGACAAATTCGGCCGCGGCGGCTTAAAGGACGATATGTCGCTGATTGTGGCGGACACGCGGCCGTTCTTGTTCAAAATCTTGTATGGTTTCGCTATATAGTATTCGCGGCCGAATCCTATGCCGTTTTCCGCCGCCATGGCCGTGTTGAATATTTTGAAAATGCTGCCCATTTCATATACGCCGCGGATTGGATAAAACATTCGATTCGATTCAGGGTCAGAATCCGTGTTTTCCGGGTCAAAGTCCGGCAGCGACACCATGGACAGAATTTCGCCGGATCTGGCATTCATCAGAATGCCCATCGCGGCCCGCGCATGATATTTCTGCATTGCGATCGACAGCTCTTGATAAAATACCGACTGAATTCTTGAATCTACGGATAAAACCAGCGGGTCGCGGTTTTCGCGCAGATATTTGTCGCGGGAAAGCTCTGCCCCTTCCAACCCATGCATATCGGTTCCAACAAATCCGATGACATGCGAGAACAGCCGGCGCTTCGGATACCGCCGCCATTCGGTTTCCTCTACGGAAACACCCGGCATTTTCGCATATTTTACTTCTTCGCGCTGCGAATCTGTCACCAGTTTCTTTATATATATGAACCTTTTTCCGGAATTAATGTCGGAAAGAACATTCGTAATGGATTTTTCGGGAACTATGTTATGAATAAACGCGGCGACAGCGTCACGATCCTTAACCTGGTGGGGGCGCAAAACAATATGGCCCGATACGGTGTTCTTTGCAAGAATCTCGCCATTGCGATCAACTATATCCGCGCGCGCCGCAACCCAGCTGCCCGCGCCATTCCCATGCCGGGACGACTTTGCGGAATGCAGCCCAAGCATCATGGTCCGTCCGATAAACACCGCGAACAATATGACAAATACGGTGTGAATAAACCGCAGGCGCGCCCGCGCCGCCGGAATATTGCCAGAGTGCCCCGTTTTTCGAAGAATATCTTGTCCGACTTCAAACATAGTTGATTATTGGTTGCCGATCACTTTTATCTCTCCTGCTGTTATATTTTTCTTGAAACCTATGGGCTCGAACTTTGGGAACATTTCCGCGACAATGCTGCGCAGATTTTCGGGCCGGATCAGGGCCGAAAACTTTGCCTGGGTTTCGGCATATTCCTGCTGGGTCTTGACGATTTCATTGCGGACGCGGGTTCGCGCGCGGTCCTGAACGCGATAGCACACCTGCAGCGCGGCGATAAGCACGAACACCGCCGCAAACAGACCGACCCCCCATTGAAACATTTGCTCGTCTTCTTTCATTTATTGCTATTCTATCATTCTTTCTCCAAGAATTCAATTATCCCGTTCACGCCGTTCATGCGCCCGGCGCCCAGCCCCAGGTTTAAATTTTCAAATTTTTGCATCGGATTTATTTGTATGATTGCGGCGCGCGCTTTTCCCTGGACCATGGACAGAATTATGGCCAGCACGCCGCGGACCAAGCTGGAATCGGCCGCGCCGTAATAATTATTGTTCTTGTCCTTGTAAATCTCAACCTTGCTGGCGCACCCTTTGATTTCTGTCCCGATTACATCCGGCGGTATCCCCGGCAAAGCTTTGCCTATATCCATAACAAACTCCAACCGGTCCGCCGGATCAGTGATTTGCGATAAAATGACTTTTATTTCTTCAAATGTCATATTTTGATTACCATCCCTCTTCCATAAGGTCCAATTCCAGCCGCGCGGACGGCGACATTTTATCCAAAGACCACGGCGGATTCCATACCAATTCCACCGATGCATTTCCAATTCCCGCAACTGATTCCGCCGCCTGCTGCACCATCAATAGCAATTCTTCGGCCATGGGGCATGTCGGACTGGTAAGCGTCATTTTGATTCTGACCTGACTGCCCGTTTCTATGTCATAGATCAGCCCCAAATCCCATACATTCACAGGGATTTCCGGATCAAACACTGTCTTTACAGCTGCGATAATATCATCTTTGGAAAAGCTCACTTTTTCACTCTTTCACTGTTTGTCACTATTTCACTTATTATACGAACTATCTCTTTCATATCATCCATCGTATTCCAAAACCCGACGGATATTCTGATGGAACCGTCTATATCAAAATGCCGGTGCATCCAGCTTGCGCACATATTTCCAACGCGCAGGCAAACGCCCGCGACACCCATCATCGCGCCAAAGTCCAACGGATGCATTCCATCCACGACAAAGGTCAAAATATATGCATCCTTTGGCGATATGAATTTAATTCGCAGAATTTTTGATAATTCCGCGCGCAGATATTCACGCATTTCCAATTCATGACTATCGGATTCATGGCTTTTGATCCTTATTGCTTCGGCCAGTCCGACGATCTGCGTCAACGGCAAAGTGCCCGCTTCAAATTTTGCCGGTCCCGGCGCAAATGTCCATTCGCTTGTAGAATTATTTTCCCTTGTCCCTTTTCCCTCTTTCCCGTCAAATGTGTCGCGAAGCGACACATTTGACACCATTCCGCCGCCGAATTTATCGGGTTCCCATCTGTCCGGTTCTTTTATATACATAATGCCCACACCGGTGTCGGCCAGCATCTTGTGCCCGGAAAAACAAAGAAAGTCCGCATTCCAAGCGGAAACATCCA
Organism: Rickettsiales bacterium; assembly: GCA_031265235.1. Classification (GTDB taxonomy): domain Bacteria; phylum Pseudomonadota; class Alphaproteobacteria; order Rs-D84; family Rs-D84; genus WRCC01. The sequence goes on from JAISCX010000021.1 coordinate 23,974, forward strand.
TCGGCAAGTGCACCACATATTGCGCGGCATCAACAATCGTTATTACATTCGGATTCAATGCGCGCGCGGCGGCTATAACCGCGCCAACATTTTGCGGCGCGCCTATTACATTAGACATGGCGGTGATGACAAAGATATCCGATTTTGTAATGCCTGATATATCAATATTATATTCGGCGTCCAGCGGGCACACCGTAATTTTGCACTTGCCCCGCCGCGCGTAATCTTCCCACGGCAGGCGCGCGGAATGATGATCAAGATCGGACACTTGAACCACCGATTCTGATGTTATCATCCCGGAATTTTCCAAAATCCGAACAACCCTGTTCAATCCGTCGGTTGTTCCGGATGTAAATATGATATTGTTTTTGCTTTTCGCGCCGATAAATTCGGCCGCCGCCGCGCGCGCGTCTGATATTGCCTTGTCCGCAAAGCTTGCGCGGTCGCAAATCCCGCGACCGGCATTGGCATAATGGTTTTGCAAAAAGTCAGTTTCCGCATTAACCAGTGATTTTGATCTTTTGTAATAATCGCAAAGGACGCCTTTTTCCACAGCTATGACAGATTCAGGTTTTTGGCTGCTGGCCGCCGCGTCAACATATATGTTTTTTGTCATCTTTTTATCCCTTTTCCGATTCGTTTTTTCCTGTTGCTTTCGGAATTCAGTATATTATACTACACGGATTGTTCAACCGAAAGGAGGAAAAATGTCATTGGAGCATTTAAATGATTCAGGCTTTGAATCGGCGATATCGGGTGGTGTCACGCTTGTTGATTTTTGGGCAGAATGGTGCGGACCGTGCCGGATGTTCGGACCTATTTTCGAAGCCGCATCTGGTAAACATGAAAACGTCCGATTTGCGAAATTTGAAATAGACGAAGCAAACCGCCGGACACCCGCAAAATATGGGATCAGATCCATTCCAAGCGTCCTGGCATTCAAAGACGGGGAATTGCTGGAAGCAAAAACCGGCCTGATGTCACAGGAAGAGCTGGATGAATGGGTAAATAAATTAAAATCGTGATGCGTAAGACGTCAGACCCGGGAAAAAGTAACAATCCCGTTACCCTGCATCTTATGCTTTACGCTTTATGGTAAACCAAAGGTTATCGCCATGCCGAAAAAAGACTATAAGAATTTAAAGCTGGACCCAAAGTACGTTCCGAAAAAAACGGAAGAGTACATGTCCGTCCAGCAAAAGGCGTATTTCTACAACCTTTTGAATGCCCAGCGAGAAGAGCTGGTATCCAGCATGGAAAGCGTAATGAACGCAATCAATCTTGGCAAAAAAAATAACGCCGCCGGCACCGGTGACGAAGCGGATACCGCGAACTTTGATATAGAGGCGGACATGCAGACCAGAATGCACGAGCGCAGCGTGAATCTTTTGAAACAGACTGATGCGGCCCTCGCCAGGCTGGAAAACGGGAAATACGGATATTCCGCAATATCCGGCGAAGAAATCGGATTAAAGCGTTTGCTTGCGCGTCCATTGGCAACCATGACGCTGGAAGAACGCGAAGAATACGAAAAGAAAAAAATATAAATCCGGCAAAAGCCGGATTTATATAGTGCAAGTAGTTTGAATTACTGGGCGAATTATATCATTATATCCGAACCACTTGCACTTGCACTATCACTTGCACTATTTTTTACAATTCATCCTGTCCGGGGCGCCCGCCATAAGCACGAATCCCGGTGGCAGACCGGCGCCCGTCTTATCCGGAATACGCGAATAATCACAAAAATCTTCAACGCTCTTTTTTCCGGCAACGCTTACAATCTTATCCAGACTTTTCATTTTTTCCGGTATCGGCTGCACTACTTTTGGTATGGGCGCGATATCGGCCTTTGCATTGCCATTCGCAACTTTTGCCGCAGCGGGCTTTACTTTTTTTATTGCGTCCTGGGGTTTCTTTTGATCTTTGAAAAAACCGCTTGCAACAATCGTGCTGTGTGGGTTGGCGGACGCGCGCGCGGGCCGCTGTTTTTTTCCCTGCGCGGAATTAGGATCATACTTGCCATACAAAAAACCGGAACCCGGATTTTCATCATATGATTGATACATATATGCGGAATTCAGGTTGCTTTTTTCCTTGGGCGTTTCGATGTCCCCGGGGGCGCCGAAATCCACGTTATTATTCGTTACAATAAATCTGTCCCATCTTGGTTCGCCCGCGGTATTTAATGAAGGGTCGTGTTCCGCCCGCGCGCTTTGTGCAAAAGCAGAAAAACAGATGACAACATATGCGATCTTATTCAGATTTGAAAAAATTGTTCTTATTTTCAACATCAACTGTGCCCTGTTAAATTTTAAAACCTTGCCTTTCCGCTTATGCGCATAAGATTGGCGGAAAAATCTCCGTTCTTTATAATCTCGTACCCCGCGGAAATCGACGCGCCCTGGACGAACGAGAATTCCAGACCGAACCCGTAACGCAGCCACATACTATCAAAATCGTCGCCGTTCCATTCGCGGAATGTATTCGCGCCCGCGAACGCGAACTTGGAATCATTTGAACGCCCGCTTAAATCGTATTCTATTCCGACCTTTAATATGGGACGCAGATAAGACCACATATTGAAATAAATATCCTTGCCCAGCGTCAGTTCATACCCCGCGGTGGCGGCGAACGAATTATCCGTGCGAACCGTCATAAAGTCTTGCCCCCCGGATTGTTTATTCAAATTATATCCGCCAAGAATTCCGACGTTCATATACGCGCGGCCGCTGGCATACGTGTCGAATATCCTGTGCAATGCGCCGAATTCCATTGTCGCATCGGTTGTTTCCACAATCGGCTGATTATCCGATAAAGACAATGAATGAAACGCCAGACTCAGCGTTCCATAAAGCTTTGTCCAATCCAGCACGCGCGCCGTTCCATATGCGCCGACATTAAGCGTGGAACCGCTGGTCGCGCCAAAATCGATAATATTATATCCGATCATGCCGCCCAGCATCAAATATTTTTTTATCTCCCAGTCCATGCCGCCGACAAAGGAATTGATACTTGGCGCCCCGGATGCCGACAGATGCGCCACCTGGGACCATGCGTTCCGCTTGTCATGATAGCGCTGCCATATAAAATCACTGACCAATTGGTCGGCAAAAGACCATCTGATTGTGCGATCGGACAGCGATAACGCGCGCGTCGCATGCCCGGGGTCCGGCACGGAAAATTGCTTAACAAAATCACGCGCGCGCACGTCATCGCCGGACATCATAACAGAGAGAGCGTCGTTATTCCCCGCATCGTCCAGCATCATTTCATAAAAAGGATCGCCGGGATTAAATAAAAGTTTCATAACCGATGCATAATGCGCATCTATGGCGGTTGGATTTTCAAGACCCAACGCCTGCATCCGCGCGATTATAAGATCGTCCAACGCCGCCGCCATATTATATTCATCGCTGGAATGTCCGGGCGCGCGCGCCACCATTTGCGCCAATGAATTCATCGTGGCAAGGTTTGCGTATATATTCCCGTCCGCAAACAAACTGGCCATCTGAGAATAAATAATGCCGGTATGCGCGTCGCGAAAGAAAACCTCTATCTCGGCCAGTCCTACTATCAAATCCGGATCTATCGCGCCGCCCGAAGATTCCAGTACATTGATCCGGGTCAGCAGTCCTTCGAAACCGTCGACATAAATCGTAATCAGACCGGATAAATCCGAAACCGCGGCGGTATCGATTCCGCCCACTTTTATTAATGCGTCGTCCAGATTCCATTCGTATTTCGTCGGGTCGCCGCCCGTCGCCATGATGTCGGCATTCAGCCCCAGCTGCATCCGCGTGTCATCTGTGAAATAATATACGCCGCTGACCGTGATATCCGCCCGGTTAAAGTCGCCTGGCGCATGGCCAAACTGCCCGCCTGTGACAGAACCCGTAATATTCACAACACCGGCAGTTATCAAAACATTGCCGGATACATCACCCGCGATATTGATTTCTGTGTCGGCGTAAAAGCTTTGCGTATACGCGCCCGAATCAACATTTCCGCCGATGTCTATCACGCCCGTGCCCGCTATAACATTTCCCATTCCATCGACGTCGGCAACCGCCGACATATTGACATTGCCGATCACATCGTCTGTTATATTTATATTATTCGCCGCATATTTCTGGGTTTCGCCGTTGCTATTCGCGCTGCCCGTTACATTTATTGTCTTGGCGGTTACATCCAGACCGCCCTGCGCATCTCCGTTTACTTGCGCGATATTTGCGGCGTTTATAGCGATTGTGCCCAGCGTGGAAACAACATCGCCATTCACAGTAAAATTATCCGCGGATATGGAATAAGTGTTGCCTGCGGCAACCGATGTTATATTCATGGATCCGGGCCCGCTTGCGGCGCCCATATACAGCCCGTCCGCTATAACTATATCGCCGGAAACCGAAAGCTTTGCCGCGGTCCAATCGGTCGGGCTTATCACCAGCTGGCTAAATGCCTGGGTTTCGAACGAATTTGCGGCAATGGTATTTACATTCAATGTCAGATTCCACGCATTGGTCCCGTCGCCCATTATGAAGCCGCCGATAACTTCCATATTCTCGGCCGATATGGACTGGCTTGCGCCGATTATGGAAAATTGGCCGGTCGTTGCGGTGGCGCCGTTTCGAAGAAAGTTGCCGTTTATTATAAAATTCTCAGTATTTATTATACTGCCGTTCAATGTGACATCGGCGGATGACATCATGACAATATCCGGCACGCCGCGCCAATTGTCAGCGACGTCATAATGACCCGATATCGGCGAAGGTGCCGGAGAATCCGCCGCCTGTGCAAAATCAGCGGCAAACGCCCCCATTACGAAAACGATCCCGACAATAAATTTGGCGAAATATTTGTTTTTCCTAAACATCCAGTAGGCATTATATCATAAAAAAAAATAATTACAAATACTTGTGGAATTATTTCACAAAAAATCTGACCTTGTTTTTCAGTTCGGGCCGCATGCCGCAAATCAGGCGCCATGCGTTTTCCATATCGTCGAATTTGCGAAAGTCAAAACAAACCGCGCCGGCGAAATCCTTGTCCCATGAATTCAGCATGCCAAAGATGGCGCCAGCAACATCTCCCTGCCCTTCGCGCTTGTCGGCCGCGGCCGACAATTGCAATCCGTCCGCGCCTATTTTTTTCAAATTATCAAAAATTTCCGGCCATTCAATTGGTTTTATATCGCGGACATCCAATCCGACAATCAGCCTTTTGCCAAAAAACAAATCCTGCCGCACAGGGGATATCGCCGATGCCAGATCAGACAGATTGTCCGATGTCTGCAAAACAATGCCGTCCGCCCCTCTTTTCAATATGGAATTAATTCGGGGAATCAAATTGCTATATTGATCGACAGTTCCCTTTCCCCCTTTCTCTTTTCCGCCATCATGCTTTTGCAAAGCAAAAATATGAACCCCTTTGTTTTCCAACCATGCCCATATGGTATGAACGGCATCCGCGTCAACCAGAACAGCCTGGGCGTTCGCGCGCAATGCGCGATCAGCCGCAGTTATCAGTTCGCTGGCGTCAGCGGCATGGATTGCAGATATATCTATGCGCCCCTGCAGTTCCGCCAAAGTATCGGTATAGTCAAGGCTCATGTGTTACCTATTGTATCACAACGAAACAATATGGTATAATGAAAAAGTGAAGCATAGAATAGACAAATTTTTGCTCGGAACCCTTTGGACGTGCGCGCTGCTTCTTGCGGCCAGCTTTTGGTTCGACACACGGTTCGGGTTCAATATATTTCTGCGCGCGCACTGGCGCTATCTTGCGAATATTCAAACCGGCGCGGAACCTGTCGCAAAACTATTTTACATATCTCTGGTAATTTTCACCATGATTTTGCCGTTGGGCCTGTACTTGATAACCAGGCCGTATAGAAAGATAAAAATGAAAAGTGAAAAATTAAAAGTTGAAAATTTGAAAGAATCAAACAATTCAACTTTGCAAACTGCGCAACCGGCCATGCCGGCGGCAACGGTTGCCCGTCCGCCGCAGTTGATCGTGCCGGTTAATATTCAAAACAGTCCGAGAAATGTTGACGTTGACGCGGCCGACCTAAAAACAAGCGGGACAGCAACACTCCCGCACTATGCGATTGAAAGGCAAATAAACCCCGAAACTGTCAGCGCGATCAGGGAAATACTGGGCAGGGCCGGCTGGACCGTCAAGAATGCGCCCACAATCGGGGGGCTTTTGCCATCCGCCTGGGCGATTGGCGCGGACGAACGTCTTATTGTCGGAATAATATGCCCGGAACCCGGTGAAATCACCGCGGACGAAGGCGACGCATCAATCTGGAAATCGGACAGCGGCGACGAATTCGCGTCCCCGGTATCGCAATTGGCATCCGCGATGGAAAAGCTTCGGACGCTGTTCCTTGAAACTTTGGACGAAGATATTAAAATAAGCATACGGGGTTTCGTGGTGATGGATTCCGGCATAATAATCAACCGGGACAAAGTGCAAATGGTATGGGATGCGTTCGACATCCGGGTTTTTGATTCGGTCACGGCCTTTAAAGAATTTATCGGCGAACATTCGAACCGCGCGCTGCCGCCGGAAGAAAAAGAAGATTTCGACGCTTATGCGGAATACATCGACACCGTCGGGGAATACTTTAATGGCAAAAAGTAGAAACCCGTATTTGTGAAGCGGGGCGAAGCAAATGAACAAACATGATGCCGAGCGCAGGCTTGCAGAGCTTTTAATGGACGACATGCCGGTCATTGAAATGCCGGTCCGTCCGCGCGCCGTCGCCGGCGATTGGTTTGTAAAAACAAGGGCGGCGCGTCATGCATTTTTGAAATCCTTGTCGGATTCCATCCAGGAATTATCTTTTCTCAACCTGCCCCAGGACGCGTTCATGGGATTGATCCAGGGACGGTCATGCCCGGAAAATCTATCGATTCGCTGGCGCAGGCCGATGGAATACGGCGGCGAAATCAGCGAAAAGAACATGTTCCTGACCCCGCGTTTTCCCTATGCGCAAAACATGGACAGATTCTTGATGGAACAATCGGGAAAAGCCACAATCTGGATTCCGGGGCCTGAAAAAAAGGTTTATGTGCCGACGCGCATGCTGGGCGGCGGGGACGGCGGAAACGCGACAACCGACAGACTGTCCGAGCTGGCGGCCCAGCTGGCGGCGGAAAGGGGAATGGTGTAAAAAATTATGACCCGTGAAGAATTCATTTCCGAATTGAAAAATCGCGATGCGGTCATGCTGCCGTGCGTGTCCGACCGCACCATAGAGCTGGCGCGCAGCGCGCTGCAACACATGCGATGCGCCATGTTCTCGCTAGAGCTTATCGATATTTACAAAAAAATCGCCGGCGGAATCATCATGGGCGATGCGAATATATTCGGGCCTGAAAAATTCGACCGCATGATGTTAAGTTATGAAATCCCGGATATTGTCCGGATAAACCGCGAAATATCGAATATCCCAGCGCTGCGCGGGAAAACGGTAATCGGCAGAAACCAAATGTTCTGGTTCACGTTTGATGCTTTTGGAACATTTTACATGCAAGATATTCTGAATCTGAATCCTTTGCGCAAGTATGAAAACGACCCGTATCGCGCGATTATGGATTGTCTGATGATGGGAAAGATATAAATGAAAAAAATATCGATATCCATTTCCGGGCACAGAACATCTCTGACTTTGGAAAGCGAATTTATCGGCGCACTACGCAAGCTTGCAGCCGCGCAAAAAAAATCAACAGCAGAGCTTGTTCGTGAAATTGACGAGAAACGCGGCCAATCTTCGCAAGCCAATCTTTCTTCCGCCGTCCGGGTATATATATTAAAACAACTGACGCCGAAATAAAGGCCGCAACCATCAATCCCACGTCACCGCGCCACCAACGCTTGCGGCATTCACCCGGTCCGTGCATGCCGCCGCGCATGATGTGTAGCAATCATCACTATCCGAATTGTTTATATAACTGTATCCGAAAACCCAGCTTGACCATTTGCCTGATACGAATGTGTCGGGATCTGTATCCGGGTCTTTGGAAAAGCTGCACCAACAATACGCCTTGCGGCCGTCGTCGCACTGGCCGGAATTTGTCGATGCGGAATTGCTGGAACGGCACGCCCACGTAATTGCGCGGATTCCATAGTTGTTGGGCTTTGCCCTGTTCACGACTTTACCGTCTATGACGGCGCCGCCGGCGATCGTCCCGTCCCACGCAATATATGTTTTATTCGCATACCAACATAAAGAACCGGCATTGCACAGATTTTTGTTCCCGTCAGAACATACCGCGCCGGGCCCTGTCGAAATATTGGTCAGATGATAAATTTGGGAATTATAATTTATATTTATTTTCCCTGCATAAATGCCGGGCGTCAAATACCCGTAATATACGACCCCGTTCATATTGACAGCAATGGCGGGATTGCTTTTTTTATCAGAATACAAACTGACGGATTGGTCCCCGAATTTAAGTTCTGCGGCACAACAAAAGGCCGGGATGCCCACGCAAACCGCTGCAATAATTTTTCTAAAATATCTTTGTATAAACAACATGGCCAACACAAAACCGCCGATTGCACAAGGCAACTGGCGGCAGGAGGTTTAGAGCAATTTTTTGGAAATTGTGCCGTGCTTTCAATATATAGCACTGGCCCTCCTGCCATGCAGGAGGCATTTTTCGTCTGCGAAGACGCCAAAAAGGGGCTCTAACACCCCGCCGCGGGAACACCCGCGACAAAGCCATTATACCAGTAACAAATGATTTATAAAAGGAAGAATATCATTGCCGGCGAACCTGGCGAAAAAGCAGAACAGCCATCCCGGAAACCGCCAAAATAATAAACATTATCCAATCTCTGCCGATTCGGCGGTATGGTGTTATATGCGCGCCGGAAACAGAACCGTCCAGTATACCGGCCGCGCCAATCGGCAGACTGGAAACCACGCGCCCGTCTGACGCAATAAACGCGCTTATCCCGGAATAATTAGCGCGCACAATAGGCAATCCTGTTTCTATCGCCTGGCGTCGCGCCATATCCAAATGCTGATAAGTTCCAGGCGTTCTTCCGAACCATGTATCGTTTGTTATGTTTATTATCGCGTTTATTCCATCGCCCATCCCCCCCTTTCCATCCGCGGGAATTAATGAATCGGAAAATATAACTTCATAACATATTGCCGGAACAAAACTGAAATTGCTATTTGCTATTTGCTCATTGCTAACTGCAATTATCTCGGGCCCCTGGCCCCGAGATAATTGTCCGGGCGTCGGAATTATATCGCCAAAAGGTCTGTATTCTCCGAACGGGACCAGATGCGACTTGCTGTATATTTTTTGAATCGCGCCGGACGCATCCGAAACAATCATCGAATTGTAAACCTTTGTGTCTTCGCGAACCGCGGAATAAGGATTCGATACAAGCGTCGCGCCCGCAACAACCGGCAGACCTATTTCCTTTGCCGGCGGAAACCTTGCCTCGGCGAAGCTTGGCGAAGACGGGTTATCGCCGACGACAACATAAGGATACGCGGTTTCCGGCCATACGATTATATCGGGTGTGTCATCCCGGAAATTTTGCGTGGCACGCGCAAAATTATCCGGGACCCGGTCGGCATTAGAAAAATCGGAATTGTGGTTATTTTGAATATTTTCTATTCCCTTGTCTCGACCAGATCCCGGGCTCTCCGCGTTCGCGGCGCCCTGGGATGACACATAATTTTTACCCGCACTCAATTCCATCAATTTATTCAAATTCTCTTCCGCCCGCGCTAATGCCTGTTCCCGCGAATGCGTCGCCTTTTGTTCCGCGGATCCCGCCGGCTGCACGATTCTTATAACAGGATGCCGGCAATCCTGTTTGCAAAATTCAACGCTTTGCAATATGTTCCAATGCCCATAGCCGACACCAACAATCAACAATGAAATGAATATATAAAATGGGATTCTTGTTCCTTTGATAATTTCCGCAACGGACGCAATCAATCCGACAATGATGAACGTCAGCCCCAACGCCCCCCATAAAGACATGCTATTGGAAAAAGCCGGCCAAGGCATCGCAATGTTTGCGATCGGGTTCCATGGAAAACCTGTCAGCATCCATTCGCGCAGCCATAAAACGAAAGTCCATGATGCCGCGAATACAATGGTTCTGCGCCAATCATTGACTTTTGTAAATGCGGTTATGACAAACGGCAATCCGAATATAACGCCGCCGGCCAAAGCAATTCCGATA
>JAISCX010000026.1 GCA_031265235.1 Rickettsiales bacterium
TGATCAAAGGTACAGTAAAATGGTTTAACACCACCAAAGGTTTTGGTTTTATTAAACCTGCGACCGGCGGCGAAGATATATTCGTGCACATTTCCGCATTGCAAGCCGCAGGCTTGACATCTTTGGCGGACAATCAGGCCGTAGAATTTGAAATTACGGAAGAACGCGGACGCAAATCTGCCAGCAATCTGAAACTGGCATAATTAACGCGCAAGCACCAAATTGCACGTGATAAGAAAAACGCAGCTGATGCTGCGTTTTTCTTATTGAATCTTATTTATTAAACGTTCTTGTTTTGTTTTTTGGGCCCAGCATATTGAATTTTGGACCGCCACGTCCCATGCTGGGGCGCGCGCCAAATGGTTTGCGCGGTCCGGATTTGAAATCCGGCCGATCAGAAGAACGTCCCATCGACCTGTCCGGCCGCGCCGGTCTGTCGCTTCGCTGCGGTCTTTCATCTTTTGATCGCGCCGATTTCATGGCAAGATCGACCGCTTTGCGAACCAAGGCGCCAATCGGAACCTCGATGCCTAATTCCTGTTCATGCGTTTTTTTCCATCCGGTTAAAAAAGCATGTTGATCCGGGCTTAGCTCCACGGATACCGTTGATGACGTTTCTATTGTTTTTTCTGTATTTTCCATGATCCTATATGCTCCTGTGATTATTATAACATTATCTTGGCGGGAATGGTGGATGACGGCGGACTCGAACCGTCGACCTCTTCGATGTGAACGAAGCGCTCTAACCAACTGAGCTAGTCATCCGGATTTTCCCATAGCGGGAATGTCGTCCATTATAACAGTCAAAATTAAACATTGCAAATAAATTAGGCGCACTAGAAATTAATCTTTGCGCCGACGCGCAGCTGGTGCCCGTTCGGCACAATCGCGTGATCGCCGAACATGGCGGAATCAATCTTTGGCGAAAACATATAAAAATAACGATATCCGACGTCTATGCTGAACGTTTTGTTGAATTCTATCGCGACGCCCATGATCGCCGCCGCAACAGGCGTATATTTTCTATCCAGCGTATCGCCAGGGTTCAACGAATTTCTATTCAACGAATTATGCGAAACGCCGATGCCGAAACCCGCGAACGGCACGAAAAACTGTCGCGTAAGAAAAGAATATTTGCTATCCATTCTTGCGTCGAAAATAGCATTCAGCATGAATGCGTCACCGTCTATGGAAATGTTATTGCTGTAAATGCCGCCGATATCCACGCCATAGTCTGCGGTAAATCTATAATATTCAAATTCCGCGCGGAACCAATCCGCTGCGCGCACGCCGATTCCGGCGTCAAACGAAGTGTCGAACCCGCCGCGTTCTTCCAGCCCGTATATCGTTCCCGGCATGCCGGGCGCGGCATTCTGCCACCAGGCTGTCACAAAGTCCCCTTTGACGTAAAACCTTTTTGCCGCAGCAAACGACGTTGACGTTTCAGATTCTTCTTTGGCAATCGCGTTTTTGGTGGCTTGTGCGCGATAATCGACGCGCGCCTGCGCCGCGCTTGCGCATACGACGATCATTAAAGAACAAATGGCAACATTTTTCATTTTATATTCCTAGAAATTAAATCTTAGCGACGATATGATATTGCTGACGCTGGTTAAGCCGCTTGGCAAATTTGGTCCCCATCCAAAACCGTGCGAGAATTTCATCTGATACTGATACGTAAAGTCAAGCCCCAGAGATTCGGTAATCCCGAAATTTAGCCCGACTTCCGCGCGCGGTGCGACGAACGTGCCGACGTTGCCTTCTATCCAAATGCCGGGACCAATGTTGGAAAGCGCGTTGTTAAATGAAAACCGGCCCACGCCGATACCGAGACCCACGAACGGAACAACGGTGCGTTTTCGCACAATATCGCCGGTCGCGATATATTTTTTGCGCAGATCGAAATACACGATCCCCCCGATTTCAGTTGACGATGCGGACAAATCTGTGGGATATATTGCCCACGCCGTCTCTTTGTCAAAACGGAATTTATTGAATTGAAAGTCTATTTCCGCGCGCGCGATTTTTGACAGATTCCAACCCAGACCAATTTGAACCGAATGGCCGTCCCTGATTTCCGCGGACCCGAATGATGATTCCGCATGTCCGGACATCCAGCCAAAGGTGTATCCCACGCCGCCGCGCACATACATGCTGGTCGGTACATATGTATTTAGCTCGTCGGATTCGCCGGCGTCCGCGGTCTTGTATACTTCGTGTCCCAATGTCCCCGGTGCTTTGAATCCCGGGGTCTGGAGTGTTGCGCGTATATCCAGCCCTTCCAGCACTTCGTGTTTGAATTTTTCGGAATAATGCGCCGCCTGCGCTGCCTGTGCCAGCAACATGGCGCATGGCACGGATACAAGTGCGCGATGATAGAATTTCTTCATAATTTTCCTATTTTTTATAATTTTATCAAAAATTGCTTCTTGATTCCAGAGTATTTTGAAAGTATTATTTATAGGATGAGAAACATTAAAAAAACAACGGATAAAAAAATTGCTTTATTGGCCGGCGGTCTGCGTCTGCCTTTTTTGGTGCGCGATTCTCTGCGTGCGGCCGGGTGGGAAGTATTCGTCGTGGGGCTGCGCGGATTTTATGATGCGGATCTAAAGCCTGATCTGGTAATTCGGCTGGGCGGTGGCGGCACGGCCGCGCGCGAATGCAAGCGGCGCGGGATAAAACAGCTGACCTTTGTTGGCGCCATAGGGCATCCGAATTTGTCGGATATTCGTCCGGATTTATGGTCTATTGCGGTATTGGCGCGGGTTTTTAAAAATCAGAAAGGATACGATTCCATGTCCGGCGCGCTTGTTTCTGGGATCGAGGCCAAAGGATATAAAATTCTTGCGGCCCAGGATTTGTGCCCTGATCTGGTGTTTCAGCCGGGCATTCAAACGAAAACAAAACCATCCGCGTCTGATAATAAATGCATAGAACGCGCGGTTCATGTATCGCGTATCATCGGCGCGGAAGACATAGGCGCAAGCGTTGTCGTTGACAGGCAGGTTCTGGCGATAGAGGCCGCCGAAGGCACGGCGCGAATGTTGAAACGTGTGATAGAAATTCGGCGCGGCCGCAAGGGGTCCGGGGTGTTCGCAAAAATGACAAAGCCGAAACAAGACCTGCGAATTGATATTCCGGCGATCGGTGTTGATACGGTTCGTGACGTCGCGGCGGCGGGCTTGCGCGGGATTGTTGTGAACGCTGGGACATGCTTTGTAATTGATCGCGACGAAGTTTTGAAAGCCGCGAATAGGGCGGGTATATTTATCATTGCGGAATAAATCATAGCCGGACTAAATTTTAACCTTATCATGACAAGTTTAATAGATTTTTATGAATTTATATATGACAGACAAAAAATATGGCATGACAGGTTTGTGCGAAAACAGTCCGCGCCATGGAGCGATGATGCGGTATTTCAAAATTTCAAGTTCTGCAATGTGTATCGCGAATTGGATTCAGGAACGATATCTATATCAAAACATTTGATAAACACCGATATTGCGCCGACCGAAAAATTATTCAATATAATCGCGTACAGATTTTTCAACAAACGGGATACTTTCGATAGACTGTTTGACGGATTGTTGAAAATGGATGGTTTCAATTTCAAGCTGCTTGAAAACCGACTGGATAATATGACCGGCCCCGTATTCTCTGACGCATATATTATATCGTCGCATCCAGTGGATAAAACCTATCGGCCTCGTTTGAAACATGTGCAAGTTTTACTGATGTTAGAGCGATTGATTCCGAAACTTCCCGCACTGTTGTCCGAGCTGGGAAATAGCGACGGTCAGGCTGGATTGGAAATCATAGAAAAGTATGTCGCGATGGCCGGGCCTTTTTTATCGGGGCAGATTTTATTAGATTGCACGTATTCCACAAATACATCCGGTCAACAGGATTTGGTAAAATATACATCAAATGATTTTTTGATAGTTGGACCGGGGGCGCATTGGGGGCTGAATATATTATTCGGCAAAACATTGGGTAAAAAAGAAGCCAACGAAAAATGCCGTTTCTTGCATTCGTCACAGGAAGAGTATTTTGACCGGCTGAAAACAGAAAAAAACAAAAACTGGCATGATGTGAAATGGCAGAATCCAGGATATTGTGGCGATGGATTCCTTAGTCTGCATGATATCCAGGGTTGTCTGTGCGAATTCAGAAAATATACGCGGTTAAAAAATGGTGAAAAAGCCAAGAAAAGATATTTCAAGCATTGATGTCCTGGGATTTCCATATCCAAAATATGTCGCTCTATCTAATTTTGCATTGTTTTGAACAATTCTGCCCCAGTGGATAAGAGTGTAAAAAAAAGCCCCGCTTTCGCGGGGCTTTCCGAATGTCGCCAAAAGGAAGGAAGGAAAGGAGAAAACGGCGATCATTCTGAACTGTGTGATTGCGTGGCAATCTTTTTATACTTGGTCCATCCGCGCCCTTTGAACTGCAATGAGGTTTTTAAGGCCGCACAACAATCCAAAAGGTTTGGACAGATGATGGTCCGTCCTTGCCCTTTAAGTTCAGCGAAGCCGAAGCTGGCCCAACCCAAAAGACAAAGGCGGATAGGGTGACGCGGCGAGCCAGAGGAGAGAGAATGTAGGAGGGAGTCTGAACCCGCCGCGCCGGTCAATTGGCAATTGCCCGTTGACAAGGCTAATATAATACATTTATTTCGTTTGTCAAGAAAAATTGCCAAAATATTTTTATATGCAAATATTTTACGGAATTCAGATAGGTTCAAGATCTATGCGATTACGGATAATATACTGATATATTGTTATAAATATTCATATTCAATAGCTTGGATTTTTAACATGCTTTTAAATAAAAATGCATCAATTTCATACTGTCGGGTAAAAAAATAGCGAATCGGATTGATGAGAATGGTTTAGTATATAATATTTGGTATTATTATTATGTCATTATAACTGCCCAGCCATTTTGTCCCTGTGGCGCAGTATATTTTCTGCAATGAATCTTTATATTCTTGAATCGCGCTGACCCATCTGTTTTCTATTTCTTCGCTGGCGCCCCGGTATGCGGAAAATCCGCCAAGTGCCCCGCCAATAGCGGCACCCGCCGCGGTCGTTTTCAAGCGTGCCTTGTTGTGTATGTCGATCAAGTCCCCGTCAGATGCATCAAGATATATCGGATGGAATTCAGTAATGCCAGAGTTGTTATCGCCGATAATAGAACCCTTGTCATTTGCTGGTTTTACTGCGCCGCTCGCGTCACGCGTGTATAGCCTGTCATTGCAGGAATTCTTATTAGCGCGGCATTCTTTCATGAATTTATTCCAGTCGTCGTATGTTGTTCCGAACGTCTTTTCATCCCAGCTGATAATTGCCGCAGGAATCGCGGTCTTTGCCTCTTTTGCGCCATTAATCTTATATACTTCTGCGCCGTCGCTGCAAAATCCGGCCCAATTGGACAATTTTCCGCTGGCGCCAATGCATTTTCTTAGATTGTCATTCAAGTTGGCGGTCCATGCCGTGGATGCCCTCATCTCGGATACGCTGAACCACTTGTTATTTGTGTTGCTTTGCGGAATTTCCCAGTTAACCAAGGCTTTTCTTTCGCACGCAATTCCACAGCATACATATGTCGTTTCTGTTTCGAAATTGATAAAAACGTCCGGTGTGGCTGCTGCGGTATCCTTGGCGTCGCTTTTATATGCGCCGTTCACACATTTACCCAATGCCGCGCTTGGCCGGACCATGCCCCACAAACATTTGCCGGTGCTGCCCTGGTTGCAATCTTTCACCATCAGCACGGATCCGCCCAGCCCTGTCACGTTCGCAATCAATCCGCCCGCCGCGGCGTTGACGCCGACGGCCATAAGCGTATCGCCCGCCTGTTTTCCAATCTGTGTGGAAGTATAGGTTACGGCGCCCGCCGTCCCCGCACCGATCGCGGCATCTTTCCATTTGTCCGGATTATCTTTGTTTATGAAATACATCCCGCCGCCGCCGATTAATACCGCCGCTGCGGTCTTCAAGGCAGCGTTTTGTTTTTGTTCGGCGTTCATCACGCGCTTGACATCGTCCATAGTCGGTTCTTTATCCGCGGGAAATGTAATAGAGAAAGCGTCGTTCGTATATCCTGATTCCGGAAATGCGCTGATATTGCAATCAATAGAGTCCCCGGACTGAACCATGGCGCGTGCCAAGACAATATCGGTGTTTCCATGCAGCAAACGCATCTCAACCTCGGCCACGCATATGGGGGCGCTGTCTGATATGGGCCGCAATCCTGCGTTCGGTCTGTCCCACGCGAATTTTCCATTTGGAAAAATGGCGGCGCAGCGGGCCAATGTTTCCATATTCGCGCTGAAATGCGCGTTTCCTGCGATTATATCTTTTGCGATATCGATGCTGGCGACACGAACGGGCAGGGCGTCGATTGCCTGCTGTTCGCTGTTATTGGCGGTGCTTTCTTCTTCCGCGATTTGCCGCATCATTGCAATCTGCTGATACGCGTCGGCATAAGACCGCGAAGGCGCGCCCACGCGCATGGCGGCCATTGCGTCGAATGGCGCGATAGAGTGCGCGGTTAAAAGCGCACAGAGAACAGAAAGCGATTTATTTCTTTGGTTCATTTTTTAATTTTTTGTTGTCTGTATGACGTCCGCAAAGTGAATTAAAATTGTAATCGCATACGAACGCCCAGGTCAATGGTGGCCAGATTTCCGCTTTCAAACCAGTTTGTATAATGATACACGGCGTCGTATGGCGCAGGCTGTTCCGCGCCGGATTCGCCAATCGCGCCGATGCCCGTGCCCACCCATTCGGTCTGCGACACAACGATGCTGCCCGAAGATTGAACCTTGCCCAGGCCCGAATAGCGTACAAAGAAGTCCAACTTTATTCCGCCTTCCAATTCTGTTGTAACGCCGCCTTCAAGCATGTATGCCAGATTTTCCGTCGTGCCCCCCGCATGATACGCATAAATGTCGGATGTGGCGGTAAGCTGCCCTGCGATAGACGGGCTGCCGACGGCCACTTCGCTGTAAAAGTTTTTGTCATATACAAGATAATCCGCGATTGTATTCGTGCCGATACCGACGCCCACGCCGATATATGGGCGAACCGATCCGCTGGCCAGAAATCCGGTATAAGAATCAAGATTATAATACAGGTTCAGCATCGTCACAGTGCTTGAAATCGCACCGCCCGTCGATGGCACATCAAAGAATCCGCCTTGGCCGTCGGATGTCTGCACAACATCCGGATATGATATTCCGCTGTATCTTGTATATGAAAAATCGACACGGATATCGGAATTGATGGCGGCGCCGACAGAAACCTGCAATGGCAGCACGGTATTGGATTTATAATTCGCCTGCTGGAAAGCGCCCGGGGCAAAGTAAGCGTTTTTTTCATCGTAATAATCAGCATTCATCCCGCCCTGGATAGAGGTTGTATAAGCGATGGATAATCCGATATACAACCCGCTGTCAGACAGGCGGTCATAGGTATCAGGCTGATAATATTGGCGCATTGTGGCCGTATTATTGGAACCCACGCGCGGCAAAGCGCCCGTTACGCGTGTAGAATTTGCAGCGACCGGCATTTTTCCCACGGTGTTTGCGGGAATATATTGCTGGCCTGCCTGTTGGTATTGCACGGGCTGTTGATAGCCTTGCGGTGCTGTCTGGTTGTATCCGTTATAAACGGGATATGCGGCACCGGCAGAGCCGGCGGTACCGCCAACAGCAATGGCAAAAAGGGCAAAAATCCCGGATTTTTTCATATCTCTCGTATTCCCTGTTTGATGTATTATATCATAAACCCGGCCAATAAAAAAATGAAAAATAGTGCTGGGGGTTGGTTGCTTGTGAACGCTATTTTTCTATCTTTCTTGCGGGGCAGAAAATAAAAATCGCGGCAAAGCCGCGATTTTGTGTCCAATATAGTTTTTGTTTTTTGTGTTTAGAACTGAACGTTCAAGCGAACGCCGCCTTCTACCTTTGCATCGGTGGAATTTTGGCTGCCTTTGTCGCCGCGGTCGAACGTGTATTCGCCGTATACTGCGACTTGGATGCTTTCGCTTATCTGGTTCGCTATGGATACGGACACCGGGAATTCATCAAATGAATCCAGGAAGTCATATCCTTTGAATCCAGCTTCCAGCGCAGAGTTGGTTACAGCCACCAACAGACCGGATCCGGCAATTGTCCCGTTGATCTTGGCGCTTTCCACTTCATGGGCGCCGTGATGCTTCCATGCAAAGCCAAGTCCGCCGGTCCATTTCGTATCAAATTCATAAGACCATTTTGTTCCGATATTCCAATCGTTGAACGACTTTAATTTTGCTGTTGCCGTCGTTCCGTCAGAAATAGACAGATAGGCGGCAGCCGGTCCGGGTATTCCATTCGCGATGTTAATTTCGGTATTGTTGCCCGGGAAATAATACGCGGCCTCTGCAAAGATCGCGCCGGTCAGATTGTCCCATGTTTTTCCAACCTTTGTTCCAACCCAGACGCCGTATTGTCCGGTGCTGTAATTATCATAGTCAAATGTGGACGGGCCAAAGGCGGCCGGGCTGAAATTATACGTGCCGGTCATCTTGGAAACGCCGCCGAGATGCGCCGCCGCATAGACGTCCCATACGATTTCATCGGCATCGGCCAGAACGCGGTAATTCATGCCAACGCGTCCCAGATGCAACCCTTTGCGCCCGGTGTCGTCGTTATACGTATATCCGAACTGTCCGTCTATGGACAAGCGGTCGGTTATGCCATATCCGATATATTCTTCGACGCGCCATATCGGGAATTCTTCGGCGCCGTCGTGATTTTTCGCGACTTGGGCGTCGGTGCTGTCTATTTTCTTATACATCAATCCGACGTTTGTTTTGGAATAAACCGTGCCCGCCGTCGGCAGGTAAAGCGGATTTTCCATATTGGCGGCCATGGCGGGGCTTGCAAAGCCCATTGCAATAGCGGCCAGTGTGAAAGTTTTTTTCATAATATTTCCTTTGTTTAAGTTTAACTTCCGCCGCCCATTATTGGCAACAGCGGACCGCTATCTTTGCACCGCCCATCTCTGGCCACAGCACAATGTCACGAGATAACAAGTAAATTCTGCTAGATTGTGTGAATAAAGTCAAAAATATTTTAAATTGACATTTTGATCGGTATAGTTTATAAGAATCCCGTTGACAAATTGCATAGTATAAGGAACCAGCAATGAAAATTTTTGACGGCAGCGAGCTTCGCATACCAAATATAGAAATAGTGACCGCGGAAGAATACAAAGCGGCCGGCAACAAGATAAATATGGCGCATGTGCACGAAGACGAGATATTAAATCATTATACCTTTGCCAATGCAATCGGATGTTTATTTCTTTTGCCGCTTTTGTCCAAAAAATTTAGGCACAACTTAAAGAAAGACATGTCCGAATTTAACAGTTGTAGTGAAATTATTGCGGAAAACCAAGAAATTATTGATAGGTTTGAAATGCAAAAGTATGAACTGGGCAAAAGGATGCAAAAATACAGCCAGGCGGAAAAGCAATAACCATGACGTTCAGATTTAAATGGAATATGGAAACCAGAAACCCCGAAGTATTGGTCAGGAATAAAATTCTGATGCTAAAAGCGCAAGAAGAAGCCACGGGCATCGATATCAGCAAAGATTTGGATATATTATTAAAAGAATTAATTCTGGTTCAAAAGCAAAGAAAACAATAACAGACTTGAAATTTTGTCTTGGCGGACTATATTGTATTGGGAATGGTGAAGAATCCCAATACAAAAGGAGTCCGCCATGATTAAAATACTTAAAAAAACCACCGTATATTATATAAAGCCAGAAAAAGAAAAAGACAAACCTGCGCTGGACATGGAAAAGCTGCGGGCTTTATTATGGTTGCTCTACATCCTGATTTCTAAAAAGAAAGATGCCAAAGTTGTCGCCATGCGTCAAAACGCCGCTTTGCGCGCGATTGGCTGGGCGGCGCACCAGCCGGCTGCCGTCGCTGCGGCCGAGAAAAAAACCGCCCAAAAGGCGAATGCGATAGGAAAGGATGCGAACAGTTTCCAGCTTTCCATGGCAAAACTCAAAGAAAATCTTGCCCGGAATCAAGACCAGGCGAAAGTGGCAAAACCTGCTGCGCTGGATAAAATAAAGCCTTTGGCGCAAGAGAATACTGCGAACAGAATAAAGCTTTCATCTGATAAAATGAAAACAAGCATTGCCCGGAATCAGCCCGCCGTGAAAATCCCGGATATGGTGGTAAGTCAGACAGCACCCAAAAGCCCGGCGCCGACAAAAAGTCTGGTGATGGCAAAAGGTCCGGCGGCGCCAAGAAATCCGAATCCGATGGTAATGCGACTTATGTCGCAACAACGCAGCAACGTCCGTGCCGCCGCATAGATTATGATTAGCCGTTAGAAAAACTGTGGCATCGTGAAATCTGGATACACGTTGTTTAAGTGAGAGTGTCAGCCACCCCACGCGACAAGTCGCGTGGGTGCCTCACCGTAGCAAAGCGAAGGTGGGGCGGGTAATTCCCCTCCATAGGAGGGGTGGCGGTGGAGCCGCCGGGGTGGGTGAGCAAGATTTGGGTGATCTTTCTCACAAATTCTGGACACCCACCCCGGAAAGCTTAGGTCGCGCGCTTTGCGCACTCCCAGCTTTCCGCCCCTCCAAGGAGGGGAATTGGCTCTCATTCGGCACGGTCTAAATTCCCCTCCTTTGGAGGGGGACTTTACTCTTTCACTATCTTTTGTAATTGCGCTGGGACATCGGAAATAAGAACACGGATTTGTTCCATTGTGTCGCGCATGCGCAGCGTTACCATTCCGTCTTCCAGGCTCTGATGATCAATGGTCACGCAAACAGGCGTTCCGATTTCATCATGCCGGCGATAATTCTTTCCAATATTTCCGCTGTTTTCCATTTCAATTCGGCCAATTGATAATGCGCGCAAATCTGCAACAATCTTATTCGCCAATTCTGCCAATTCGGGAACGTTACGCGCCAGTGGTATTACCGCGGCCTTGACCGGCGACAATGATGGTTTCAATTTTAGAACGACGCGCGATTTGCCGTCCCCCAGGTCTTCTTCATTATAAGCATTCAGCATCACGACCAACATCGCGCGGTTGACGCCCATCGCTGTTTCAACAACGTATGGTAAAAAATTTTCGCCGGTCTGCGGATCGGAATAAGACAGCTTTGTCGTGCTGTCCGTGTTTTTCATGACATTCGCCGCGATTTTGAATTCATTTTGGGCCTTGGTATGGCTGCCCAAATCAAAATCCTGGCGGTTGTGAATACCTTCGACTTCGTCGAATCCATCTGGGAATTCGTATTCAATGTCGCCTGCGGCCTTGGCATAGTGCGCCAGCTTTTCATGCGGCTGGAAACGCAGCTTTTCGCGCGGTATCCCCAATGCGTTCACCCACCAGTCGATGCGGATTTGTTTCCACTTTTCCCACCAATCTTCATCTGTGCCGGGGCGGACAAAGTATTGCAATTCAGCCTGTTCAAATTCGCGCATGCGGAATACGAATCCGCGCGGGGAAATTTCATTCCGGAACGATTTGCCGATCTGAACGATTCCGAATGGCAATTTATGCGGCGTGGCATCCAGAACATTTTTGAAATTAGTATAGGTCGTTGTGGCGGTTTCCGGCCGCAGATAAGCATTGATCGCGCCGTCAGTGGTTGCGCCGATAGCCAGTCCCATCATAAGCTTGTATTCGCGCGGCGGCGTCAAGTCCGCGTTGCCGCATTCGTCGCATTTCGTCTGGTCGCGCATCTTGTCTTGACGCATGCGGGCGCCGCATTTCTTGCATTCGACCAGTGCATCGGAAAATCCGCTTTCATGCCCGGAATACTTCCAAAGCAGGCGGTTGGTGATTTGCGCGGCCTCTAAACCCTCTACATCATCGCGCTGATAAACCATTGCGTTCCACCAGCATTCCCGGATGTTCTTCATCAATTCGACGCCATACGGGCCGTAATCATAGGTTCCGCCCAGTCCGCCGTAAATTTCGGATCCGGAATAAATAAATCCGCGCCGTTTGCAAAGCGCGACAATGTCATTTATGTTCGTTGCGGGCATGATAAACCTCGTTTAATAATTAAACAAATTTTTTGTCCTGCAATGTTACAACATTTTTCTTGAAAATCAATAGTAATAATTTAGAATAGGCCTATGTTTTGGGATGGAATACGATTTTGGTCGCGTGATGAAAATTGGTGCGGGATTATGACCGATCTGGGGGCTGTGCCTGTGCCAAAGGCCACGGCGGACGTCGTCATAGACTCGTTCGGAAAACCGCTTTCTATCGCCGAATTAAAATCGCGGATAATCGCGGCAAAGAATACCCGGGATAGGGAAACTATGCGCGCTGTTTTCGGGCGCGATGAAAATCTTGCGCCCGCGCAGCAGAAAATAGTGACAATGCTGCATAATGCGGATGGGACGGGCGTATCCGCGGAAGAGCTTCGCGCGGCATTCGGATATTCCAGCGACACGAACACGCATACCATAGAAACAGCGGTATCCGCGCTTCGCCGCAAATTCGGTCCGGGCTTTATTGTGTTTGAAAATGGGAAATATAAAATAGGGCAAGTGCAAGTGGTTAGGATTATGGTATAAATTTATTTTACGACCCAAACTACTTGCACTTACACTTGCACTTACACTCGTTATGAACTACAAACTTTTTTCTTTTGATAAAATCCCCAGCACGCAGACTTATGCGCACGAATTGATTGCGCGGGGCGATGCCGCCGATCGAACGATAATACTTGCCGCCGCCCAAAGCGCCGGCCGCGGCCGATATCGGCGCAAGTGGGTTTCGCATCATGGCAACCTGTATGCAAGTTTTATTTACAAGGCGGCGGAACGCCGGCCAACGCTGTCGTATGCGGTCGCGGTCGCGGTTGCGGAAACGCTGATATCTTTCGGAATGTATCCGCAAATCAAATGGCCGAATGATATCCTGATGGACGGCAAAAAGATGGCGGGCATTCTAATTGAATATTCTAAGAAC
The DNA here is from genome assembly GCA_031265235.1 of Rickettsiales bacterium. Lineage (GTDB taxonomy): Bacteria > Pseudomonadota > Alphaproteobacteria > Rs-D84 > Rs-D84 > WRCC01. Next base: position 13,027 of record JAISCX010000026.1, read on the forward strand.
TTTGTAATCGTCGGGATCGGAATAAATATAAAAAGCAACCCGAGTGTCGCGGGATATGAAACGACCAAGACCGATAGCTTTCGCATTGGAATTACAAGAGACGCCATGCTGGCGGAATTGATGGAAAGCATGGATAATTGGATTGGAAAAATCGTGCGTGGAGATTTTGATTCTGTTCGCAATCGCTGGACGGAACTGGCACTTGTTCCAAATTCGGAAATAAAGTATCAGGGACGGCTGGTGGCTTTTTGCGGGATTAATAATGACGGCGCGCTGGTGCTTCGCCGCGGAAGTGAATATATTTTGACGTTTGGCGATGAAATTTCCATATAGTGCCGGAGGTTGGGGGCGATAAAATTCCCCCTTTTTTAACAAGTAAGAAATCTGCCCATTCTTACATCACATTAAGAATATTTTCATATTGCGCTTGTGCACAGATGTTATTATTCTCTCTCTTGCAAGAATAAATCAGAGAAAAGTATTATTTTAATATGGCTTACATGCAAAAAATTGGCTTAATTTTTGTCTTTTTATTTTCCTGCGCGACTTGTCGCGCAGAGACGCTGGGAACAAGCGGCTTTCATTTTTTTCACACGGTTTCCGATGATGAAAATCCGTTTTTCGGCGGCGCGGGAAACCAAGTCGCCCTGCATCTGGGCGAAGCGGTGGATTATGGCTTTATCATGGGCGCGCCGAACAGGTTTGTGCCATATATAAGCGTGCATATGCAGTATTCGCAGCCGGCTACTTTTTTCAGATTGCCATCGCGTCAGTCTTTGAACGTTTCCATGAATTTGGGTTTTGGAAATAAATACGGCTGGAAGTGGAATGATTTTACGATTCCGATCGCATATTTGTCCGAAGATGTGATATTGGCAACATACGGTCGGTTTTATACAGGACTTGGGGCGGGGGCCGGAATGCAGATGCAGCAGAACGCGCGTATTGGATCAAAGCTTTTGTTCCAGTTCAAGTGGTTTCTTGGCTATGGCTTGTCCGACAATTATCATCTGGAAGTATTTGCCCAACATTTTTCCAATGGAACCACCACGCCCCAATGCCTGAATAATTCGTATAATTTATGGGGGGTGGGCGTTGTTTATAATTTTTAATGTGGAATACCGCATTATTAAAAAATCGCGGGCATGCCCGCGATTTTTTATCCAACAATTTTTTGCCAGAACGTTTTCTTTGGCTGCGGCTTTGGCGCGCGATTGTCACCCCGGCCGCGGCCGTTTCTGTGACGGCGGCGCTGCGCTGCGTTTTGAACCGCTTTCTTTGCCTCTGTATGCTCTGCGCTTTTCTTTTTCGTGTCCGTGCTGGGCGAATGGGCGGACAAAATATCGTCAGTTTTGTTCTGTTCCGGCGCCACGCGCTGGATAGAATATTGGTCGATATTCAATAGCGAATCATCGCCGATAATAACGATTTCGGTGCCGAATTCCTGTTCCATCGCGGCCAATTCCGCACGCTTTACATTTAAAAGATATACCGCGACGTCAGAAGGGACGGTCATAATGATCTTTAACGCCGCCTTGGCCAGCAATTTTTCCTGCAAATGCCGGAACAGTATCACTGACGCCGTCTGGATACTGGGAACGACGCCGGCGCCATGGCAGTGCGGACATTGGATATAGCTGGATTCCAAGAATGAAGAACGCATCCTTTGACGCGACAGCATCAAGACGCCAAAGCCATTTATTTTCGCGACTTGGGTTCGGGCGCGGTCATGTTTCATTACTTCGCGCATTTTCTGTTCCAGCTTGCGGTTGTTGCGGTCGTCTTCCATGTCGATAAAGTCAATCGCGACAATCCCGGCTAGATCGCGCAGGCGCAATTGCAATGCGATTTCTTCGGCTGCTTCCAGATTGGTGTTCAGCGCGGTCGCTTCGATATCTTTTTCCTTGATTGCGCGGGAAGAATTGACGTCTATTGTTACCATCGCCTCTGTCGCGTTGATGACCAGACTGCCCCCGCTTGGCAGATTCACATACGGGCCGTGCAGTCCTTCCAGCTGTTGTTCCGCGCCAATGCGAACGAATAACGGGACGGCCGGATCAGTGTATTTCTGGATGGCTTTCTTGGGCTTTGCGCCATGCATTTGCTGGTAATATTCAATCGCCAGGTCAAATGCTTCGTCGCCTTGGACTGTTAAAACGTCATCCGGCGCGGACAAGAAATCACGCACAATGCGGCGAAGCAGAGAGTCTTCGGTATGAATGGTCGCCGGCGCAACGGATTCCAATGTGGTTTTGCGAATATCGTTCCAAAGATTGGTAAGATATTCGTAATCTTTGGCAATATCTTCGCCGGTCGCGCCAAATGCCGCGGTCCGCAAGACCACTGTCATGCCGCGGGGGATTTTCAAAGAATGCAGTATGTCCCGCAGGCGGGCGCGTTCCGCGCGGTCGGATATCTTTTTCGAAATGCCGTAAGAATTACGTTTGCGCGAATTGGGCATCAGCACGGCGAAACGTCCCGCCAGCGACAGATATGTGGTCATCGACGCGCCCTTTTGTCCGCGTTCTTCCTTGACGCCCTGGACCAACAGGATTTGCTTTGGCTTTATGACGTCTTGGATCTTGAATTCGCGGGCGCGTTTCAAAAATTCCTTGTTGTCTTCGCCTGCGTCGTTGTCGTCGTATTCGGCGACATCGGCGTCGTCGGACGGATCGTCGTCATCGTCGATAATATTGGCGTGCGCCAGCTCTAACAGCTTTTTTTTCTGTTCGGGATTAACCTGATAATAATCAGGATGAATTTCGGAAAAAGGCAGAAATCCATTCTTGCCGGTGCCGTAATCCACAAACGCAGCCTGCAGCGACGGTTCTACGCGGATCACTTTGCTTAGATAAATATTGCCTTTGATTTGGGGTTTGGTCGTTGTTTCTACATCGAAATCAGAAACGCGATTGTTGACCGGGTCCATCACCACAACCCGTGTTTCTTCCGGGTGGACTGCATCCACATAAATTTTCTTTGACATTGTATGAATCCTTGAGTTTAAGCGTTAAGCCAAAAGCATCTTCCCGTCCCCATGGGCCGACGGCCATGCCAAGAGAGTGCGCAAAGTTAAAGATCAGCGCGGCGAAAAGAAAAATTAATGAAAATTCAAACACTAAATCACCCTTTTGCTTAATGCCCGCATAGCTTAACATGGAAGAATTGAATTAGCAAGAGGAAAAATAGGCAATTAATTGATAACTATGCAGGTTCGTTATTCCATGTATAAAAAGCCATAAACAGCTTGATTTTTACAAATTATTAAGGTGCACTAATCGTTTGACCGGGCTGTAAATATGTGATAGTATTTAAGTATGAAGAAAATATCTGCCTGTTTTTGCGCGATTTCCATGCTCCTTTGCGGCGTGTCTTTCGGTGCAGGCGAATGGTTGCCAAACTTTGAAGACGTTCCGATGATGGAAAAGACGTATGCGATTGCCGATAGCGGATTCTCGTACTCTCAGCCGGACGGAAAAATTGTCCAGACAACGGTCGCATCCGATACCGTCACCCGCCGCCAGTTTCAAAGATTTTATCGCGACGCATGAAAGGAACTGGGGTGGAAGAACACACAGGATAACCGTCATATGCAGACTTTTATCCGCGAAAATGACGAATTAAAGATAGAAATTATTGAACCTGATCCGCTTTCCGTCCGGTTTGCCTTGGCCCCGCGTGATTCTTAAAACGGCTTAAATACCCCCCCCATCTCGTTCGTTTACGGCAACCGATTCCCGCGTTCATCGATTGATTTTGCGGCGATGGATTCCAACATTTGCTCCTGCGAAAAGCTGTTTATCTCGCCCCTGCGGATTTCCATCATAATTTGGGTTATTGCGGGCGATAATCGATGCGCAAAGGGCCAGCAATGGCGTGCGCGAATGTTCGCCGTTGAATGCGAATACTGGGGCACCATTGGAATGCATTCTTGAACCTTAAAATTTACTTGACAAATGATATGCGCATGCAATAATTGCGGTTACAAGGAGTCATAAGTGGTAGAAAATTTTATATATGATCTTGAATCTGGCATTCAACCTTTGATGTCCGATAAAGGATTGGGCAACCTTTCAACGGTCCAAGACATTGCAAAATGGGAAAAAGAGAACGAAGGTCTGATAACCATGGTTCTGGATTATGGGATTACAGCAGATTCTGTCATAGAATATCTGAATATCAGGCAACACTATATATCGGATGTCGTCCAATATATGAGAGAAATTAAAAATGGATACGAAACGGATGCGCTGGAACCGGTTGCGTTATCAATATGTATTGCCAATAACAAAGCAAAAGCCGGCTATGACACTTATTCCAAACACAATCCCGAAGTCCCGGTTCAGAGCGATTTGGATATATTAAAGAATGTCGATGACGTTACCGGCTATCGCTGGGGTAGAATCTATTACAAAGACGTCCAGTCCGGCAAGATTATAACATATAAACCGGGCGAAGGTTGGGTTTGCCTCTTCGTTCGCTGCTATTCTCAGTACGTTGCCCATCTCAGTTCGCGCCGCATAGTCCAGCGCATGGTTTCTCGGCGCGTGATGCTATCCGTCCGCGACCATTTGCAGAGAATCCGGAAATAGTAAAATCAAAAATAAAGAAAGAATCTGCCTGGACCGCGGACACGGTGTATGGTTGAACCAAAAATAATTTGCCAAGTAAAAGAAAGGAAGTTTGATATGAAAAAAATAGAGCTTACTATTAACGGTATAGCTAAATCATATGACATGAGACAGGTAAAGACTTTGTTCATGACGGACGATTCACTTGTCAAAAGCGCGCCGGAATATATTAAAAGAAGGAATATGCGGATTGAAAAACGTGCAGAAATGTTTGATGCAAAATCGCGGGAATGCGCGGGCAGGGCCGCCAGTCTGCGCAAAAAGAAAACGTTTGGTCCTGCTCTTTCTGTTTCGTGGGCCGCGGATTATCCCCTCTTCAGCTTGGAAGTGGACAAAAACGCATATAGGCTGGTGGACGAAACCGGATATGATCACGGTAAGGATTCCATAGGTAAACAGGTGGAACTGTTTAATCTGTTCAACCAGCGGAATATTCAAGAAGGCGGTGTGGCTGTCAAGTGTGTTGCGGTCGTAATTTGCGAAAATGGCGACGAACAGCCCGACGATACGTGGACAAATGGCTGGGTCCCCGTCCAGAATGCTAGAAAGGTGTTTGCAAACAACAAGCTTGCATATTGCATAGAATATGTTGATGGAACTAATTCCGGCTGGTTGCGCTGGTATGCATGCATTGACGCGGGCGATCCGTTGACCAGCTTGGCCGTTAACTCGGTTGCTCGTGGGTTTGCCCGCGCAGCTCGCGAACAGTGTATCAAGACCCGTGGACAATTATAAAATTGACCCTCCGACAAAAAACTCAGTCGTCGCGCCCCTATCATTATTTAAAAAATCACTTGACAAATGGTATATATGTGTAATGATGCGGCTCGGGTTTCGATTTCCCAGCGTGCTTTGCTCTCTGTTCGCGAGCACTTGTATTAAGTAATGTAAAAAAAGGGGGCAAAATGCCACAGACAAAATATTCACATACAGAGCGCAAAGAATTTTTAATCGCATTAAAATCTACAAAGATCGGCCGGGATTGGTTGAATTCGGAAGAGCGCAGGGCTTTGCGTCCTGTTAAGGGTCTGTCCGCAAATTGGATGGAATCGTATCCGTTGTTCTATTTGGAAGTGCGTGACAATTTATACAGATTGAGAAACAGAACCGGTTATAAATATGACCAGGAGAATATAGAAAAACAAAGTAAATTGCTGAACCAATTCAGCAAAAATAATGTTGAAGAAGGCGGCAAATCCGTCTGGTTCGTCGCTGTTGTTTTATGTTCCGATGGGGACCGGCTTTCCAATGATACCTTTACAGACGGCTGGAACCCCGTCCAGAATGAGAAAGATAAAGAAGCGAATAAAAATATTGCATATTTTGTTGAATATGCTGATGGAACTAATTCCGGCTGGATGCTGTGGGATGCGCACGATTTCGCGAACAACGCGGTCCAGGACGCGATTAACCCGTTGTATTACTTGGCCACTTTCTCGGGCTATCGTTTGCGTGTGCGTGATGCTCGCACGCAGTGTATTAATGCACGCGGCCGACGGTAAAATCGGCAACCGACAAAAAATCGCATCCCATGGACGCGATTTTTTTATGCCCATCATGCAAAGCGTGTCGTGCCGGAATACGCTGGTTCGGAACACCTATGGAGGGCGGCGAGGGCAAGTCCCCGCACCATGTGTGTAATGTTCACAAAGTTTGGATAAAATTTGGGTTCAAGTGATGGTGTCAGCACGGCACAGGCCGTGCTGACACCATCACTTGAACAATGTTAATCCAGAATTTCTTATTTAACGACCAATTCTTTCCCTTTCACATCCACATCCACGGTTCCTCCGTCTATTATTTTTCCCGACAGTATCAAATCAGCAATCGGATCTTCGACTGCGGACATAATCAGTCTTTTTAAAGGTCGCGCGCCGAATGCCGGATCAAACCCATTGTCCCCCAGCCATGCAATCGCTTTATCCGACACGTGCAGTTCAATTCGCCGGTCGGCCAATCGCCGCGTCAATCCGCGCAGCTGTATCCGGACAATATCCGCCATTACGTCACGCCCCAGCGGTTGAAAGAATACAATCTCGTCAATCCTGTTTAAAAATTCCGGACGGAAATGTCGGCGCACTATTTCCATTACTTTGTCTTCGGCTGTTGGCGTTTTCAACAATACTTCGGAACCCAGATTGCTGGTCATTATTATTATCGTATTCGTGAAATTCACCACGCGGCCCTGGCCATCGGTCAGTCGTCCGTCATCCAGAATTTGCAAGAATACATTGAACACATCCGGATGCGCTTTTTCAATCTCGTCGAATAATATTACCTGATAAGGACGCCGCCGCACGGATTCTGTCAAAACACCGCCCTGGTCGTATCCCACGTATCCCGGGGGTGCGCCGATCAGCCGCGCGACGCTGTGCGGTTCGGCGTATTCGCTCATATCCACGCGCAGCATCGCCGCGTCGTCGTTGAATAGATACTCGGCCAGCGTTTTCGCCAATTCCGTTTTGCCGACGCCCGTCGGACCCAGAAACATGAACGATCCCGTCGGGCGGTGCGGATCCGAAAGGCCCGCGCGCGAGCGGCGGATCGCGCGGGCGACGACCGAAAGGGCGGCGTCCTGCCCGACCACGCGCGCGCGGAGCGCGCCCTCGATGCCCAAGAGCTTCGCCTGTTCGTCGCCGGTCCTTTTGTCCGCCGGAACGCCGGTCCACTTGCTGACGACCGCGGCGATTTGATCGGGCATCACCGTTTTGTAATTCTTCGCGGAATTGTTTTTTTCGAGCTCCGCGATTTCTTTTTCCAATTCCGGAACGCGCCCGTACTGCAGCGACGAGGCCTTTTCAAAGTTCCCGCCGCGCATCGCGATCGCGATTTCGTTCCGGACGTTTTCGATTTCCGTCATCGCCGCGGACAATGCGTTCATCTGTTTCTGCCCGGCCCGCCACTCGGCGGACAGTTCGTCCTCGGCCGCCTGTTCGGAT
>JAISCX010000015.1 GCA_031265235.1 Rickettsiales bacterium
CTGCTGACTTGCTTTCCGCTGGTTCTGTTACTGCCGATAAACTTGCCGCGAACTCTGTAACGACAGCAAAGATCAATGACGGCGCAGTCTCGACGGATAAGGTCGCCGATGCCGCAATCACTGCTGATAAGCTGGCTGCGAACTCTGTAACGGAAGCGAAGATTCAGGATAACGCGATCTCGACAGCAAAGATCAATGACGGCGCAGTCTCGACAGCAAAGGTCGCAGACGCCGCAATCACTTCTGATAAACTGGCAGCGAACTCTGTAACGGAAGCGAAGATTCAGGATAACGCGATCACAACAGCGAAGATCAACGATGCCGCAGTTACTGCCGATAAACTGGCTGCGAACTCTGTCGCTACATTGAGCATCCAGGACAGCGCGATCACGACCGCGAAAATCCAGGACAAGGCAATCACGACAGATAAGATCAGTGACAACGCAGTCGGTTTTGAACAGCTGTCAACCGATGTTCAAACCATTATTCTTAACTCTATGGGCAATTCGGATGGACGTATTGATTCATTGGAAACGCGGATGGACGACATGACCACAGAAATGCGTTCAATGTTCGCTGGCGCGGCGGCTCTGTCGGCATTGGCTCCTAGCTCGCGCACAAAGGGAAGCACCCAGATTGCGTTCGGCGCGGGAACATATCGCGACCAATACGGAATCGCGGCCGGCGTATACCATTATGTGAACGACAACATTCTTGTGAATGTCGGCGGCGCATATAGCAATGACAACTTTACAGGCCGCATTGGTATAACCATCGGCTGGTAAGTAGATAATACTGATTGTTAATATCCTTTCTCTCCCTTGCCAAAGGGAGAGTTTTTTTATTCCGGATATCATTTTGCGATATTATAGCGACACCGCAAGAACGGCGCCGCGCTTAAAAGACGTTTAAGATATTAAAGCAATTCCCTGACATCGCAGATTACTCCGCCGGATACTTCAGATATTTTTTCTAATTTATCGTCAACAATTACATATCTTTCTATTTTTGCGGGTGTCGGGGTTGCCCATGTTTCTTTCCAAGCCCGTGAAGCCTTGGTTAATATAAATGGTTCAAATTGAAATTTATATGCTTTTAAAAAGCAATCTGCCCCTTCGACAGTCCTGAAGTCAGCAACTTTTTCACCATTATGCAGTTCTATTTCATAAAAAGTATATCCATGGGCGGTCATGTTTGAAAACCGTCCACGAATAATCCTATCTTTTTTGCCATCATTATTTAAATCCACATCAAAGATTTCTTTATGCGTTACTCCTTCCAATATCCCATTTTTATCGACCGGACAAAATTTTCTTATTTGTTCAGGATGCATCAATCCGTCATTATCTGGTGTCCCATAATAAATATCACAATTTTGCTCTGCGCAAGAACAACATAGTATAACAAAAACCAATAGATATTTTTTCACAAGCTCATTGTAAATATTTCGCTATATATTTTCAATAAATATATTATTGGTATTCTTCGGCATAGCATCTGCAATTAAAGCCATCGCCCGGAAGTTCGTCCGCCGTGCACCAGCAAAATATTTCGCCGTCTTTCTCTTCATGCTCTGGACGAACTTTTTCATCACCAACTGTATGCCAAATAAATTTTGCATCATGCGGTAAAGCTTCGACTTTTCCAGGCTTAGTACCTTCGATTTTCATTATCGCATTCATAACCCGTTGTAAATTTCCTTCTGAAAGCCCTTTCATTGAAGTATCCAAAGGTAGCCCAGTTTCATTTTGTACAAATTTTTTATATGCTTCTGTATTATTTTCATGTGGTGGTGCATATGCCGTTATCGCAGCTCCGATGCTTAATTTCTGATATTTATCATCCAGTAGTAGGTCATGTAAAGCCTGTTTCCCAGTTTCTGGGTCTGGGAATACGGCAAATCCTTGAGAATTTCCAATAGCGCCATTAGCATTTGCAAATGGACTCTGAATAATATTTCCAGGATTATTATTTCGCCAGGCTGGTGTACCGCCGCTATATTTATAAAAGCGACCATTGTCATCTTTATATATAACATTTGCGCTATTTTTAGTCTTTTCAGAATATGCATTTGTAAATTTCATTTGGTTTCCTTTTATGTTATAAAAAATACCTGCAAATGCAGGCCTAAAAAATTGAAAAACGGCGAAAATTTTCACCGCTTGATTATGCATTTATTGTATCAGAAAACCGTCTAAAAATCAATACAATACGCCCAAAGACCAGAAGTTCTGCGAACCGGTGGACACCAATATAAAATTTATCCGGATTATTTATACTTTGAAGAACGTAAACATAAAAATTTAGTCCGCTTCCATTCTTCGCTTACGCTGCGCTAAAGCGTAATCATTACAGCGTGACATCCGTTTCTCTAACCCTATATCGTGACGATAACAGTCACGCTGTAGCGTAAGCGAAAGCGGATGGTCGGGGCGACATGATTTGAACATGCGACATCTTGCTCCCAAAGCAAGCACTCTACCAGGCTGAGCTACGCCCCGAACGGGGGAAATTATAACATTGCGGATGAAAAATGCAAACGATTATTTCAATATTCGTATTCTTGGATCGCCAAGATTCAAGTATTTGTGCGCCAGTTCTTCCACATAATCCGGCGAATGGTCCATTATCAGTTCTATATTGCGGCCGATGGCGTCCAGCTTGCCGCGTTCCACGGCCAGTTGGGTTTGCTCTTTCCGCAGGCGAAAGCCGTCCATCACAAACGCCTGGATGCTGACCGTACCAAAAAACAGCCGCACAAAAAAGAACGCCGTAAACAACGCGAACAGAACGCCGAACTTGCCGCGAGCGGACGCTTTCCATGCGCGGCCGGCAAAAGCGAAGAAATCTTTGATTTTTTGTTTCATTGCGGTTATTATAGCACAAATGTTCGCGCCATTGCATCTTAAAAATCTTATTATTCGGACACCGGTCTTTGCGGCGCCGCTGGCGGGCATTACCGATTGGCCTTATCGCCAGATATTGCGCAAGTGCGCGCCCGCGGCGCCGCTGCTGACTGAAATGATTTCATCGCATTCATTGATTGAAAATCGCAAAAAAAACCTAAAAACCAATTGCAATCGAAATTTTGACAATTATGCGGAAGAGGGCTTAATCGGCGCGCAAATATTCGGCGCGGACCCAGAAATTATGGCCGAGGCCGCAAAAATTCTGGAACAGAACGGCGCGTCGTGGATCGATGTCAACATGGGATGCCCGGTGCCCAAGGTTGCGACCAGGGCAGGGGCGGGGGCTTTTCTAATGCGGGATCACAAACTGGCGGGACAGATTGTCGCCAAGGTTGCCGCCGCGGTCCGAATCCCCGTATCCGTAAAGACGCGCTTGGGTTGGGATGCGCAGCATCTTGATTCGAATACGCTGCTTTGTATTGCGGCGGAAAACGGGGCCCAGTTTGCAACGGTTCACGGTCGCACCCGCGCCCAGGCGTATGCGGGCACCGCAGATTGGCGCCAAATAGCCGAATGCAAAGAACAAATCAAAATCAAGGATTTTCCAATAATATTCAACGGGGATATAAAAACGGCGGCGGATATTAGGGCGGTTGAAAAATTGGGGGCCGACGGCGCAATGATCGGCCGGGCATTGCTGGGAAAACCATGGATGCTGGGCAGGCTGGCGAATAACGAGCAACGTGGAACAATCGGCGATTTGATTTTAGAGCATTTTCATTTGACGCTTGAATATTACGGGGAACGCGCCGGCGTGCCGCTGTTCCGAAAGCATGCGGCGTGGTATTCCGGCGGGGCGTCCGGCGCGGCCCAATTCCGCACGCAAGTAAACCGCATAACGCGCGCGATTGACATGGAAAAAGCGATAACGGAATTTTTCTGTTGCGCATTGGCTATTTAATTTCTATCATTCCTAGGCACGATTATCATATTTTTTACGGGCACGGTGCGAGGTAAAATCGCACAGTGCGCGGAAAATCGGCAAAGATGTATAATAAAGCAATGGATGAGTTTGACCGCATCGCTTTGCGACGGCGACAAATTAAACCACTAACTTCGGGTTTCCGCTTGACAGTATGTTATACGGCCGGCGCGAAAAATCTCGTTATTGATTTAATTTCTCTGCCGCCATGCCCATGAAAAATATGATAATCGTGCCTAAAAAAGGATAAAACATGGCTGAGAAAAATAATGACGTTTATAATGGCAAAACTGCCGGGGAAATGTTAAAGGCGGCGCGCACAACAGGTCGCAGAAAGCGCGAACTGGCAACTATTGCGCGCCAATTATGCATCCGCGAGGAATTTTTGGAAGCATTGGAAAACGGCGATTATAAAAAAATTCCCGAATTGGTTTACATTCTTGGCTTTGCACGCAATTACGCGATAGAGCTGGAACTGGACCCAAAAATCATTGTCCAAAAGATAAAGCAAGAAATGGGAATCAAAAAAAATGAAGAGCCGGAAAATGTGCCGAAATCCGATTCAAAAACAAAACCTGCGGGAACGCCTTTTGCTAAGAATATAACAGGCCAAGTCATATCTTTCATCGCCAGATACTGGAAGTGGATCGTGGGGATACTGGTTGCCGGCGCCATAGTTGCGACGGGCGTATTAGTAGTTTTCAGTAATGCGGGTTCCCAAAAAGATATGTATTCTTCGGGGAATGCGACAGCAGAAGTCGTGATGTTGCCGTTGCCGGAATTCAGACAGAATGTCAAAGAACAGTTTGGCATGGAAAATCGCGCCAGCGCCCAGATTGTTTTGCAGGCAACCGCGGAAACATGGCTGAAAGTGGAAGATTCGCGCGGAGAAACCCTGTTTTCCCGCGTTATGATGCCGGGCGACGTATATTATGCCCCCGCATCGGACGCGCGGGCGACAGTCGGGAACGCCGGTGGGTTGGATGTGTTCGCAAATGGCAAGCTGGCCCCGAAACTGGGCCCGGATCACACGCGGAAAAGCGACATAAAGCTGAATCCGGATACATTGCGGCCGCAAACGGCAGAATAATAAAAGAACCGCGCAGCGCGCGGTTTTTTAATGGTCAAGAAACATCATAATTATTATTTCTTTTGGAAAGTCTTTGGGAAACTTTTCGCCGGATTCGTATTCTTCGTATTCTTTAATCGTAACGCCGAAACTTTTTGCCATGCTTGCCTTTTTAATATTATAAGATTCCCGAATTCTTTTTAATTTGTTTCCGATCACATTTTCATAACTCTCGTTTTCCATGTTTTTCCCCTTGCATAAAAATGCCGCCCCAGGAGAGAGAGGACGGCAGGAGGTAGAATCCTACTCAGCACGAGATAGTCTGCTTATTCAATATATTCGCAGCCTCCTGCCACATGACAGGAGATATTTGACGCAATACCAAAGCGCATGCCGAAAAGGGGATTCTAATTCCCACCGTCGAAGAGACGGCGGACACATTATATGTCAGAATTTGCGTGAAAACAAGAAAAATCTAAGAAATACTGATAACAAAGACCTTGAAAACTTCAAAATTTCCCTTATATTATCGCCATTATGAACTCTATCAAAATTCGCGGGGCACGCGAAAACAATTTAAAAAATATTGACATCGACATACCGAAAAACAAATTGGTGGTCATTACAGGCGTGTCCGGATCCGGAAAATCGTCGCTGGCATTCAATACCATTTATGCCGAAGGCCAGCGCCGCTATGTAGAATCATTGTCCAGCTATGCGCGCCAGTTTTTGGATATGCAGCGCAAGCCCGATGTTGATTTTATAGAAGGTTTGTCCCCCGCAATCGCCATAGAGCAAAAAACAACATCAAAAAATCCGCGCTCTACGGTTGGAACCGTTACCGAAATCTATGACTATTTTCGATTGCTGTGGGCACGGGTCGGGGTGCCTCATTCGCCTGTGACGGGTTTGCCGATTTCATCCCAGACGATTCCGGAAATGGTTGAATGGACCATGAAATTGCCTGTAAATACAAAGATTTACGTGCTGGCGCCGCTGGTTCGCGAACGAAAGGGCGAATATAAAAAGGAACTGGCGTTTTTGGTAAAGCAGGGATACCAGCGCGCGATTGTTGACGGCGAATTGGTCAACCTGTCCGCCCCGCCGTCATTGGACAAGAACAAAAAGCATAATATTTTTGTGATCGTCGATAGATGTGTCATCCCGGGGCGCGGCGAAGCCGCGAACCCGGGACTTGGTGGGGGCGGGCTAATAAAAAATAGTTCAAATAAAAAAAACAAAAATAATTCCAAACCCCACCGGGTCCCGGATAATTTGCCTGCGGCAAATTTCCGGGATGACACGTATGATGAATTTATATCCCGTCTTTCATCCTCTTTCGAATCATCCTTGCGTCTGGTGCCGGGCAGCGTTTTGGTCCGCAGATTGGACACAAACGAAGATATTTTATATTCCCAGGAATTCGCATGCCCGGTATCCGGGTTTACCATTCCGAAAATAGAGCCGCGCTTGTTTTCATTCAACGCGCCGATCGGCGCGTGCAGCACTTGCGACGGATTGGGCATTCAGTTGAATATGTCGCCGGCACTGGTCATTCCCGATGGAACGCTTTCATTGCGCGAAGGCGCGATCGCGCCGTGGTCGCGCGGCGGCATGCCGACCCAATACGAACATTTGTTAGAAGGTCTGAGCAAGCATTACAAAATTCCGATGTCAAAGCCATGGAATTCGCTGAGCGAAGCCCAGCAGAATATGATACTATACGGCACCGGCGACACGCCGATTCACATCAATTGGAACGGGTATGAATATGACAAGCCGTTCGAAGGTGTGATTCCGAATCTGGAACGCAGATGGCGCGAATCCGAATCCAGCATGATGCGCGAATTTCTGGAAAAGTTCCAATCGCAAAACCCATGTCCGGCATGCCATGGAAAGCGCCTGAATATCCAGGCATTGTGCGTGAAAATAAACGGATTGGACATAATGGACGCGTCCGGAATGTCTGTCAGCAAATCGCTTGCCTGGTTTCGCGAACTGCCAAAACATCTGACGCAAAAACAGAATGACATTGCGCGCGTAATACTGCGCGAGATCACGTCAAGACTGGAATTCCTGCAAAACGTCGGGCTGGGATATTTGACGCTTATCCGAAACGCAGGAACGTTAAGCGGCGGCGAAGCCCAGCGAATCCGTCTGGCTTCGCAGATCGGTTCGGGTCTGACCGGCGTTTTGTATGTTCTGGACGAACCGTCCATCGGACTGCACCAATCCGACAATGACAAGTTGCTGGACACGCTGAAAATGCTGCGCGACAAAGGCAACACCGTAATTGTCGTAGAACATGACGAAGATGCGATGCGCGCGGCGGATTATCTGGTCGATATAGGACGCGCCGCCGGCGTTCACGGCGGAAACATAGTTGCGGCCGGCACGCCGGAATCCGTTATAAAGAACAAGGAATCATTGACAGGCCTTTACCTGGCTGGAAAGAAAAAGATCGATACGCCAAAAATGCGGCGCCAAGGATCGGGCGAAAAAATCATCATCAAAAACGCGCGCGAACATAATTTGAAAAACATTAACGTTGAAATCCCGCTGGGAAAATTGATCGCTCTCTCGGGCGTTTCGGGTTCCGGAAAATCAACGCTGCTGATCAATACCTTGTATCCTGCGATTATGCGGGCCTTGCACGGGTCAAAGCTGGATGTCGGCGCGCATGATAAAATCACCGGCATTGAAAATATTGATAAAGTCGTCGATATTGACCAGTCGCCAATTGGCCGCACCCCCCGCAGCAATCCCGCGACCTATACCGGATTATTCACGCATATACGTGACTTTTATGCGGCGCTGCCCGAAGCGCGCGCCCGCGGATACACCGCCGGAAGATTTTCATTCAATGTCAAGGGCGGCCGGTGCGAAGCATGCCAAGGCGACGGCAGCATAAAGATAGAAATGAATTTCTTGCCGGACGTATACGTGGAATGCGACGTATGCCACGGCGCGCGCTATAATGAAGAAACGCTGAAAGTGAAATACAAAGACAAATCCATAGCGGATGTTTTGAATATGACAGTGGACGAAGCATATAGATTCTTTATCAATGTGCCGATGATTAAAAATAAATTGGAATTGCTGAAACGCGTCGGACTGGATTACATAAAGCTTGGCCAATCGTCGCTGGAATTGTCCGGCGGCGAAGCCCAGCGCGTAAAACTGTCCAAGGAACTGGCTGCGCGCAGCACGGGCCGCACGCTTTACATATTGGACGAACCTACGACCGGGCTGCATTTCGAAGATATAAAAATGCTGTTGTCCGTTCTGCATGAACTGGCCGACCAGGGCAACACCGTAATTGTCATAGAACACAATCTGGAAGTAATCAAAACCGCGGACTGGATTATCGACCTGGGGCCTGGCGGTGGCGATGCGGGCGGCACTGTTGTGGCCGCAGGCACCCCGGAACAGGTTGCCGCAAACGATAAAAGCCCGACGGGAAAATATCTTAAAAGATATTTGAAAAAATAAACTTTACATTGTAAAATATCCGCAAAGGAATAATTATGTTTGATAATCTGACGCGGCGGCTTTCAACTACTTTTGCCAAATTGTCCGGACGGACGCATTTGACCGCTGACATGCTGGACGACGCGTTATCTGAAATCCGCATTGCGCTGCTGGAAGCGGATACAGCACTGCCGGTTGTAAAAAAAATACTGGCCGATATCCGCGAAAAGGCAATTGGCGAAAAAATTATCGATAATGTCCGCCCCGCTGAACAGATCGCGAAAATTGTTTATGACGAATTGGTTAATATTCTCGACGGAACTGAAAACAAATCACAGATCACGGATCACAAATCACAAATAATTATGCTTGTCGGACTCCAAGGCACCGGAAAGACAACCACCGCTGGAAAACTGGCTTTGCATTATAAAAAACTGGGCAAATCGGTGCTGTTGGCATCCACCGACATTTATCGCCCCAGTGCGCGAGAACAATTGGAAATGCTGGCCGCCCAGGTCGGCGTTGATTCTCTGCCGATTATTGCGGATGAAAAACCGATCAATATCGCAAAGCGCGCGTTGTCGTCTCAGGACGTTATCATCATAGACACCGCCGGACGCCTGCATATAGATGAACAATTGATGCAGGAACTGCGCGAATTACAATCTCTTTTGAATCCGACCGACATACTGCTGACAGCGGACGCCATGGCGGGCCAGGAATCATTAAACATCGCGCGGGAATTTAACAATCAGCTGGGAATCACCGGACTTGTAATGACGCGCGCGGACGGCGACGCACGGGGCGGGGCGGTGCTATCCATGAAGATGGAAACCGGCGCGCCAGTGATGTGGGTCGGCACTGGCGAAAAGCTTGCAGATTTAGAACTGTTTTATCCCGACCGCGTCGCGTCGCGGATTCTTGGGATGGGCGACGTGGTTTCGTTTGTCGAAAAAGCCCAGGAACATATAAGCGAGAAAGACGCAGAAAACATGATGACAAAGATGTTCAGCGGGAACTTTGATTTGAACGATATGCTGAACCAGATAAAACAGATTAAAAAAATGGGCAGCATCGGCGGATTGTTAAAGCTAATCCCGGGAATAGGGGCAATGGCCGGCGCTTTAAAGGACAAGGCGACAGACAGCGCAATAAACAAACAGATGGCGATCATACAATCGATGACACCGCGCGAACGCGCGCGTCCGGAAATTATATTCGCCGCGCGGAAAAGCCGCATCGCAGCGGGCGCGGGCGTATCATTGCGCGAAGTCGAACAGATGTTGAAAAATTACGAACGTATGCGCGCGCAGATAAAGCAATTGTCTTCGTTCGGTTCCCCCACACAGTTGATGGAAATGATGCGAAACATGCCGGACGCAAATAATTAAATGAAGATAACAAACAAAAAGATTGCCGCGAAAAAATCATCCGTCGCCTGGATTCAGCGCCAGGCGCATGATCCGTATGTGGAACGCGCGCATCGGGAAGGCTATCGCGCCCGCGCGGTGTATAAGCTTAGCGAGATAAACGAAAAATTCCATTTTCTTCGCGATGGCCAGGTTGTCGTTGATTTGGGCGCGGCGCCGGGTTCATGGTCGCAGTATGTCGGAAAAGAATTTCCGAAATCACGCGTGATTGCGATGGACCTTTTGCCCATAAAGCCAATCCCAAACGTAGAATTTTACCAGGGGGATTTCACGACGGATGAAGCAATGGAATGGCTGAATGGCAAGATGCCCGGCAGAGTTGACGTTGTGCTTTCTGACATGGCGCCGAATACCACGGGGCATCAGAAAACCGATCACTTGCGCCAGATGACATTGTTGGAATATGCATGGGATTTTGCGCGCGAAACATTAAAACCAGGCGGCGTGTTCGTCGCAAAGTCTTTCACCGGCGGAACCACAAACGAATTATTGAACGATATCAAAAAACATTTTGAACGGGTCGCGCATATTAAACCCGCCGCGTCCCGCAAAGATAGTGTAGAAATGTTTATCGTCGGGATTGGGTTTAAGAATTAATAACTATTTATGCTTTATATTTCTTAAAAATATCAGTGCGATTATTCCCGTCATCATAATAAAGCCGCCGCATAATAAGTATCCTATTCTGTATCCGTGCATTACCGCGCCGACCGTTATCAGTCCGTAAAACGCGATGATTGATACTTGATTTATCATATCGAACAATGACAATATCATTGCGCGGCGCGCAGAAGGCAACGCATTCTGTATGCGCGCGGTCACAAGTGTGCGAATAATAGCATAAAGAAAATATCCTGCGGCCATCACAAACCATATGGATATTGTGTCTGCGACGAACGCCGCAGCAAACATCATGCCTAGTACAATAATACCGACATTCACGGAACGCAATGATACATTGCCTAAAAATCTTACCACGAATCCGCCGGCAATTTCCGCAATTCTGTGTATCGCAAACATCAGTCGATATATCGCAATGATATTCCAATCTCGTTCCCCAGCAGCCCTATGTAATCGTCCAGGTCCGCGATGGCAATAACGCATGAAAGAATAATCATGGTCGGCAAAAGATATTTTATGCCCAGCACTGCTTTTGCCCCGCGCCAAACGGAATCAATCCATGAATTGTGATTCGATTTGCGATATGATTTTGGTTGAATCATTTTGATGCTGGCAACAGAAAAAACGGAAAGCAGCATTGCGATAATCGTAATAACAATAACGTAATCATATCCGTGTTCTGCAACTATGAATGAGCCGACGGTGGACACCAGTAATCCGGCATTAAGAAATGCAAGCATTTTCCCAGAAACAGAAACATACTTGTTTGCCGCCTTCATACACTTCAGTTCGTCATACACGAATGCGTCGCAAACAGATGCTTCGATTGCCCATTGAATTCCCCAAAATGCAAAGCCCAAAAGATATCCCCAGAAATTAGGGATCATCAGAAATAATACGAAAGCCACGGCTTTGCACAGCTGGCCGCATAATAAAATTATTTTTCGCGAATACCTGTCGCCGAGTCCGCCGACAATAGGCTGGAACACCATTACGAACACCGCCCAAAGAATCAACAGCGTTGATATCTGTATTTCTGACAGACCGTTGTTTTGAAACATCAGTGCCATGACAGGATATAGAAAAACGCATGCGCTGAAAAATTTAAATGAATAAATTTTTAAAAGAAATAAATTTAATTTTGACATGCGCTTTCCGCCGCGGCGCGGGCAAGCGTGTCCGCGCGTTCATTCATCTCGTTCCCGTTATGCCCGCGGACCCATACCCAATGGATTGTAAAAACGGACGCCAATTCGTCTAATTTCTGCCATAAATCTTGATTTTTCACAGGTTTCTTATCAGATGTGCGCCAATTGTTTTTCTTCCAGTTTTTCAACCATGTCTGCATCCCGTTCTGGACGTATTGCGAATCCGTATGAATTTCCACTTCGCGGCTTTTTATCATGGACAGGGCGCGAATCACCGCCATCAATTCCATGCGGTTGTTGGTTGTGTCTTTCTCGCCCCCGCTGCGTTCCGCCGTTTTTTCGCCGTCGGTCGCGATAAATGCCCATCCGCCGGGCCCGGGATTGCCCAAGCAAGAACCATCAGTCCAGATTTTAATCATGTTGCATTGCCTTTTGATTTTGTTCTATAATTTTATCACAAAAGGAGAGATAACGGAATGTTTTTCTGGAAGCGCCCAAAATCCGAATTTAACACCATAGAGCTGCGAACGATGGCGGATGCCGTGCGCGCATTGTCGCTGGACCAGATCCAGACGGCGCAAAGCGGGCATCCGGGCGCGGCGCTTGGGATGGCGGATGTTATCACTACATTGTTTGCGAATCATTTGCGGTTTAATCCGAATGTGCCGAATTGGCCCGGGCGCGACCGATTTGTGCTGTCCATGGGGCATGCGTCTGCGATGCTTTACGCCACACTGCATCTTGCCGGATATGATGTATCAACAGACGACCTGCGCGCATTCAGGCAATTGGGCGCGAAAACCCAAGGTCATCCGGAATACGGCATGCTGCCCGGAATAGAATGCAGCACGGGTCCGCTGGGCCAGGGCATCGCAATGGCCGTCGGCATGGCATTGGCGCAAAAGATACAAAATACGAAACGCGAAATACAGGATGCTGGCAGAATTTACTGTATGTGTTCCGACGGCGATTTAATGGAAGGAATCTCGCAAGAGGCAATTTCATTCGCAGGTTACTATAAACTGAACAATCTTGTCGCGATATGGGATAACAACGGAATTTCGATCGACGGGCCTGTTGCCACAAGCGAAGACATCCCCGGGCGATTTTTGGCCGCCGGGTGGGCGACGATAGAAATCAACGGTCTGGATCCTTTTGAAATAAACCGCGCCCTTTACATCGCAAAACGTATGAAAAAGCCGACGCTGATAGCATGCAGAACCCAAATCGGGTATATGTCGGTTTTGTCTGGAACCGCGGATGTTCACGGGAACCCGCTGTCCGCGGACGATGCGTCCGCGATATACAAAAGGCTGGGCCGCGACGGCGAAACATTTTCAATCCAACCCGCGGCGGACGCGCTTTGGGCGCGACTGCGCAATATAAAAATCGCGACGCCAACAATTTCCGAATCCAAGGGAGAGGTTGTTTTGGACGCGCCGATTCCGGATATATCGGCGAACCTGACGGCGGCGACAAAGCCGGAATCCACGCGGAAAATATTTGGCCGCGCGATAAAAACCGCGATGGAAAGCGTGCCGGGGCTGATCGGCGGCAGCGCGGATTTAACGCCCAGCAACAATACCAGACCGGATATCGCGGTCGATATAACGCCGGATGACGCGCGGGGAAATTATGTTCATTACGGGGTGCGGGAACATGCGATGGCGGCAATCATGAACGGGCTTGCCCTGTCCGGATTCCGCCCATACGGCGGGACATTTTTAATTTTCAGCGATTACATGCGGCCGGGCATACGGCTTTCCGCGCTGATGGGTCTGCCTGTGATTTATGTGCTGACGCATGACTCGATCGCGCTTGGCGAAGACGGCGCAACGCACCAGCCGATCGAACAGCTGGCGTCGCTGCGCCTGATTCCGAATCTGCATGTCATGCGTCCGTGCAATGCCCAGGAAGTCGCTGTATGCCTTGAAATGGCGCTGCGCCGCACGAATGGTCCGACCGCGCTGGTTTTAAGCCGCCAGAATATTCCCGTCGTGCCCGGGACAACGGCGCCGGACGATATTGAAAAAGGCGCGTACGTTATATATAAATCACCGCTTGCCACCCACCATTCGCCATTCACAATCATAGCGACCGGTTCAGAGGTTCCATTGGCAATAAAGGCCGCAAAAATACTGGGCGCGCGCGGAATCGCGGCATCGGTTGCCAGCATGCCGTGCGCGGAAAATTTCCGCTTGCAATCGGATAAATTCAAGCGCACAATATTGGCGGGCCAAACGGTGGCTCTAGAGGCCGGCGCAACGGCGGCCTGGCGCGAATTTGCGGACTTTGTCATCGGAATAGACACGTTTGGCGCGGGCGGACCGGGCGACCAGGTGTATGCCCATTTTGGCTTTGACGCCGACGCAGTTGCGGAAAAAATTTTAGAAAACCGAAAACCATGAACACCGATAATTTCACATTATCAACCGGCGAAGAAATACCCCTGGTCTTCACAGTAAAATCCGGCGTCCGCAACATTGTTTTGCGACCGAAAATAATACCTAAACACGAATTGCATATAACGATGCCGCGATGGGCGCCAAAATCCCGCGCGCACGCGTTTGCGGAAGAAAAGCGCCGATGGCTGGAACGCATATTCGCGCGCGCGCCGCAAAAGGCGCGCGTTGCCGACGGCGATGTTATAACGATATTCGGACGCGATGTTTTGATACGGCACAAACCTTTGACCCGCGCCGGCGCGTATCTGGAAAAGGATGACGCGGATATCTGCATCCTGAACGTATGCGGTCCTGCGGAGTTTCTTGAACGCCGCGCGCGGGACAAGGTAAAGGAATTATTTCTTGCGCGCGTGAAAGAGATTGTCCGAACGGTGCCGGCTTCATCGCGTCCTAAAAAAATCACGGTCCGCGACACGACCAGCCGCTGGGGCAGCTGTTCCGCCAGCGGCACGGTGTCGCTGTCATACAGGCTGGCGTTCGCCCCGCCGGAAATAATGCGGTATGTGGTCATGCATGAATTGTCGCATCTCAGCCATATGGACCATTCGGCGAAATTCTGGCGCCAGGTAAGCGAACTTTACGGCCCCGGCGTAGAGCGCGCAAAATCATGGCTGTCTAAAAACGGCCAAAGCCTGCATCGGTATTTTTAACCCATAATGATTCATTTTATGCCCGCCTCTGCCATTGTCCGTGCCGCTCTTTCTGACTATAAAACTTGCTTTTAATGGATTTTAGTGTATCATATATAAGATAATCACAGCCAAGCAATATAAAATGAAGTTTTTGGACAAGGTAAAGATTCACATCAAGGCAGGCGACGGCGGAAACGGCAGCGCGTCTTTTCGTCGCGAAAAGTATATAGAATACGGCGGTCCGGATGGCGGCGACGGCGGCCGCGGCGGCAATATCGTATTCCGCAGCGTGCCGAACGCCAACACACTGATAGATTATCGGTTCAAACAGCATTTTGCCGCGGAACGCGGCGAAAACGGCAGCGGCAAGGGCCGCACCGGCGCATCCGGCGATACGCTTTATCTGGATATTCCGACAGGCACGGTCATACTTTCCGAAAATGAAGAAATAGAATACGCCGACCTGAACGCGGACGGCATGGAATATCGCGCGTGCCGCGGCGGGAACGGGGGATGGGGAAACCTGCATTTCAAATCGCCCACGAACCGCGCCCCGCGCCAATTTAACGATGGTTTGCCAGGCGAAGAACGCACCATTGTCCTGCAATTGAAATTAATCGCGGACATCGGGTTGGTGGGATTCCCGAACGCGGGAAAATCCACTCTTCTTGCGGCGGTCACGGCCGCGCGGCCAAAGATCGCGAATTATCCTTTCACCACGCTGAATCCGCAGCTGGGCGTTATGTACGCGCATGACCGTGAATTTGTTCTGGTGGATCTGCCGGGATTGATAGAAGGCGCCAGCGAAGGCGTCGGCCTTGGCGACAAATTCCTGGGCCATGCGGAACGGACCAAGATGATACTGCATATAATT
>JAISCX010000023.1 GCA_031265235.1 Rickettsiales bacterium
GTAAAATACAATGGTTTGATGTAGCCAGGACGCATTAAAGCGCCCCTACAGCAACAACAAGGAGAAAAAATATGAAAAAGCTTATCATAACATCTTTCGCCGCCCTGACGGTGATTTCTGCAAACGCTGCGGAATTGAATCCGTATGTGTCTGAAAAAATATCATTCTCGAGAGTGAATGTTTTAAATCCCGAACTGGTGTTCAGCGTTCCGGGACAAGCGACCAATAAAGGAACCGACGAAAGCGACAATGTTTTTGGAAACAAACTTGCGGTCGGACTTATCATTCCAGCGGTGGCTCGCGTTGAATTGGAATGGGGAATCAATACGGCGGCAAAGGTTGAAAGCGGGCTGAACGGGAACCCTGCCGTCGGAACATCCAGCGATATCAAGACGCAGACTTTTGGCGTGAATGCTTACTATGACTTTGACACCGGCACAAAATTCACCCCATATATCGGGGCCGGCGCGGGCTTTGCGTATATCAAATCCAAAGCCGCATCTTATGGCGCAATGCCTGCCAATTCCAGCATAAACGGCGAAGACAGCATCAACACCTTTATTTGGAATGTCGGCATCGGCGCGTCCTATGCTTTGACGGAAGAGCTGGCTATTGACGTTGGATATCGTTATTCCGATCTGGGAACCGCAGAAAGCAAGCTAGATTATAATGAAGCCGGAAGCCATAAATTCATATCGGGCAAAGCGGACTTGATTTCTCATGAAATCACGCTTGGCGCGCGCTATGCGTTCTAATTAAAACCTATGGACTGACTTAATCAAAACCCCGCGTCAAGCGGGGTTGTTTGTTATCTACACTGCAAATTATGTATTGAATCTGGTGGCCAGGGACGGAATCGAACCGCCGACACAGGGATTTTCAGTCCCTTGCTCTACCAACTGAGCTACCTGGCCGAATGTGTCAGAATATAAACCATAAATATTCAGGAATCAAGTTTAAATTATTATCGCTTGTTTTTTATGAATAGGATTGTTTGACACCTCTATTTTTTATGTTATAATCCCGCCAGATTAAAACTAAACCTACAAGGAGAAAACTATAATGCCAACAATCAAAGGAACCCAGACAGAAAAAAACTTGCTGATCGCATTCGCAGGCGAATCGCAGGCACGCAACCGCTATACTTTCTTTGCATCCAAAGCAAAATCCGAAGGATATCCGGCCATCGGAAAAATATTTGAAGAAACCGCAAACCAGGAAAAAGAACACGCCGAAGCGATATTCAAAATGCTCGAAGGCGGAGAACTGGAAATCACCGCAGGATATCCCGCGGGAAAAATCGGAACCACGCTGGAAAATTTGCAGGCGGCCGCGTTCGGTGAACATTACGAGAATACTGAAATGTATCCGGAATTCGCGCAAGCCGCGGCCAAGGAAGGATTTCCGGCCATTGCGGCGCAACTGCGCGAAATCGGCTATGCCGAGCGATATCACGAAGCGCGCTATCGCGCATTGATAGAGGCTTTGGAAAAAGGAACCCTGTTCAAATCCGAAAAAACCGTAATGTGGCGCTGCACAAATTGCGGCAACTGGCATATCGGCAACGAAGCGCCGGCGGTATGTTCCGCGTGCCTGCACCCCCAGGGATACTTTATCGCGGAAAGCACGCTGGATAAATGCGATACCAACGAAGGCTTTTGCGAATGGACCGCTAAATAAAAATGCGCCGCAAGGCGCATTTTTATTTAGTGTAAAAGTTTTTTGATACCTGGATTCACTCTTACACTTTTTACACTTTTACACTTTTGCGTTTTCTGCTATAATTCCCATCATGAAGAATATCAAAAAATCCATTTTTTCCGGGTGCGCGTCACGGCGCACCGTGCTGAAAATCGCCGGCGGGGGGATATTGGCCATTACATTTCTGCCCCGCGTCGCATTTGCCGCGCGAAATGAAATCAAATCTATTCGCTCGGGGTCGCAGCCCGGAAACAAAACGCGCCTGGTGATAGAATCCAGCGCGCGGCCCGGATATTCGCTTTCCTATCCGTCCGCCGGCGCGCCGCGTCTGGTCGTCGAATTGTCAAACACGGTGGCGGCATCGCTAAAACCGGCGTTGGCATCGGGAACCCTGATAAAATCAATATCGCAGAACCAATCCGGCAGTTCGCTGCAAGTCATAGCCACGCTGACCAAACCCATCGGCCAGATTCCGAAAAACAATATAATGGTTCTGGAACCCAATGGGGACACCGGATACCGCTTGGTTTTGGATTTCGCCGCCGGGAATGCAAGCGCGGATGCCGGTGCGGTCGCGGCGGCAAAAGCCGAACCTAAAAAGAACACCCGCAAACCCATAATCGTCGTCGATGCGGGGCATGGCGGCAAAGATCCCGGATGCATCGGAAAATCCGGCGTGAAAGAAAAAGACGTGGTCTTAAGCGTTGCGAAAAAGCTGCGGACGCGACTGGTGGAAAGCGGATTTACTGTGCATCTGACACGCAACAAGGATGCGTTTTTAAATCTTGGCACGCGTGCCGATATTGCAGAACAAAAGCACGCCGACCTGTTTATGTCATTGCACGCGAATGCGAACCCCAGCCGCGATATGAAGGGATTTTCGGTTTATACCCTTTCAAAGAAAGCATCCGACGAAGAAGCCCAAAAGCTGGCCGACGCAGAAAACGCCGCGGACAAGATAGAGGTTGACGGATTCGCGCGGTTCGAACCGGATGTGCGCAACGCGCTGAGCGCGCTGCAACAGCACGCGATTGCGGAAATGTCCGTGGAATTCGCGGCGGGCGTCCGAAAAAAATTCAATGCCGCGGGAATCACCAAACAGACGAACGGCGCATTGCGCAGCGCCCCGTTCGCAGTCCTGCGCAGCACCATCCCAAGCGCGCTGTTGGAATTGGGGCATCTGTCGAACAAGGATGAAGAGAAACTGTTAAAATCTGATTCGTATCAGCAAAAGTTGGTGATTGCAATCACGGACGCCGTCAAAGGGTATAATTTTGATACATGATATACCTAATTATTATTGACAAATGTATTTTATAGGCCTAAAATGGCTTTATTATTTAAAAGGACAAATAATGAAGCGCATAATATTATCAATATTGGCAATAATTATTACAACGGATGCGTTTGCCTGTTGTTTCTTTTATGGAATACGCGATCGAAATGCAGAAAACTGGCATCTGGCGCAAATGTATGAAGACCCCAGCTATTGCCGTAATATCAAGAAAAAAGACGATCGTAATACCTGTCTGGCGATAGTAAAGAATGACAAATCGTATTGCTTTGCCGTTTATGATAAAAATTCCAAAAAAGCCTGCAATGCAAGGTTTGAATCATAAACATAACAAATAATTCATGATTAATACTGATAGAATCCCGCCGGCGGCGGGATTTTTAATCTTGATTTTCCGCATCCGAGATGCAATAATGCGCCTCACGGAGCGTTGGCAGAGTGGTAATGCAGCGGATTGCTAATCCGTGACCGTAGAAATGCGGTCCATAGGTTCAAGTCCTATACGCTCCGCCACTATTTTACTAACATAAAATTGCTTGCGAAGCAGGGCAAGCAATGCTATAATTTCACTGTTATGAAAACATTCTTTTCTTCTTTTTCCTGTTGTTGTTGATGCTTGCACATTCCGTTTGCAATAAGCACCACATTTATTTATCATAAACAACAAAGGAAATTATCATGACAATGCCAATCAAATTATATAACACTATGTCCAGAAAACTGGAAGAATTTCGGCCATTAATACCGGGCCAGGTCGGGTTTTATTCATGCGGCCCAACAGTGTATCATTTGGCGCACATTGGGAATCTGCGCACCATCATCATGAATGATCTGTTAAAGCGAATGTTCCTTGCAAACGGGTATGACGTGCGCCATATTATGAATATCACTGACGTGGGACACATGACCAATGACGAAGAGGGCACCGGCGAAGACAAAATGGAAAAGGGCGCCGCCCGCGAAGGCAAATCCGTATGGGATATTGCGAAATACTATACTGATGAATTTCTGCGTGATTGTGCCGACCTGAACATTCTGCCGCCGACCGAAATGCCGCGCGCTACGGATTACATTGCGGAACAGATAGCGCTTGTAGAAAAATTGCAGGAACTGGGCTATACATACGAAATCCCAGGCGACGGAATATATTATGACACCAGCAAGTTCGCGGCATACGGCGCATTGACCGGTGGAACCATGTCGGGCAACCGCGCGGGCGCGCGCGTTGAATTCAATGACGCAAAGCGGAATCCTGCGGATTTTGCGCTATGGAAATTTTCGCCCGCTGATAAAAAGCGCGCGATGGAATGGGCCAGCCCATGGGGAATCGGCTTTCCCGGCTGGCATGCAGAATGCAGCGCTATGTCTATGAAGCTGCTGGGCAATCATTTTGACATCCATACCGGCGCCGAAGATTTATCGCGCGTACATCACACGAACGAAATTGCGCAGAGTGAGCCTATAACCGGAAAACCATGGGTAAATTATTGGATTCACGGCGGCATGCTGGTTGATAAGACTGGCGCGAAAATGGCTAAATCTGCGGGCGAATTCGTCTCTCTGGAACTGTTGCGCAGTCGCGGATACGATCCGATGGAATACCGGTATATGCTGGCGTTAAGCAATTATCGCCAGCCGTTGGAATTCTCGTGGGAAACACTGGATGCCGCTGGCGCGGGATACAAGAATATCGTGAAAAAAGTTGCGGGATTGCTGGAATCCGCGCCCGCGCACGGCCCGAAATATGATGAATGGCATGATCGGATTCTTGGCGCCGTGAACGACAATCTGAAAACCGCGACGGCGTTGGTTTATGTTCAAGAATTACTGGCGGACGATACGGTTGATGCGGAAACTAAAATCGCATTGTTTGAATTCATTGACAGACTTTTGGGGTTGCAGTTTATTGATCACGCGCAAAAACTTTTGGATTCTGAAAATGTAAGTGTGCCTGCGGAAATTCAAAAATTAGCCGATGAACGCGTTGCAGCCAAAACCGCAAAAGACTGGGCCCGCGCGGACGAAATCCGCAACCAGATCGACGACGCCGGCTGGACGATAATGGATGGCAAAGACGGAATGAAAATAATAAGAAAGCCATAATCTTTGAAAATCCCGCGGAAAATCTGGACAAAATTCAACGTGTTTTTTGTTTTAGTTTTTCTTTGAGTTTTCGTTTTAGACATCAAGAGCCGAGCGCAGAGAACAGCGCGGCCCGAAAGCCAGAGGAGAACCAGGCTTCCATGGTACATTTGTTCGTGCACATGCTCGCACAAACGGATGCATAGAGGGATTCGTCGTTGAACACGAAACGCGACGACGCAACGGCAACGTCATTGAGACTATGTATCTTGCAATAACAGTATTCTCCTGCCCTTGACGTCGCCGGACTGCAGTCATCACAGTCTTGAACCTCTGGCGCGTCATAGTTACCTTTGCCCTTGCTGGGGCTGCAATATCCACCGACCTTGAACTTTGGAACAAGGGTCTCGTTGAAATAACCGTTGCAATCTTCGACCTCGTTCTCATTTACGCTATACTCTGACGTATAGTGTAAACAATAACTGTTTTCGCAGACTCCACCATAATAATAATCGCCAATGTCGTCCGTATCTGCATTCGCGACGCCCGCCGCAGACAATATTGCGCCCACGATGCATGCGAATATAAGTTTTTTATATTGTTTCCTTTTATTCAACCATGGTGCCAACCATAATCCGACACGGGCCGCGTGATCGCGGCGCCGACATACAAACCTTGCCTTGAAACAAAAAAACATCCGAGATGACAAAGCCATAACGGATATATAAATCGCTGAAAATTTTATTTGCGCCGGCGCGCGACCGCGCGCCGCGCAAAAGTCAAGCAGGCTTACCTTCTCTCTCTCTCTCTCTCTCTCTCTCTCTCTCTTAGAGTTCTGCAGTTTCTTGACATCAAGGGTTCCTTCTTTCTAAGAATCTTATCCAAAGTCTGGAACTTATGCAAGCGAAAAACGTTTTCTTATTCTTCCAAAAAGCTGCGCAGCTTGCGGGCACGGGTCGGATGCTTTAACTTGTTCAATGCTTTCTGTTCAATCTGACGTATGCGTTCGCGCGTCACGCCGATGTATTCGCCGACTTCTTCCAACGTGCTGGTCTTGTTGGTTGACATTCCAAAGCGCTGCCGGATGACTGTTTCTTCCTTGGGGTCCAGTTCCGACAGAATCTGCGTCACAATCTTGCGCAGGTTTTTTTGCGCCGCGGAAACGAACGGATCCTTGGCAGTTTCATCCGCGATGATCTCTATACGGGAAGAATCGCCTTCGCTGTCTACTGGCGCTTCTAACGATATCGGGCGCAGGTTGACCTTCATCGCCTTGTGGATTTTTTCGACGGGCAGATAGATGATCTTCGACAGTTCTTCCGCGGTCGGCTGGCGGCCGTATTTGTGCATGAACTGGCGCGACGCTTTCTGTATCTTGTGAATGTTGTCGATCATGTGCACGGGTATGCGGATCGTGCGCGCCTGGTCCGCGATACTGCGCGATATGCCCTGTTGTATCCAGTTCGTCGCGTATGTCGAAAACTTGTTCCCCAAACGATAGTCGAACTTGTCCACCGCCTTCATCAGGCCGATGTTGCCGTCCTGGACCAGATCGGAAAAGTCCAGCCCCAGACCCCGGTTCGCGGATTTTTTCGCGAATTTTATAACCAGGCGCAGGTTGGCTTCGATCATTTCGCGCTTGGCGCGCGCGGCTTCCGCCTGGCCGCGGCGGACCAGTTCCACGACCTTTTTGTATTCGGCGGTCGGCTGGCCCGTCTCGTACGCGATGCTTGTTATGTCTTCCTGGATTTTCAAAATATCTTTTTCGTGCTTTGCGGCGAATCTGGTCCATGCCGGAACCTTGCTTTTCGCCAGCCTTTTCACCCAGTTGCGGTTTAATTCGTTCCCGGACCATTCGTTAAGAAAATCGTCGCGCTTTATCTTAAAGGCGGACGCCAGACGCATCATCTTGCCTTCCAGCCCCATCAAAAGGGCGTTGCGCGCGGTCAGGCGTTCCAGAATATCTTCGACGCGGTCGTCGTTCAGGCGTATCTTGCTGACATATTCGAACAATTCCAGACGCAGCTTTACGTACTTTTTTTCCAGCGCTTCGTCCAGTTTCGCCGTCTTGACCAAACTTTCCAAACGCTGTTTCTGCAGGTTTGAAATCTGGTTGAATATGCGCTTTATCTTGGCGAACAGTTCCAAGACCGCCGGCATCAGCGATTCTTCCATCACCGGAATCGGCACGCCCGACGTTCCGCGCGGTGTGTCTTCCTTGCGCACGCCGTCCTCTGTTTCCGTTTCCTCTTCTTCTTCCTCGTCGCCCAGCTCTTCGTCTTCCAGGTCTTCGTCATCCAGATCGGCGACGTCTTCCACGCCTTTGGATTTTAACGCATCGGCCAGCGCGGCCAACGATTTCTTTTCAGAATCGGACGAATACATGACTTCTAGATTCACGATATAGCGCAATTTGATATCGTCAAGCAAAAGCTGCTGGTACCAGTCCAGCATCGCGCGTATCGTCATTGGCGATTCGCAAAGCCCGTATACGACCAGACGGTTCGCGGCTTCTATCCGCTGCGCGATCGCGACTTCGCCCACCGCGGTCAGCAATTGCACCGTGCCGATCTGTTTCAAATACGACTGGACGGAATCCTGGATGCCCAGTGTAAGGGATCCGGTCGCGGACCGTTCCAACTGCTTTGCGTAATGTTCGTAATCGTCGTCGTTGACGTCAACCTGTTCGGCGTCCGCGTTAAGCAGGTCGCGGCTTTTGTCGCGTTTTTCGGAATCGTCCTCGTCGTCGTATTTTTCGACCCCGCGGGCAAACATCGCGGACTCTATTATATCGACGCCCAGATCCTGTTGGAAAAACTGCATAACCTCGTCCCGTTCGGCGGCCGGCACTTCGTCGCCGGCAACGGCCGCGTCGAAATCCATCTGCGACATGTATCCGGCGTCATTCGCATCGTTGGCCAGCTTTCGC
Source organism: Rickettsiales bacterium (assembly GCA_031265235.1). Taxonomy (GTDB): domain Bacteria; phylum Pseudomonadota; class Alphaproteobacteria; order Rs-D84; family Rs-D84; genus WRCC01. The sequence goes on from JAISCX010000023.1 coordinate 8,007, forward strand.
AGATTTTCCGGTAAAGAGTCGATAATTAGTTTTGTTTCGGCTGTAATGGCTTTGGGCATGAATGGGCCTTTTTATAAGTTAACAGTCTTTGAATGCTTTTTTATCGTCGGCGGGGTATATATAAAGTTTCGCAGTCCTCTTAGCTGCTGACTTTTCTGGCCTTTGCGACAGCGTCCACCAGCGAGGATTCGGATACCAGACCCAAAACGATCGGGCTTTGTATCTGTATCGCGGAATAGTTTTTATGCGTCTTGTTGCGAACGCTTGCCACGGTCGGGTTCGTAGACCGCATCAGACGCGCGATCTGGCCGTCGGTCAATTCCGGATAGTTCTTTACAATCCACAGAATCCCGCCCAAACGGTTCTGGCGGTGCAGCATCGGCGTATACCCTATGCCTTTTTTATTCTGGGACTTTTGCGCGGCGACGATATTCTCGCAAAGCGTCAGGCGCGCATTCGGATCGGCCGCGCATTTTTCAATGTCTTCATAGGCCAGCTGTCCGGAAAGCACGGGGTCCAGACCCTGAACTTTGTGATTTTCGGCGTCCGCTATGGATTTAACCTCTAATTCATGCATTCCGCAAAAGTCGGCGATTTGCTCAAAGGACAGGGATGTATTTTCAATCAGCCACAAAGCGGTGGACTTTGGCATATAGGGATAGTTCATAGGGAATTTCCTTTATTTAAACGTCAAGTGCACGGAATATAATTCATTTATGTATATATTTCAAGGGGATTTTTACAAAATATATTTTTTCTTATGGACATGTCGGCCCAAATATTTTATAATGGTGTGAATTTCAATTCGGAATTGAAGTTCGGGGCTTAAAGAACCCCATATAGCACGGCGCAATCTGCGTCGTTATTTGATTGTGCGCTTTTTGCGCCGCTTCTCCCTTGTATCTAACGGTAGGGGAGCGCTGGTTATAACACAGGGCCTACCCGAAAACCAGCGGGTCATGCTATATGATTTCTTTAACTCCCCGACCGCCTTGTTTTGGGCGGCTTTTATTTTCTTAATTGATTTTCCCATGCGGGCGGGCGCGAACCTTTATAAAACGCGTTTGCCGGTTGTTTGCGCGCCCGCCCGCCAATCGGAGAAAAAGAATGCGTCAAAAGCAGAACGTTTGCATAATATGCCCTGTTATCGGGCCGCGCTTCAAGTGCTTTTACCAGGCGCCGAAGAATTATGACGCGTATATTTTCACCAACAATCCGGAAATAAAACCCGCCATAGAAAAAGCCGGATGGAATTATGTTTTTATCGATATTCCTTTGTCCGATAATTTCGCCGTTTCATCCTTGCAGTCAAAATACGTAAAGTTTTTGCAGTTTCTGAAAGACGAAAAATTTTCAGATTTTAAAAAATACGATCGCGTAATATGCACGGATCACAAGCTGAGGATAAAGGACAGGCATATAAAAAGAATGCTTGAAATTCAAAGCAAGCCCATTTTGATTCGCGACCATCCCAAGAAACGCAAGAACATATGGGAAGAAATCGGACAATCGATGTTCCAGGAAAGATATCTGTCGGTTATTCAGGAAACCATAGACTATGTGCGCGAAAAGATAAAATCCGGCTGTGACGCGGGCTGCGGCCGCCATAAAATATGCACGACGGGTCTGGTATCGTATGAGGTCGGAAACGGAAAGGTTCATGAATTTCTTGATGAATTATACCGCGACATCATAAAGCTGGGAACCAGCCAATGCCAGATAGTATGGTTTATGGTCGCGCAGAAATACGCGGATATAATCCAAGTGATAGGATGGGACGACCTGGACATAAGCTGGCGCGATCCCGCCATGGTCAAATGGACGATATTTCCGATTTTAAAAATAAGATACAAGGAAAACAAGACGATCTGGCGGTTGTTCGGAATAATACCTGTATTTCAAGGGAGACCCAAGAATCATGCCTAAAATTTCCGTAATGACACCTGTTTACAATACCAATCCAGAACACTTGCGGGCGATGATCGAATCCGTGCTGGGCCAGACTTTCACAGATTTTGAATTCATAATTCTGAACGATTCTCCGGAAAATAAAGAATTGAAAGAAATCATAAAATCATACGACGATCCCCGCATCGTTTATGCAGAAAATGAACGCAATATCGGAATTTCGGAATCGCGCAACCGGCTGCTTGAAATGTCGCGCGGAGAATACCTGGCGGTATGCGACCACGACGACATTTCCATGCCCGACAGGTTTGCGCTGCAATCGGAATTTCTGGATAACAATCCAAAGGTCGGCGTGGTCGGCGCGCAATTTAAATATTTCGACAGCGACTTGCAATACACGTCCGCGCACCCCGAAAGCAATTACAAGATAAAGCTTTTGCTTTTAAAAGGATGCTGCGTCGCACATCCGGCGTCAATGATTAGAAAGTCGGTTTTGATCCAAAGCGGGGTGCGATACGAACAGCGATATTCCCCGGCCGAAGATTACATGTTGTGGTGCCGTCTTATGGAATGGACCAGCTTTCACAATATGCCGGATATATTGTTGGATTACCGGCATCATGAAAATATGACAAGCATGACCCAGAAAGAACAGCAGTTCGCGGCCATGCATGAAATCCTGTTTTACGTGCAGAACAAATATCCGGCATGGGTGGAAAAGGAACTGCGTAAAACCCCGAAAAGGATATTGATTTTCGGGATAATCCCGCTATTGAAAATACATTATGCCAAAAACAGAACAAACAAGCAGTGGGTCAAGCTGTTCAACATAATTCCGATCTTGAAGATAAAAAGATAGATGATGAAATTGATTGGACGAATCCCCGGCAAAATCGGAAAGCAATATCCAATATGCCCGCTGTGCAACCGTTCCGCTAAGTTTCTGGGTAAAGTTCCAGGTTATCAAGATCCTCTGACATACGATATATATTTTTGCAATCATTGCGGCTTGTCATTTTCGCACCCAAAGACCGATGCCAATTCCATATATGAAAATATTTACAAAAGCGCGTCTAAGTTTGGTGGATTTTTCCGATTACTATAACGCAAAACCGACATCATTCTACAAGGACGAAGTTTATGAAAGACTATCTTTCCTTGACATGAACGGGATATTAAAACGATCTGAAATTCGGGTAAGGCACATTAGAACAAGAAAGTTTCGGTGCGGAAAATCCGGATTAATAATCGGCGCAGTTTTTCATAAATCAAAAAGATAAAATCCGGCTTTCGCCGGATTTTTATCCGTTTGCAGACATGCCGCAGACAATCCACGAACGCGTGCAGGAACTTGACGCGCTTGTAAACATATCGACGGCCATGGTCATGCCCGTTGCGGTTTTGCTGATTATTCTCGGCACATATCCGTGATTGCTGCCATTGTGAATATATGACGCGTTATAACTATTGCCGGCCATGACGACTGAAAACGTTATCGCTATATTCGCATTCGCGGCGACGGCAGCGGTTATTCCGCCTTGCTCAACCCATCCGGATTTGTATTTGCGATACCATGCGGACGCAGTGCTGCAGAATTCAACGACATAATCCGCGCCATCGGGCAGAGCGGCGCCCGCGGTGCCTTGGGGACCCGCCGCGCCTTGATATCCCTGGGGGCCTTGGGGACCTTGTTCCCCGGCCGCGCCTTCTATCGTGCCAAGATCCGAAATTCGCGCCAGCGGCATTCCGCCGGTTGTTTCCCCGTCATGCAGCCGCAGTGTTTTGTTGGTGGTATCCATGGTGATTTCCCCGGCAGCGCCAGTGAAACCTGCATGCTCTGACGCGGTCCCGCGACGTATTTGTATTTGACGTGACATAAAAATTCCTTTGTTTTTGATGCCGCGTCTGCCGATCGTTTGATAAAAAAACACCCGCTTTCTGCGGGTTTTCAATTATCATCATACCACAAAACGAGATTAAAATCAACCGCAAATTCGCGGCTTCAATCGCAGAAGATCGTCCGAAAGCCTATTTAAGTTCGTAAATATACATGTTCGGGACGGTCGTATCACCGGGCAGCCCCGATATATTCGTGTAATTATTATTGCTGCAATAACCCGCGGAAGGAACCGCAAAGCTGTGGCTTGTAAAAATATCGTGATCCAAATCAATCCATGGATAAAAAGAATTATTTACGTGAATTATCTTATAGGACACGGCATGGTCGAAAATTATTATGCGGACGGCCGTGGTGTCTCGAGATATTCCTGAAAATATATCGCTGCCGCCGCTGTTGCAAAAACTGGTGCGTGTTATAAACAAATATGTCCCGGGGCCGATGGTGCCGGTCGCGCATCCGTATGCGGAATTCTGAAAGCCTGTCACAGGACCTGCGGAATAACCTGGTTCCTGAAAATTACTGCATCCGGAAATCTTCTTCCACTGCGAAAAGCTGGTCGCAGGAATCCATTGATTCACTTGGGCAAGCGTAAGCTCTTTATTCATTGGCGGCGCTTCGCCAGGCAGCGGCGGATCAAACGCATGATTGATCCCATTGCATGAAACAGACCCATATGTGCACGCGGCGCGACTATAATTTCCGCCCTCACAATAATACCCGATTCCACAGTCTTGACACGCGGATGTTCCTGTCGCGGAATACTTTCCAGGCGCGCAATACGAACCGATCCAGTATGTTGTCCCATCTTTATTGATTTTTATGGCGTCCGACGGCGCAGTGCCGGATATCATCGCACCGTAATGCTTTGTTCCGTTCATCAGAATCACCAGCGACGGCGTTGTTTGCTTTATCGCGGTCAGCGGAACCGATCCCCCGCCGGAATATTTCAAAGTCGCCCCATACGCATCGCCCACGGGGTGTATGCAATACGCAATCATCGCCCATATGACAAAAGGTCGGAAGAATCGCGAAGACCGCCATGCCTCCCAAGATAACGGGATGGAAGCGCAACGCCCTGCCAAGCCCCCTATCTGCAACGGGCTACATGTGTGTGTGTGTGTAGAGTTCTGCGGGTTTCCGGGAATCCGTCCATCCTGGGCCGTGGATTATTATTTCGCAAATAAGGTTTTAAAATACGCATTCTACTTTTTCCATAATCACAAATATGCCCTGAGGGCCATATACATCTGGCCCAGATCGGTTTTCAGCAATGTCGCTGTTATAATTTCGCGGTTGTCCGTCTGTTCCGCGCCGGCCATCATTTTCGCAAAACCACGCACAAACTGGGTCGCCTGGGAACGGAATACGGCGTCCTGTCTGAACAGTTCCTTGACCTTGCGCTTGTCCGCCGCGTTCAGCATCTTGGCGAACCATTTGGAAAATATTGTCTTGTCCCCGTTGTGGTATTTCGCCCAGACGGCATTCGGAATCTCTGCGCCCACGCTGCGCGTCAAATCCACGGACAGTTCGTGCAGACGCTCTATCAATCCGCCGGCGCTTGCTATAAAATCCTGCGCCGTTATGCGCGATTCAATCTTGCCCGCGTCCGCGACGCTTGCGTTCATTGCCTTCATAGGCGCGGCCGCGCGCGCTTCGGCCATTTGGTTGGTCAGGGTCTTCATGGTGTCAACCGCCTTGGCATAATCGGACATCAAGTCTATCATTTGCTGGCGGCTGTCGCCGGCCAAGTGATCCAGCTTTAAAGTGGAGTCCGCAATCCCCACGATAGATTGACCCATCGCATCGTTAAGTCCGCGGATTTTTTCATCCAGCGACGCGATTTCGCCCGACAACTGTTCCGAAAGATCCGCCGAACTTTTGGACAAATCGGGAAGTGACGCATAATATTTCTCTATCAGTTCGGACAGCGGGTGCAGCTGCGCCGTCGTATCCGCCGATACTTTCACCAGTTCCGCGGATTGTCCGGTCAGCTGGGTGTGCGCATTGTTCATCTCTATCAATGTTTCGCGCACGCCTTCGGCCATTGTCCGCACGGAACTTGCAAACGCGCCCGCGGCGGTCTTGGTTTCGTTCAAAGTCGTGTTCGCGACGCCTTGGACGGTGTTAAGCTCGTTCACGACGCCGATTGCGAAATCTTTGATGTCCGTATCGAATTTGCCGACCAGAACGGATACTTCGCCCACGATATTACGCACGGATTCTTCGGTGTTCTGCGCGGATTCGGACAATATGGATACGGTGTCTTTCAGCTTTTGTTCTTGTTTTTCAATCGAAGCCTCGGCCAGACGAATCTGGGCGCCGACGGAATTCGCCGTATTGGTCAGTCCGTTGATCTGCGCGGACAGCGTTTGTTTTGATTGGTTTGTCCATTCTTCCAGCTTTTCAATCTGCGCGGACAGCAGCCTGTCGTTTTCCGATATCGTCGATTCATATGTCCCGGCGCCGGATTTGATCCCGTCGAATCCTTCGGCAACCGATTTTGCCAGCGCCTCTAATTTCTCGCGCATGGCATCCGATTCGACAACCATTGAATTCATGTGCGATGTATTGTTTTCCATGTCCGTCTGCAATTGCGCGGTCATCTTTTTTCCCGATTCGATCCAACCGTCGATATGCCCCTGCAGTCCGCGCGTGCGCTCTATCGTATCCTGGGCCGTGGAATCGACTTTATTCAGCAAATCGTTGATGCGGTTTTGAAATTTGTCCGCCGCGGAATCCAATTCCGACCATTCGTGGGATTCTACGATTTTTGTAAATCCGCCCAGCATATTTTCCAGCCGCTGATTCATGACGAGTATTTTCCGCGCCGCTTCGTCCGCAGTCCCGACCAATTGCCCGTTATGCTCTCCCAGCTCTTTTCGCAAATCTTCCGCGCGCGCGACCTGGGCGGACAAAGTATCCGACATTGATTTAAAGTTCGATTCAATCTTTTCAATTTCTCCGGCAAGTATCACCTGCAACACGCGCGCGGCATCTTGGACCTTGGCGCGTTCCGGACGCGTCAGCAAAAGCAGCAGCGAACCCGTCACCCTTTGCGATTTCCGCGCGGCCAGCATCATGGCGATCGCGCCAGCGACCAACAGCACGGACGAAATTATGAAGACAATCAAAAAAATCTTATCAGCGGCCATAATCATTCCCTCAAATTATTACTTTTAAAACCTACTAGAAATATTCACCTAAGTCTATATGAAAGTTTTTTTGCCGAAATCAACGACCAGATTACACCCACAGACATAAGACCCAAGATTACGAGTAATGACATACCCGCACCGATGTGCCATCCAAAGAAAACCTCTGCCAACATTTTGAACCCTATGAATACAAGCGTCGCAATCACCGCCTTTTCAAGATGCATTAATTTACGTTTCAAAGCGGACAGACAAAAATACATCGAACGCATTCCAAGAATCGCGAATATGTTGCTGGTATAGACCAGGAAAGGCTTTCCCGTAATCGCAATAATCGCGGGCACGGAATCAAACGCAAACATTATATCCGCGAACTCTATCGTAATCAGGCATAGGAATAGGGGCGTTGCCGCACCGGCCACAAAGAATTTATGCCCTTCGATTTTAGGATGCACTTTGAATATATGCCGGAACAGTTGCATTGACCAGTGATGGCTGTAATCCACTTCTTTTTCTTCTTTCGCCTTGTGTTCCGCAATCAGGTGTTCGCGCTTTCTTTCATCCATAAACATAGTATAAACAAGAAGACCGATTCCGGTCGCCTGAAGCATTTTAAACGCAGACCAAACAATAAATAATCCGAACGCTGTCATGGCTACATCGCCGAAATGATTCAAAAATCCCACGCCCAACGCGACAAAAATTAATCGCAGAACCAACGCGCCGAGAATTCCGTAATATAAAACGCGGTGCTGGTACTTGTCTGCGATATGGAACGAAGTAAATATCGCCATCATCACGAACAGATTGTCTATGGACAGCGCTTTTTCCAACACATACCCGGAAAGAAACGCAAAAGAATCATCCGCGCCATGCGATGCCCAGACGTATCCAGCAAACCCAAGCGACACAGCGATCCAAAACAAAGTCCAAAGTCCCGCGGATTTTATCGATACAGGTTTATCGCTTTTATGGGCAAACAAATCTATCAACAGACATGCGACAACAATTACAGCAAAAATACTAATACTTACAATAGAATAATCACCCAACATTTTGATGTTCCTATTTTTTGTTAGATCAGAAAACAGCATATACCAAATTATGCAAACCAAAAGCAATTTATATTTTTAAAATGCTTCGCGTTTTTTGTCACCCCCCGCGCAGGCGGGGCTGCATCAGTTTAATTTCCTTTTATATCGGTTGCCACATCGGGCTTTTATCAACGACTATTGAACTGACGTTTATATCGTCCGGCTGGGTAAGGGCGAACACGGCGGCATTGGCAATGTTTTCCGTGCCGGTCATCCAGCTTTGATTATGGGCGGATGATTTATCCCAGCCGCTTGATTCGAAAATATTCGTATCAAATCCACACGGATGAATTTGAATAACTTTGATTTTGGTTGTTTTCAATTCTTCCTTTAATGCCTCGGCATATCCGCGCAGTCCCCATTTGGACGCGCTGTATGTTCGTGCGGACGGATCCATAATCGGAAATCTGCCGCTTACCGAATTTGTAAAGAAAATCGTTCCAGAATTTTTTTCACGCATTTTTGATAAAAACTGATTCGTCATAAAAATCGCACCCAGCAAGTTTGTTTCAAGTGCAACACGGGCGCGTTCGGGATTATCCACCTCTACATCGTCATCCGTCCATATACCGGCATTGTTTACAAGAATATCGATATCGCCGGCAATGCGCGCCGCATTTTGACAACTTGATAAGTCTGTAATATCGCATTTGACATAATCGCAACCAATTTCCTTGGCCGCGGCGGCAAGCTTTTGCTCATCCCTGGCCGCGATAATTACAGACGCACCCATGTCATGCAATTTGCGCGCCATTGCCTTGCCAAGCCCTTCGGATCCACCGGTAATCAGAACTTTTTTATTTTTCATTTCATTCTCCTTTTTCCATATCTTCGTAAACCTTGTGCAGGGCGGTGCGGGCAGATCCAAGAACCTCTGTCCATTCATGGTCGGTGGTATCTTCTGATTTTCCATCGCTAATAAATTTATATGAAACGAACGTAATCCCTGCGACGCGGCATGCATATGCTATCGCGAACCCCTCCATTTCCACGCAATCCCAAATATCTTCTGCGATATTGCGAACAAAAGTATCGCCAGACCCGCATATCGCCTGTTTATAACGTGAATCTCGCCGACCATATTCCAAAACTTGCGCATCATCACTCATCGGCACGACATATTTCGGCGCAAGAAATTCGGTCAAGTTCATATCCCGCTGAACCCAACCAACTGGATTTACTATTTCGCCATAATCGAACACGCTGCTGCCTGCTGTTCCCATGCTGACAATCAGGCGTGGTTTTTCAGTTTCAATTACATGCTGCGTTGCGATCGCGGCATTGACCTTGCCGACCCCCATATAGCATATGTTTGCTTGCGCATGTGCGAATTCTCCATCAACCGCAACCATTACCCAAACCCCAGAATCATTGCGTTTTAATTTCTTCATTTTTGGCCCCTCTTATTCTTCTATCCAATACCGACCTGTGAACAATCTTTCAAACCCGGCACGCAGATAAAAGCTTTCCAGCCTTGTCCCCAATTCCGTATTCATATAAATATCACGAATACCGCGGGCAAATAACCGCTTCATCAAATCAGCGCCCAACTGTGCAACCGACATTCCGCCAAAACGATATTCTTTTACAACGCCAAGGGCATATATGAAGGCCTTATCATTTTCAATGACCGCACGAACACATCCAACCGCGGTTCCTTTGTAATACAACAGCAAATTAAGATTTGTAAAAACCGGATGAGGGCGAAAGAATATTTTTTCTACATCTCCATAAGACTCATCCAGCCCGGCATACACGCCATCTGAAAAAGCACGCATAAAAACATCCGCATGAATGTCGACGTCTTTCAATCCAGATTCCACAACACTGAAATCAGGATTCGCAGGAACATCCGGCACAGACGGATTTGCGTATTTCATCCAGCTGTCTGCAGCCCAGGGTTTCAATCCCGGAATTTGTTTTTCATAAAACTTGGACAAAGGCATTATACATACCGCGGGCATGCGGTTTCTTGCGACAAATTCAGGTTTGTGTTCCAGAATCAGTTCTTTCGGTTTCGCATCATTCAACGGAACAATATGATTGTAATAAATGTCTTTTATATTATCGCTGAACGCATGCCAAAAATATGCGGATTTCGCATATACATCAAAAGTCCCATAATTGCTGCGATAATAAAAATCAATAATTTCTTCAAAATCTTTGTTCATGTTATTTTCTTTACTTTCCCTAATGAATATTTCCATTTAAAATTCTCTTCACAATGGAATTTATGTGAATCTGTGTGGTATCGAATATATGAATTCTATATTCGGAAAGCTTTTTCTTGATCAGCATATTCAGTTCCGTACAGCCAAGAATTACACCCTGTATTCCATAATCGCGCACCATTTCATGTATCATGCTTTCGAATTGCTGTATAGAATTGGAAAATACATTGCCGGAACAAAGCTCTTCAAAAATTATTTCATTCAGGCGATCCATCGATTCATTGCGCGGCACATATACTTGCACACCCGATTGCTTTTGCAGCCGCTCTTTATAAAATGGTTCTCTCATGGTCAAACCGGTGCCCAGCAGACCAACTTTGCCAATCCCGGTCCTTTCAATATCTTCTGCGGTGGCATCTGCGATATGCAGCAGCGGTGGATTGACATCATGCATAATCTTGTCCGCGACGATGTGAACAGTATTTGACGCACATGCAATAAAGTTCGCACCACTGCGTTCCAAAATCTTTGCATGGGCATTCAGATAATTTCCGACGAATTCTAAACCGTCTGCGGTTGGTTTTTCAACATTGACATACGGTTCTATAATTTGGAAATTTATGCTTTCTATCGACAACGGCGCGGAATAAGCATCCCCAAGCACGTTGTTAACGCCTTCATTTATACCCATGTAATAATGGCCCGAAGATTGATAGCTGGTCCCGGCGATAATGCCGCCTTTTAGCAATTCATTTGTTAATCCGCTCATCATAAATTCCTTTTTACCAACTCTCTCAAATCCCGTCTTGATTTCTGGGATTTTTATACTACAATTGCGTAATAAAAACAATACAAAAATATGCGATATAAAATGAGAAATTCCTCTCGCTCAGCTAGCAATAAATGGTTATAAAAAAACAAAATCTTTCGGAAAATCAAAGCAGGGCGTCGGACCCGACACAAAACGTTTGGGTCCAGGCGAACGCTGGAACCGGCAAGACGTCCGTGCTGGTGCAACGTTTGCTGCGCATTTTGTTCAGGTCTAACAATTCAGAAAAATCCGGAATTCTATGTCTGACCTATACCAATGCCGGCGCAAGTGAGATGCGGAACAGAATCCTGGCGGCGCTGCGTGTTTGGGCATATGCGGATGATAATGAACTGCGGGGACTGTTGGCTGGGGTTTCGCATAATAATCCGCCAGTTGACGAAGATCTGGCCATGGCGCGGGAAATATTTTATGAATACATAGATAATCCGCAAATTTTGAAAATTCACACCATTCATGGATTCTGCGAAGAAATATTGCGCCGATTTCCGATAGAGGCGGGAATTCCGCCGGAATGGGGATTGGTCATCGGTCCAAACCAGACAAGATTGCAAAAAGACGTGTTTCAAGAATTAATAAACGGGCATGGCGACGCATCGCTGAATTTTGCCTTTGCCCGAATACTTGACCAAGTTTCAGAGCATTCATTGGACGAACTGCTGACCATTTTAACCGGCCAATACAAGCATTTTTTTCAATTAAGTAACAACTTTAATAATAGGCAACAATTCATTGATACAATTAATAATTCTCTAAATATAAAATATAATTCCCAGCCTGCGGCCGATGAATTTTATTCATTATCCGCCGCCCGGAACCGCGAACAAATTGCAGAACTGGTTACGGCGGATATCGCGTCTTCAAAAAAGCCCGCAGGATATTTGATAAAGGTTCAAGGCGCGGTGAAAATGTTCGCGGCAAATAATTACGCCCCCCTAAAAAACGACGATTGGGAAGAGTATAAATCCGCGTTTCTGACCGCTGCCGGCACGAAAATTGTCCATATTGCAAAAAAAGACTATCTGGCCGAAGAACAGGATTTGGTTTACAGTCTGAACCAGGAAAATATTAATAAAGAAATCTTTGAAAATACGATCGCCCTTTATGATTTGACCGCCGCATTTGCGCAAAAATACCGAGAAACCAAGCTTTCCCGCTGCCTGATGGATTTTGACGATCTGATACTTTATACTAAAAAACTGTTTTCCGACCCGGAAATGATGGGATGGGTCTTGTCGCAGCTGGATATAAGCCTGCGCCACATTTTGGTGGACGAGGCGCAGGACACAAGCCCAGAGCAATGGGAAATTTTGAACGCACTGACCGCCGACTTTATGACGGACGGGGACAAAGGCGACAATCCGCACACATTCTTTGTAGTGGGCGATACAAAGCAGTCGATTTATTCATTCCAAGGCGCCGATCCTGCCGCTTTTGAAAAATCAAAACAGGCAGTCACAAATCAAATCAAAAATGACGCGCGGCAAATTATTGATGTTCCGCTGGAACAATCATTCAGATCCACCGCCCCGATATTGTCCGCAGTGAATCATTTTTTCAACGATGTATCAATAAGTAATCTGGCAAATTTTATCAACAACTCTCACAAATGCTTTCGTTTGGATGATAAGGGGCTGGTCGAATTACATCCTTTATCAAAACCCGCAGAAAACCAGGATTCTGCCACAGGCCGCAGACAATTTATACTTGAAATAGCCGGAAAAATCGAAAACCTGATAAAGAACGAACAATCGGACGATCCGGCGCGGCGAATTCTGCCATCTGATATTATGGTCTTGGTGCAAAGACGGCGCCCCTATGCCGCCCCGTTAATCGCGGAATTGCAAAAAAGTGGCATACCCGTCGCGGGCAGCGATCGTATAAAATTGCCTGAATTTCCGGCAATTCGCGACCTTTTGAATCTGATCCGTTTTTGTCTTGATATCGGCAACGATTATGCGCTTAGCTGTGTGTTAAAGTCACCACTATTCCAACTTGGCGAATCCGAATTATATGAACTTTGCCACAACCGCGGAAAAACAAATTTATTTAATCGTATTAATGAATTAAATATAGATATTTATACTAAGCTTCAACATATTTTAGAATGGGCAAAACTGTCGCCTTATTCGTTTTTTATGCGTGTTTTAAATACGGACAAACGGCGGGAAAAGATGATTGCGGCGCTGGGGCCGCAAATAATCGACCCATTAGAAGAATTTTTGACAATATGCCTGTCTTACGAACGTACCCGGCCCGGGGGACTTTGCGAATTCATAGAATGGTTTATCCAAGGCGGCAGCGAAATAACGCGCGATGTCGATGCGGCTGCAGGCGTCAGAATTGCAACGGTGCACGGGTCCAAAGGCTTGGAATCGCCGATCGTATTTCTGATCGACACCACGCGCAACCCGCGCAGCGCAAACGCGATGAGAATCGCAGAACCGATCGAAATTTCCGGGGGCACGCATCATGCTTTTCTGTGGCGGGGGCGCACGGCGGAATCCGAAAGCTTTTCGGCGGTGACGGACGCGCGCTATAAGACGCGGCTGGCGGAATATTACAGACTGCTTTATGTCGCGATGACGCGCGCGCGCGACCGGCTGTATATATACGGCTTTGACCATAACAAGATGCCGCCCGCTGACGCGTGGCACACGCAGCTGACGCAAATTCTATCTCTGCACCAGGATGCCAAGATAAGCGAAAACGGCATAATAAGCATTGCGAATTAAGTTACAAAAATGACCCGAACATTATCAGAAATCTTAATGGAACGAGAAAAGAAAAAGTTCGCGACCACGCGCGGAAGCGCGGTGCACGCGCAACTGCAGCACATTGTTCTGGGGCATGACGGCCGGGACGACAAAGGCGACGCGAAACTGATTCAAAAAATCCGCGCGCGGCCGGAAATAGCAAACTTTTTTATACACGGGCCGGAATCGCATGTCCGGGCAGAGGTTCCGATCGCCGGGGTTATCAACAATCGTTTCATGTCGCGTAGAATCGACAGATTGATCGTCCGCGACGGCATCGTTGAATTCATGGATTATAAAACCGACACCGACAGAACCGTCCTTTGCGAAAAATATGCTATACAGATGCGCGAATACGCCGCGCTGCTATCCGCCGCTTATCCCGGCCGCGCCATCCGCGGGTATATTTTATGGCTGCGTGATTGGGAATTGGAACAGGTTGTCTGAAACAACGGCCATGCCGGCCGCGCAAAAATAATTTCAATTGAAATTTTTACAATTTTTCAGGTATAATCCGAATATGCTTGCCCGCATTTCTATTTCTAATATTGTGCTTATCGACCGGCTTGAATTGGATTTCCGGTCGGGGCTTTCCGTGCTGACCGGGGAAACCGGCGCTGGTAAATCCATATTGCTGGACGCGCTGTCACTGGCGCTGGGCGCGCGGTCGGATGCCGGGCTGATCAGGCACGGATGCGCCGCCGCATCCGTTACCGCCGAATTCACAATCAACAACAAATTATCCGCGGTCAGAAATCTGTTGGAAGAAAACGGCATCGATCATAACGGCGAATTGATTTTGCGCAGAACATTGGCCGCGGACGGAAAAAGCAGGGCATGGGCTAACGACATTCAGATATCCGTAAAAACACTAAAACAAATCGGGGACGAACTTGTTGAAATCCACGGACAGTTTGAAAATCATGCCCTTCTTGATCCATCCACTCATATTTCGGCGCTTGATGAATTTGGCGGATATCACGAATTGCTGGAAAATGTCCGCGCGTCGTATAATGAATTTTATGCGGCGGAAAAAAAGCTGCGGTCCTTGCGCGAATTTCTTGAAAAATCCGCCGCGGAAAAAGAATTTCTTGAACATAATGTCCGCGAACTGGAAAGCTTGAACCCGATAGCAGGCGAAGAAAACGAACTGTCGGCGCGGCGCGGCGCCATGATGGACGCAGAAAAAAACGCGGCGATCCTAAAAGACGCCGCCGAAGCTTTAAGCGGCGCGGGACGCGGAATCGATGAAATGATTTTTTCCGCGGCGCATGTCTTGGAAAGAATAAAGACGGACCCGAATCCGTATCAGACGCAGATTGATAAATTGTATGAAGCGGGCGCCGCGATTGCGGATATCGCGGAACATGTCGCGCCCGCAACGACGGACACGTCAAGCTTGGAATCAGCCGAAGAACGCCTGTTCGCGCTGCGCGCGGCCGCGCGCAAACATCGCGTCAATGTTGACGGTTTGCCGGACAAGCTGCAAGATATGCGGGAACAGCTGGCGGCGATCGACGATTCCGACGCAACGCTTCGAAAATTAGAAACAGAGGCCGCAAAAAAACAATCAAAATTCTCAATTCTTTCCGCCGAATTGCACAAGGAACGAATTGCCGCATCCGAGGATTTGCGAAAAGCAATTCTGGGCGAGCTGCCCGACCTGAAGCTTGGGATGGCGGACTTTGATGTCGCGATAGAAGACGCCGGCCCGGCGGCAAGCGGCGCCAGCGCCGTCACATTCATGATAAAGACAAATCCGGGAACACCGTTCGCGGGCCTGCACAAAATCGCGTCCGGCGGCGAATTGGCGCGCCTGATGCTGGCGCTGCGCGTCGTTCTGATGCACGGCAATGCGAACAAGACTTTCGTATTCGACGAAGTTGACGCAGGCATCAGCGGCGCGACGGCGTCAGCCGTCGGCGAACGGCTGGCGCGGCTGGCGAAAAACGCCCAGGCGCTGGTTGTCACCCACAGCGCCCAGGTCGCCGGATTCGGCGATGCGCATTTTCTTATCAAAAAATCCAGCGACGGCAAGACAACCACAACCGACGTGTGCGAAATAAAAGGCGACGATCGCCTGCGCGAAATCGCGCGCATAATCAGCGGCGAAAAAATTACGGACGAATCAATCGCGACGGCGAAAACATTGCTAAAAAAATAATCCGTGCCCGCTAAACATGCGTCGCTTTTCCGCGGCCAGCTCCGGCGTTTTGTTCTGAGAAATTCCATTCATTCTATAAACAGAAACGCAAAACGGAATCTTTTTGAACCGCACATTGTTTTCCATAAAAACAAGCCATTTCTCCTTGTCGCTTACAATCTTGAAATCTTCGCGATACATTCCGAATCTGTCAAACAAATCTTTCCTGATGAAACAGCTTTGATGTCCCAAAGTGTTCGCGAGAAAAAAATCAAATGTTATCGTATCGGGATACGTTTTTATAAAATCCTTTTCAGGGTTGTCAAATTTTCTGTAAGAATCGCCGTAAAAAACATCCGCGGATTCATCAATGCAAAGCAGTGATTTCTTTATTGAATCATTGCTGAAAAAGAAATCCCCGCCATTCATGAAAATCAGGAATTCCCCACTGCTGGCGCGTATGCCCTTGTTCATCGCTTGATAAATTCCGCCGTCCGGCTCTGTAATAAAATTATCGATGCGACGATTATACATATTCAAAACATCAAGCGTCCCGTCCGTTGAACCGCCGTCAACCACAATCCATTGAAAGTTCTGCGCAGACTGCGCGGCTATGCTTTCGCAGGTATCCCTTATAAAAGGCTGGTTTTTACAAACTGTTATAACCGACAGCTTCATACTTTTGCAATTCCGTCCGCAAATTCTATTTCCGCCGGGCGGGCGAAATCCGCCGCCCGCGAAATTATTTTATCATCATGCCGAACGATCGCAAAACCCCTTTGCAGAACGTTTTTATACGACAAAGAATTCAGCATCTGCCCGATGTGCAGGACAGATTGGCGCGCGGCATTCAGCTTATTAACAAAAATTATCTGCATGGTGCGCGCGATGTCATCCAATCTCTGCGCGCGTTCCATAATCATTTGTTTTGGCGATTTTACGGACAGCCCCTTGACAACATGGCCAAGATTTTTCAATCGCGCGATGTATGCCGAACCCATGCGGTGAGACAGGTTTTCAATTTCTGTCAGAACTGATATTTTTGTGGGAACGACGATTTCAGCGGCCCCCGTTGGGGTCGGCGCGCGGACATCCGCGGCGAAATCAACCAGCATCCAGTCAGGTTCATGCCCGACACCGGAAACTATCGGGATATTGCTTGCCGCGACCGCGCGGACGACAATCTCTTCGGAAAACGGAAGCAAATCTTCCAACGATCCGCCGCCGCGCGCAACTATGATAACTTCGGGTCTTTGCGCGCCGTCTGGCAAATTGTTGAAATACATTATTCCCGCGGCAATTTCCGCCGCCGCGGTCGCGCCCTGGACCTGCGCGGGATACAACAAGGCGCGCACCGGAAACCGTTCGCGCAGACGATTGCAAATGTCTTGGAAAGCGGCGCCCGTGGGGCTGGTGACGATTCCGACAACCGAGGGAAACCGGGGCAGGGCGCGCTTTCGCGCGACATCGAACAAACCTTCGTCCGCCAGGCGCCGCTTGCGCTCTTCCAGCATTTTAAGTATCGCGCCGGCGCCGGCCATTTCAATTTCTTGGACAATAATCTGATAGTTAGAACGCGCCGGATACGTAGTAAACTTTCCGGAAACAATCACTTCCAATCCATCCGCCAGCTGAAACGGCGTCGGCGTGCCGCGCCATATTATCGCGGAAATCGCGGCGCCGGCGTCCTTTATAGTCATATACATATGGCCGCTTGTCGCACGCGTGATCTGCGACAACTCGCCACGAATTCTAATCTGCGGGAATGCGGTTTCCACAACGCCTTTTAACAGCGCGGCCGCGTCGGACACGCTGAAGACCGTATCTGGTTTTATAAAAGGTTCGGGTTTAGGCAGGGTCATTATGCGGTTATTATAATATCAACGCAAAGCGTTTTACAAGCCAATTCCTTGGGCCCGTCAGGGTCAATATCTTCCACCGGCAGCCATATCGATATTGCGCCTTATCTGCAACGCCAGCTTTGGGTCTATCAGTTCGGCCAGATTATAACCGTCGTTCATGCAATAGTCAAAATCAGTTTGGACGGCATGCTGCCATGGAATTGCAAGGTTTTTCGGAAATTGGTCCTTTGTCGTGTCCAAAATTTCATCATCGCCGTTTTCATCTTTTATAGTGGTGCTTTCCAAAGCCACATGCCGGCCCATATCCCAATTATATTTCCGGCTTTCTTCCAATATTATCGGCCGCCATACCCGATAGTTTCCGGTCAGCCAAAATATAACAAAATTAAAAGACATGCACAACCCGGCGGTCGGAACGTCACTGGCAAAGCCAAAGAAACTTTTGGATCCAAAAATTTTCGACCGCACGTTTTCATCGCACACCAGGTTCCTCATCTTATATATCAAAATAGGCAAGCTGACAGAAGTTTGCGCAAAATCGGGAACCATGCGTTCCGATTGGACCATCAGTTCTTGCGTCGTCTGATCATATAAAATCTTATTATACGCAGCCGGCTTTATAAGCCCTGCCGCTGATGCATATGTTTTTTTCTTATCGGAATTCATGACGATTAATTATAGCATATGAATAATGCAGAGTAAAGCGTCGCGGCAATCACAGTTCCGTCAGCGGCCATCGAGGGCGGGGGGCAACGGGTCCGCGGACAACGCGGCCGGCCCGATAGTTTTCTATTCCGGCCCATGCGACCATCGCGCCGTTGTCAGTGCACAGATTCAATGGCGGCGCGCCATAACCCATCCCGTTTTCCGCGGCAAGTTTTTCCAATGCCGCGCGCAAGGCCAGATTCTTTGCAACGCCGCCGGCGACAACCAGGGCCGAGGGGCGCGCCGCGACAACACGTTCGTCCTTCATCGCGTTTTGCAGGCGGTTCACCATGCAGTCAACCGCCGCCGCCTGGAACGATGCGCAAAAGTCATTGATAAGCTCTTCGGATAGCGGACGGTCTTTTTCCTTTTCCAGAAACGTCCGCGCGGCTGTTTTTATTCCAGAGAACGAAAAATTACATCCGGGCTTGTCGCACAGCGGTCGGGGAAATTTAAAACGCATCGAATTGCCAAGCGCCGCGCGCCGGTCCACAACCGGCCCGCCCGGATAGCCCAGCCCCAGCATTTTAGCAACCTTGTCAAACGCTTCGCCGGCGCTGTCATCCAAAGTTTGCCCGATCATCTCATACCGCCCGACGCCGTAAACCAGCAGAATCATTGTATGTCCGCCGGACGCCAGCATAAGAAGATATGGAAACTGTATCTGTTCGTCCAAAGAAACTGCGCCCCGGTCTGCGGCGGATTTCAATCGCGGAACCAGTGCGTGCCCTTCCAAATGGTTGACTGCAACCAGCGGTTTATCCGCCGCCTGGGCAATGCCAACGGCGCCCATCCATCCGACCAATACGCCACCGATGAGGCCGGGGCCGGCGGTCGCGGCAACAACGTCAATATCGCCGATCGTCTTGCCCGCATCATCCAGGGCGCGGCGCACAACATCGGACAGCACAAGAATATGCGATCTGGCGGCCAGTTCCGGCACCACGCCGCCGTATTTCTTATGCTCTGGAATTTGTGAATAAATTATATGCGACAGAATGTTGCGGTCGCTATCGACCACCGCCGCGGATGTCTCGTCGCATGAAGATTCTATGCCAAGGCAAAATACTTTTGATTCGGACATCTTTTTTCCGCCCTGCCTTCCGGGACCATGGCCTGCGATCGGGAACAGGAAAGCATCTTGATTACTTGTTCGCTTTCAATGCTATTCCGACCGCGCAGAGCGAAGCGGCGTCCCTGACTTTGACATTGCCTGAATCGGGCAGCGCGCTCATCTTATCTATGCACGCGACCATCAAGCTTATGTTATCCCGGGATCCGGTGAGTATTTCGACCGCAACCCCTCTCCGAGAGCTGGGCGCGGACACCCATGCGCGCAGATCGCCGGTTTCCAAATCTTGCGGTTTCATGGATATAAAGAACACCGTCGCCACCAGGCCCAGCACCAATATTCCGATAATGAATTTAACGTTGTTTTTTATAAACTTCATTTATATTCCTTTCCTATGTTATCCATTAAAGATTTTGTAATCGCTATAAACGAAGGCATGATTTTTTTCGCGTTATCCAAAAGCTGCTCTTCCGAGATCTCTGCGCCTTCGTCTAGATTTCCTTCGCGCCAATTGGCAACAGCTTCTACCGCAGGACTTGGTTTGTATTCTGAATCAAACTTTATGCCGAACGCATTGATATACCTGTATGCGCATCTGTCCAGTTCCTTATTATTCTTTGCCGGTTTTACCGGCCCCATATTTTTGATTACGATAATCTTTGACGGCTGGGGCGATTTGAATCTGTTGTCCTGTGTTTCATATACGCCCCTGATTTCGACTTTATAAAGAGTGTTATAATAAAAGTTTTTTAACTTTTTGAATTCTTCGGTCATCGATATCTTGGCAACCGCAATCGCATCCTTTGGCGTTTTTAATGCGAACACTTCGCCGGATTCATCATCCTTCATCCATTTCTGACCGATTGGAATCTGCACGCGACTATTACCCCCCAGCATATATGCAATCGGGTATTTGTTTTTATTCTTGTATTTTGTTATAAAAGACAATATAGACATAATATCCTCGTTTTCTGTGTTTTACTCGCACTTTATCAGCCACAAATCGTAATCCGCGTCTTGCAAGGGATTATATCCCGGGTCGCTGGCCACCATCCAGCCGGAAAATATTTCAGCGGCTGCGCCCGCGGATTTTTTTTCAATCCTGGCAAACATAAAATTATCCTGGGCGGAATAGGGCGCGGACGCCTGGCAGCTGCGCGCCATTATTCTCAACTTGTCGTATTCATATTCGCGGCCGACCGCAAGGCTGAGGGTCTGGGCCTTGCCGGCGGCCTTGTTCATGATTTTGACAACAGCAGTCTGTTTCGGTATCGTGCCGCGTTCATACGCGCTTGCGGCGTTCGCGGAAAAACCAAAGGCAAGCGCGCATTGCATAATGAATAGCGCTCGGATTTTGCAAGTATGAATTCCAGATCTTTTTATAATCATCCGTTGTCCATGCCCAGTTGACTGTTCTATTCAAAATAATTCTTGCGCGAATGGCGCAAGAATTATTTTGCGGCTTTTTCCGCGGCGGCCGCGCCCAAATCTTCAACGATACGGGCCTTTTTGCCGGACAGCTTGCGCAGAAAGAACAGCTTCGCGCGGCGCACTTTGCCGATGCGGATTTTTTCAATTTTTTCAATAGACGGCGAATACAGCGGAAATTTGCGTTCCACGCCGACGCCGTAAGATTCTTTGCGCACGGTAAAGCTTGCCTTTGCGCCCGCGCCGTCGCGCGCAATTACAACGCCTTCAAAGTTCTGGGTGCGGAATTTGTCGCCGTCCTTGATCTTTACGCCCACGCGCACAGTGTCGCCGGCCTTGAAGTCTGGAATTTTTTTGTCGCCTGCCAATTTGGCAATCTGTTCTTTTTCTATTTTGTTAATGATGTTTGACATTTTTTTACTCACTTTTTCTAAATCGATTCAGGTGGTGCAGATGCGCAGCTTTTGGCGAAGGGAGTGTATTGGACATACATGACCGAAGCCAAAAGCAAGCAGATGCGCCGCATCAATCGATTTTTATTAAATCCGGACGACGTTCTTTTGTTATCGCGTCCGATTGGGATTTCCGCCATCTTTCTATATTGCCGTGATGACCGGACAGCAGGACTTCTGGGACTTTGCGTCCGCGCCATACTGACGGGCGGGTGTATAACGGCCATTCCAACCCCCCGATTTCAAAACTTTCATTCGCGGTCGCGTCTTCTCCGCCATGAACGACATTATCCAACAGGCGAACGCAACTGTCAATAAAAACCTGGGCCGCGATTTCGCCCCCGGACAGTATATAGTCGCCTATGGAAATTTCCATCATATCATACTCTTCTATCACGCGCTGGTCGATGCCTTCATACCGGCCGCACAATAATGTGCATTCCGCAAAGTTCAAAGCGCAGTCTTTTACAAATTCTCGCGCCAATTTCTGATTCCAGACCCTGCCGCGCGGAGAAAAGTATATAACCGGACCGAACTTTTTATTTGCGCTTTGCGAACCCGACGCATTGGCGATAGTGTCGAGCGCGCTTGCCAATATGTCCGCGCGCATTACCTGGCCTGCGCCGCCGCCAAACTGGGCGTCGTCAACGCTGCCATAGTCATCGGTCGCAAAATCGCGGATATTTATCACATCGCAAGACCATATGCCGTTATCCAAGGCGCGGCCTACAACGCCGCCGCCAAGCGTTCCCGGAAACATTTCTGGAAAAATGGTCAGAACGTTAAAATGCATATTCGTCAGGCCCTTGGGGTTCGTTTAACAATTGTTTTCATATTATATGATCATCTAAGATTTCTTGGCGTTATAATTATATAAAATTGAACTTTGCATGGCACATAGTATTTGTTCAAGCCGTAAACGCTCTTTCTCGCGTTTTCAATTCCGCGGTCGCCGAAATCGCCCGTGCACCATTTGCTGCCGTATTTTTTGCACATATAGTTGCAGCTGGCGATGAAATATCTTTCGCGAATTGTGGGTTTTCTTTTCAGGAATTCTATATCCTTGATTTCAAGAGGGCCGTCGTCGGTCTCAAGCCTACACACATCGCCGTCCTGTTGACAGGACAGAATTCGGACAGGATATTGCAGCATTCGTGTCTCCTTTTATGCTATGGAATTTTGCGGCGGGTCGCATTTTATTTTTGCAGCGTTATCTCGTTCTTTTCCAAATCAACCTTTGCATTCGCAAAAGACGCCATTTCGCCATTATCCAGTTCCAATATATCGCCCGCGCCGAAATTATAAACGGCCGCGACCACGTTCCCGCCGACGCGCATTCCGATTAAATCAGTCTGGTAATATTCGCCGTCGGAAAGCCGGGGCAGGGACGCGCGATCAACAAACAATTCGACCCCGCGCAAGATTTCCGACGCGTTCCGGTCGTCAACGCCGTCAATCTTCATGATGACAACGGTTGAGTGCGGCGATGCAAGGCGGATGAATTTTATATCCCTGTCTTTCAGCTTTTCGCTTTCAATTTTCAACTTTGCAAAATCCAAAGGGGTTTGCGTATATGTCTGAACGCGCACTTCTCCGCGCAACCCTTGGGCTGCGACGATTTTTCCAACAAAAATTTTGTTTGCATCCGGCATTCGATTGCCGCCATCCCGATAAGATCGGCGGATAGCGTGTTATTCTGCCGCAGATTCCGCCGTTGTTTCCGCAGGGGCATCCGCAACCGGTTCCATCGCGACTTCGGCAGATTGTTCCACCGGGGCTTCGGCTTCCGCTTTTGGCGCTATCGCGGCGGCCTTGGCTTCTTCCGCTTTTGCAAGTTTGGCTTTGCGATCTTCCAGCTTTTTCAATGTCTTTTCCGACGGCTGATTTTTTTTCGTCTGGGTCGGCGCCGCTTTCGGCGTCAAAAGTCCCGCGATCGCCAAAAATTTATAAACGCGGTCGCTTGGTTTTGCGCCTTTCGCCATCCATGATTTCGCTTTTTCCGCGTCAAATACGACGCGCTTGCCGGAATCCTTTGCGATCATCGGATCATAAGAACCGATGCGTTCCAATATGCATCCCGAATCGCGCGCATTGCGGGAATCAGTAACAACGATGTGGTAAAACGGATGTTTTTTCGCGCCATGCCGCGCAAGTCTTATTACTACTGCCATTTTTTTTCCTTTTTTTTTTTAGTTTTGTTTACCTTTTATTACAAGTATGCATTCCTGCAAATCCAGGTTTCCAGCATTGGCAAAGTATTCGCCGACGCCGTTCTGTCTTTGCAGCAATTCTTCAACCGTGTCCGGCAGCTTGTCATTACCACCGGGCAAGGATTTGATCAATGCATCCAACTTTATAATTCCCGTCTCTTGCCGATATTCAGCGGTCCAGGTACTATAGTGTTTGAATCTTTCTCCAAAATCCAATTTTTTTCTGTTCATACTTGTTTTTCCAATAAAAAGTCACCGAGAGCGAAACCGAGCGTACAAGCGCACAATGAGCGGCGTTATTAGCCGCGAATTGATGCGCGCGTCGCAAGGTTGCGCGAATCATGCCGGGGTCCTTATCCAATAAAAAGTCACCGAGAGCGAATACTCGCCGTTCGGTGTCCCGCGGCCACAGCCGAAGGATTTATTTTTTTCTTATCGGGAATTATAGTAAGAATTTTATTGAAAGTCAAATAAATTTCAATTATTATCCACAGGCTTTCGCGGGCGTAGTCCAATGGTAGAATGCGAGCTTCCCAAGCTTGAGACGAGGGTTCGATTCCCTTCGCCCGCACCAAAATAACAAACGCGGCGCCAAATTATAACGGTCGCATCGACAGAATATAAAAAACGGCGCTCTTTTTGCGCCGTTTTTTCATAACCGCCTTTCAACGCCCGCCTCTCTTACGTTTGTGCGTATTCCGGCCATAGTTGGCGGGATTGTGGTTATAATACTCCGGCTTCGTTTTCCTGTTCAGCCTTTTTCCTTCGATATCGTAAAATATCTCGCAGCTGCTAAAACTTCCGTCATTTGTTTTGGACCGAATATGAACGCCTATCAGGGGGGTGTTGATATAATATCGGAACGTTATGTTCCAGCTGGTCCTGGATATGTCTTGATATATGCGTCTTTCCACATTCGCTTTCAGCTTGCTGTCATAAAAATTTATTTCCTTCATCTTGTTGCTGCCGCGGCGGAAATTGCAGTCCTTGTGCGTGGCCTGCAAATTTTCAACCGTGTCGGCGCCGCCGTGCGCCCGCGGATTCTTATGGTCCGGGCTTATCTCTTCGTCTTCCCCTATTGGATTCCCGCACAATGGACAGAACAGCGGCTTGCTTTCGTATCCCGTGGTTATGCTCAAAAGAAATTCCTGCTTTACATTTTTCCAGTTCTCGTACCTGGATTTCTTTTTCGCCTTTTCATCTGACGCGTCTGCATAGCCGCAGGCAATTTCGATATTAAAATAAATATCGTCTTGTTCCGTATCACGGATGTTGTTGTTCCAATTTCTTGCAAATTCTCGAAAACTATTGTTTGCTTTCCGGGATTCCTGCTGTTCGAGTTTTCTTTTTTTTTCAATACTGCGTTTGTCATAACCTGCGTTCATTTTCTTGCCTTTTCAATCGGGATTTGTAGAACCTGCCTTGGAAATATCAGATTCGGGTTGCTTATGTCGTTCTTTTCAACAATCAATGTATAAAGCGCGCCGCGGCCCAGGAAATTCCGCGCGATTATCCACAGCGCGTCATCATGGCGGACGGTATAATGCGTATCGGTCCCGGGGGTCATTTCCGGCATTGTAAATCTGTGTCCGACGATTGCGACAACGCCGCCTTCTCCGTCATGCAGTTTTACGGCAAGATTGTATTCGCGGCCCGGCTCCAACTTCCCGACCGGCGCGCCAAGCCCGAAATTCTTGTGGTCGCTTGTCCGTGCAAAACCCAATTCCCTGCCGTCCAGAGATAAAGTCACGCGCAGCCGGGGCAATGCCCGGCCCTGGACCATAATCCGATCATTTTCCAGATAGTCGATCTTTTGCACGACCAAATCCCCCTGGGCCAGCTTTGGCGCCTGCAACAGCTTGGATCCGCCTTTGGTCAAAAGCAGCGATATGGAATTTTCGCCGCCGCGCGGCGACACGTATAGAAATACGTCGTTCTCGCTTGACACATCTTCGTCAACCGCGCCAAGCCGCAGAACATAATTGCCGGGGGCAAGCGGCTTGCCGGCCGCATACACGAATTCCCCGCGTTCATTAGACTGTTCCGTGGCGATAATTTTTTTGTTCAAAAGAACAGATACGCTTTTGTTCGGCATATAGCGGCCGGCAACAACAATCTGGCCGTCACGTTCTATGCGGACGATATCAAAACCCGGCTTTGCTGAATCCGCGACATCTGCGACGACCCTTGCCGTCGGCTCTGGAATATCATTGCTGCCGGTCGCGCCGTCCATGCCGACGACGTCGCAGCGCGGAATCAATATTACCCACAAAATCATGATTACAACCGCAACCGCACACACCATAGGAAACCAATAGCAAACAATGCCCCGATTGTTCGTGTCTTTTATGGGCGCGGCCGCACGCTTTGATTTTTCGATTCTGGAATTTTCCGCAACAGACGGAATCCGGCCCCCCGCGCGAACCTGTTCGCGCTGAATGGAAACAGCCGGCGTGGACGGTTTGCGACCGCGCCAGATGCGCGAAATGCGTCCTTGCTTTGCAACAGCGTCGTCAACGATTTCTTCGGTTGATTTTTTGATTTTGCCAAAACCGGCAAATCTGAACTTTTCTCTTTTGAACATCCGCGCGCCTTTATACGTTGATTTTTGTTAAAGGTCTCTCTCCGCGCCCTAAGTTTTATTAACTATAATACAGGAAAGAATTCTTTGTCAAGGGGATAACTTTGCGCAATTATTTGCCCCTGCAAAGGCCCTAAATTTGTGATATAATGCACAAAAAAGGAATACATCATGAAGCGTATCGCAATTATTACAACCGGCGGGGATTGTTCGGGACTGAACGCGGCAATACGGCGCCTGGTGGTCGGCGGCATGCGGCGGGGATATAAAATGATCGGAATCCTGGACGGCACGGATGGACTGGTGCGCGCTGGCGCGCCGAACTTTATGGAATTAACGCCGGAAACGATTCCGCCGGAATTCGCGCGCATGTCCGGCAGCTTTTTGCGCAATGGGCATTCGCATTCGCTCAATTTCGAAAGCGCGAAAAAAACGGGCCGGCACGACCAATTTGCAAGCCGCATGAAGAAATCGCTGAAAGAAATGAATCTAGACGCGCTGATTATCATCGGCGGGAACGGATCGCTTTCGCTGGCAAGCGCGTCAAAGGAAGTTTACGGCAACATTCAATTGATCGGAATACCGAAAACCATTGATATGGACATACCTATGACGGACAATACCATTGGCTTTGCGACCGCGGTTCAATCGCTTACCGGATTCTGTGACCAACTGATGCTGACCGCGCGTTCGCACCACCGCTGGTTTGTGGTGCAAACGATGGGTCGAGATGTCGGGGCGTTGGCGCTGCACGCGGGCATCGCCATAGGCGCGGATGCGATCCTGATCCCCGAAGTCAAATTCAAACCGGACGCGCTGGTATCGCATTTGCGAAGAATTAAACAAGAACAAAACCGCGATTACGGAATAATCCTGGTGGCCGAAGGAATAAAGATGCGCGGACATTCGGGGAAACCGGCCGACATGATCGCGCGGGAACTTTCCAGGGCGGATATCCCGAACCGCGCGGCATTCCCGGAACACACGCAAAGGGCGGGGGACGCGACGGCCGCGGACCGGATTCTGTCCGCGCAGTTTGCGGACGCTGCGCTGCGCGCGATCGAAAATAATGAAACATATGCGATGGTGTCGCAAAGTGGCGGCCGGATCAGAACAATTCCCTTTGCGGAAATGGTGGATAGCGGCGTATTAACCCCAGACCCGAATATTCCGGACATGTTCGTGTCGAACGCTTATGTCCCGCCCGACCATCCGCTGCTGCGCATAGCTGTGGACATGGGGATTTATATAGGGGAAGTAAAATAAAAATCCCGCGCGAAAATGCGTGGGGTTTTTATTTTATCTTTTCGTTATATTATTTTGTACACGCTTTGCTGATTATATACAAATAGGTAACATCCGTTTCTTCTCTTTTGTCCCACTTGGTAACCTGTTCCACTTGCAATTCATCGCCGATATTATAAGGAACATATGACGCACCTTCAAGGCCAAGTAAGTGTATAGCAAGACCTATATCCAGATTATAGCTCGCGGAAAAACCAGCGTCTATAGAGTTTTTCCAAACTCCGTTAAACTTTATAACTTTTCCAACAACATTTTGTGTCATGATCGTATCCCTTACGATGTTTATTCCGGTCTATAGCATATTCATATACACACAATTGTCAAGTATTTGTTCTAAAACATATCATTCTGATTCTTTGTGACATATTTATGACTTTTATCCCCCTTGACGGGGGATTTTTTTTAACTATATTCAAAAGCGAATCAAAAAACTTCAAACCTGGAAGTTCGCGTCAGAATCGTTCAAGGTGGGGCGAATATCACGCGAACCGTAAAAATATTAAGGAGAAATCATATGGCAAAAGTATTGGGAATTGACCTTGGGACAACGAATTCGGCCATGGCGTTCATGGATGGCGCGGACCCTAAAATTATCGAAAACGCCGAAGGACAGCGGACAACCCCGTCTGTCGCCGCTTTTACTTCGGGCGGTGAACAACTGGTCGGAATCACGGCAAAGAACCAGGCCGTCACAAATCCGGAAAACACTATTTATGAAATCAAGCGCTTGATGGGCATCCGCTTTGACAGTGCGGAAGAGAAAGAGATCGCAAAGCACGTCCCATACAAAATCGTCCAAGGCGACAACGGCGACGCATGGGTTGAAATTGACAGGAAAAAATACGCCCCGTCGCAGATTTCCGCAATTATTCTGGGCAAGCTGAAAAAAGACGCCGAAGCATATCTTGGCGAAACCGTGACGGACGCGGTGATCACCGTGCCGGCATACTTTAACGATTCCCAGCGCCAGGCGACAAAAGACGCCGGCCGCATCGCGGGCTTGAACGTTCTGCGCATTGTTAATGAACCGACCGCGGCGGCGCTTGCATACGGCTTGGACAAAAACAAAAACGGCATTGTCGCGGTATATGACTTGGGCGGCGGAACATTCGATATATCCATATTGGAAATCATAGACGGGGTGTTCGAAGTAAAATCAACAAACGGCGACACAATGCTTGGCGGCGCGGACTTTGACGCGCGCGTTTTGAAATATCTGGTGGATGAATTCAAAAAGTCCAGCGGGATTGACTTGTCCGGCGACAAGCTGGCGCTGCAGCGGTTAAAGGAAGCCGCGGAAAAGGCAAAAATCGAATTATCATCCAAAAATACCACCGATATAAATCTGCCGTTTATTACCGCGGATGCAAGCGGCCCAAAGCATTTGAATATCACGTTGTCGCTGGCGCGGCTGGAATCATTGGTTGAAGACCTGATTGAACGCTCTATCGAGCCATGCCGCAAAGCGCTGCTGGACGCGGGCATAGATAAATCGCAAATATCCGAAGTAATACTGGTCGGCGGACAGACAAGAATGCCGAAAGTTCAGAAAACAGTAAAAGAATTCTTTGGGCGCGAACCGCACAAGGGCGTGAATCCTGACGAAGTCGTGTCACTTGGCGCGGCGATCCAGGGCGGCGTTTTAAAGGGCGATGTCAAGGATGTTCTGCTGCTGGACGTGACGCCTTTGTCTCTTGGTATTGAAACATTGGGCGGGGTATTCACGCGCCTGATTGATCGCAACACCACGATTCCGACAAAAAAATCACAAGTGTTTTCAACCGCGGAAGATAATCAGAACGCCGTGACCATCCGCGTATTCCAAGGCGAGCGCGACATGGCCGCGGACAACAAGCTGCTGGGGCAATTCAATCTGGAAGGAATCGCGCCCGCGCCGCGCGGAATGCCGCAGATAGAGGTATCGTTTGACATCGACGCGAACGGCATCGTGCATGTGTCCGCCAAAGACAAAGGCACTGGAAAAGAACAAGCGATTTCTATAAAGTCCGATGGCGGATTATCCGAAGACGACATCAAAAAGATGGTGGCCGAAGCCGCCGCGAACGCAGAAGCGGACAAGAAAAAGAAAGAAGCCGCCGAAGCACGCAACACCGCGGAAACCGCGATTCATTCGATAGAAAAATCTTTAAAGGAACACGGCGACAAGCTGGACGAACCTACAAAATCGGCGATAGAATCCGCGAAAAAAGACCTGGCCGACGAACTTGCGAAATCAGACGCGACGGCCGACGATCTGAAATCAAAGACCGAAGTGCTGACCGAGAAAGCGATGAAACTGGGCGAGATTATTTACAAGCAAGCCCAAGAAAGCGAGGCGAATGCAGCCGCGCCGGAACAAAGCACAGGCGGGCAGGGCGACAATAACGCAACAGATGCCGAATTTGAAGAGAAGAAGTAAGTTTCATATTCCGCATTGAAACAAAAAATCGCGCATATCGCGCGATTTTTTATTTCTCAAAACTGCTCTTTTCCGGTAACAGCTCATCCATATACTTTTTATTTTCCGTAAACATATTGAAATTATCGCTGATTGCGTTCAGCGCGATCATGACAGGCTTGCGCGCCTTGATCTTTGCCGTGGTCCTGCGCGTGGAATCGACCAGGTCGGTTTTGGCCATCCCGGTCAGCAATCCGCCCAGCATTGCGATATGGCACAGAACAGGATATCGTCCATGATATTTCACGCGCCGGCCGAAAAACCTGCGCTTTAACGTAATCGTATTTCGTTCCTTTTCATTGTCCAGCAACGGGAACAGCGTCCGCTGCAAATTCGTGTCCGCCCGAAATGTCGTGACAGTGGTCTGCAGAATTTCATCCTTGTTTTCCGCAAAATTTTCCTGAAAGTATGATTTGCGCATCGGCTCTATGGCGTGGGTCAGCATGATGTTATACTTACGGCCGGTTTTCTTATAAACGAAATGCACCGTGTTCGCAACGAACTGTTTGAACAATTTGTCGCGCGCGATTATCTTTCCAACCCCGCCGGTTTTGAAAACTTTGTCCGGCCACGGTTTTTCCTGCATGATGACAATCGGATTGCCGTTCCCGTCAAAAAAGAAATCGGGTTGGACAGGCCGGTTGAAAAAAAAGTCGTCATTGGCGAATAAAAAATGTTCCGACAGCCCCGGGATAAAACCCAGGAACATTTCGATGGCATTCGAATTAAAAACGGGCAGGCGTTCTTTTGGAATAATATCCTTGTGATCTATAACCGTGACGCGCGGGTTGTCGTTCAGCCAATCCGGCCGCTGGCCGTCGGTCACGATATGCACGTGATTAATCCATGGCGCGAATTTTTCCATGCTGCGCAGCGCGTATTTCAGTTCATCGTTGTCGTCAAAACGATTCGCAGAGGCGCTTGTCGCGGGAACCTTGCCGGCGGCCGCCAGCGCCGCGTTTTTCTTGGCCGCCCATTTCGGGTCGCTGCCATTCACCCAAAGATACACTATGTCTATCGGAAAAGTGGAATGTGTCATTTTTATTCGCCTTTTTTTGTTGTTCCGGCTATGCAAACTGCATCAAAAAACGCACCAGTCTTATACGCCCGTTAATAAAAAGGTTCAGAAACATACGCCGCTTCCAATTTAGAAAACGCATGCCCAGCATGCCGGAATCCGACAATTTTTTCAATACGCGTCTTGCAGGTTCAAGATGCATGTTTTCTTTCACAACCCTCTTGATAACGCAGTACATGCCGGATGCTTCCTTGCCCATTATGAAATTCGCCCATATATCGTCCCTGTTCTTGAAATGTTCGTGCAAATACGGCGTTGTGACGGCGAACCGCTGCACAAGGTTTTTATTGAATCCGCATAATGTGGTGCTGATATCGGATTCCCTGTGAAATACAACGACCGCGTCCGACTGGACGAAATTTTTTATTTTTTCCACAACTTCCGCAATGAACAGATTGTCTTCGCCGCCGGCGACCAATTCCCGGTTAAAACGAATGTCGCGAATCGCGTCTTTTCTGAAACAGCATGTCCATATAAAAACCCATATCCCGTATCCTCTTTTGGATGCAACCATCGGAAAGTCGCTTTTGGGGTCGCCATACGGCGTATGGCCGGGATCGCCATCATACAGCGGCGCCACTGGTATTTTAAAATCGTCTTTCACCATTTCATACCGGCCGCGCACCATGTCGGCGTTGTATTTTCCAGCCAGATCCATATACATGGCGAACGCGTCCGGCGCGATCAGATCATCCTGGTCCAGAAATGTGACATATTCACCGCGGGCGGCGTCAAGACCGGCATTGCGCGCGCACGACACGCCGCGATTTTTATCAGAATCTATAAAAACAAAACGCGCGTCCCCCGACGCGAACGAACCCGCGATCGCCGCGGAATTATCGGTACTGCCGTCGTTTACGCAAATGCATTCCCAATCTTTGAACGTTTGGTTCAGAACAGATTCCAATGCCGGCTTAAGATACTTGCCACCATTGTATATCGGAAGAATGATCGATATTTTCGGATTCATGTTATACCGGCAGAATTACACGCACGCGGAGTCCGCCCAGCGGACTGTCCTGCAACAAAATCTGGCCGCCGTGATTTTCGATCGCAGTCTGCGCGATGGACAGCCCCAAACCCGTGCCGCCTGTGGCGCTGCTGCGCGATTCATCCAACCGCACGAAAGGACGCATCGCGTCGGCGCGGCGATTTGCCGGAATTCCTGGACCATCGTCATCAATAATTATCTGGATTTGTTCGGGTTCGTCAATCTCGGTCACTTCTATTTTTGATTCTGCAAAGCGCGACGCGTTTTCAATTATATTCTGAAACGCGCTTGCCAATGCCGTCGGCCGCGCATAAAAAGACATCGGCGCGTCCGGAAAGCGGGTTATAATCTCCTTGCCTGCGGCGATATCCCGCGCAACCCGGGTCAGCATCGGCGGCATTGTGATTTCCTGTTCTATTTCCGGAATTTCCCCGCGCGCGAACGCCAGGTATCCGTTTACCATTTCCGTCATCCTGTCTATATCGCGCAGCAAATCATCGCGCGCGGCGTTGTCCGTTTCCACGCCCAGACGCATGCGCGTAAGCGGCGCTTTCAAATCATGCGACACCGCGTTCAGCATATCCGTCCGCGTGCGGTTATAACGGTTCAAACGCTCCTTCATAGTGATCAGCGCGGTTGCCGCTTCGCGGATTTCGCGGGAACCGGACGGCCGGAAACCCGGCGCGTCCAGCCCGCGGCCGAATCGGTTCGCGGCGCGCGCAATCTTTGTGATGGACCGCGTGTGCACGATAATGAACGGCGCAATCAGCATGCCGACCAATAGAATGCTGCCAATCAGCCAAAGGGCGAAAACTTCCGTGCTGGTGGAATACACGCGGTAAAGCGATGTCGCGAAAGTCACGATTTTGCCGGACACGGGCACATCGATAAACATCAGCATATTACCGCGGTCTATATATATATCCGCCGGAACTTTCGCACGGTTGTTCAAATAATCGGCCAAGCGCCCGACTTCGCGGGAACTGTTGTCATTGTGTTTGGGACGACGCAGCTTTTCGTTTATAGACACGTTTATCCCAGTGCTTTTTGCCATGGTCGCGACAGCGGAATCATTCCCGCTTTCCATCAGATTCAGCATCGTGACAATTTCGCCGGACAGATATCGCGCCATGCTTGAATGCACGCGCGACCAGTGATTTCCAAAGAAAAAGTTCGCGGCCAAAGCCTGGACCACAATCAGCGGAATAAGAATCATCAGCACAGTGCGCCAAAGAAAAGAACGTGGAAATAGTTTCATAAAAAAACTCCGTCTTTCGGGGAACAATCAATACAAGGTTACTGATACCGGCTCGGATAATGATACAAAGGTCGATTCAAGTTCCGATACGGCATCACTTTTCACTTATCACTATCTTGTATCCCTTGCCCCGCACCGTTATAATATCAGCATTTTTAAGATTTGCACGCAATTTTTCACGCAGCCGCTTTGCGACCATGGGCGGCACTGACGCGATATTTCCAACCGGCGACGCCAATTCTTTCAGAAACCTGCTTTCTGCCAAAGAAAGGGCCAGCAATTTATGCTCTGCGCCATCATCGATGAAAAATTCCCCGTCGGCAAGCCTTAATCCTTTTGGCATGCTGGTGTCAAAGGCGTCGGCATTTTTCATCACGTTGTTAAGCCGCAGAATCAATTCTTTCAATTGGAACGGCTTTGCCAGGTAATCGTCCGCGCCGGATTCAAGCCCATCTATTGCGTTTTCCGGCCCCGATAGCGCGGTAAGCATTATTACCGGCGCCTTGATTCCGCGCGCGCGCCATCCGCGCAAGGCGGAAAGCCCGTCAATACCCGTCATCATTCGGTCCAGAACAATCGCGTCTGGAATAATCCGGTCCATGATTTTTTCCGCAAATTCGGCGGAATCCGCAGTGACCACGGAAAAATCGGCCGCCCGCAAACCCTTTGCCAGACTGGACCGCAACATATCGTCATCGTCAATGATAAGGATGGTCTTTTGCATATTAGTGACTTGTGACTTGTGACTTGTGATTTGAACAATTGCGGATTACAAGTCACAAATCACACATCACGAATCACTTCTCCAATGGTTCCACCGCGTATTCCCCGGGGCGGATAATCTGGGTATCGGGACCTGCGGCAAACGCGCCGGCAGCAGCAGAATCATTGACCGCCGCCCGCATTTTTATGCCGGAATTAGATGATTCGACCTTGAACAGCGCGTATCCCGTGCCGCCGCCCATGGCCGGACCCTGCATTCCCAACGAATAATATCCGCCAAGAACGCCATAATCCAAATCAATGTAATCCATATTGAACAGCAGGGACACATTCGTGTATCCGTCCGACGTCATGCTGCACGTAAATTCCCGCGCAGCCAGGGTCGCTTGGGAATTCATCGGGACCACTATATCTGTAATCGTGGGCTGGCATCGGACGCTGACGCCATTCACAAGCATGTCGAACGTCATGCCGATCGTCGCCTTGGACAGTCCGGCGGACAGCAATACTTGGTCGATTGTTATCTTTGGGACTTTGACCATCGCGTTCGCAACGCCGATCCTGACCGGAAAGGAAATCCCGGACTGAATACATGCGCGGGTAAACGGATCCGCTTCGCAAATATGCATGCGCGAATGAGAA
Organism: Rickettsiales bacterium; assembly: GCA_031265235.1. Lineage (GTDB taxonomy): Bacteria > Pseudomonadota > Alphaproteobacteria > Rs-D84 > Rs-D84 > WRCC01. The sequence goes on from JAISCX010000023.1 coordinate 42,725, forward strand.
TTCATCATAAATATATTCGACAAAGAGTTAAACAAGAACGTCCTGGGCGTGCGATCGTTCATCCGCGTGCACCCGAAATCACGGCATATAATGCTTGGCCTGTCCGCAAAGGAAAGCGCCGTTCCGGGATTGGCGTTGCTTTTATCCATGCGCGCCGCCTCTATATTATCATCGTAATTCAACGAATCCGCGCGCATCATAAATTGGCCTTCGGGGATAAAATTGACGTCGTCGGGATACGCGTAATAGGACTGCACGGGCGTATCGGTGTATATAACCTGGGCAAAACTATCTTCTTCCATCGCCTGCTGCGCGGCGCACAGGGCGTCCGGAAACAAGACTGCGGCCAATACCGCCATCCCGCGCCAGAATCCGAATGTCTTTGCTTTTTGAAGTTTTGTAATTTGCGTCATTTCTTACTCCGCTGGAACTATTTGATTAATCTTAGAACAAATGTCAATAATCTTGCAAGCCAAAAAATAATGTTGAAATTTAAAGAGTATTTGGTGTATAAAGCCATCAACTGAAAGGAGCACCAATGGTTGACGTAGTAATCCCCGGCGAAACCGGAAAAATCCACGCCGTTTATCATAAATCGTCAGATGCCGCCGCACCGCTTGCCGTGGTGCTGTCGGGAAATCCCAAAGGCGGCCTTCACATGAACGACCGGATAACGTATGCGGTATTCCGCAGTTTTATGGATATCGGGTTTTCCGTGGTCCGCTTTAACTATCGCGGCGTCGGCGACAGCGAAGGGACGCTGGGCACCACGTCGGACAACATGATCGACATCGCGACCGTGATCGACTGGGTTCAAAACCAGAACGAAGACAGCGACAAGATATGGCTGGCGGGAAACCATATCGGCGCGTGGTATGTGCTGCAAACCATGATGCGGCGCCCCGAAGTATCCGGATTTGCCCTGATATCGCCGGATTGCAGCATTTCCGATTTTTCTTTCCTGTCGCCGCGGCCGAATCGGGGTCTGTTGATCCAAGGTTCGCAAGAAAACGAAGACGCATTGGGCTTTGCCCCGCATCTTACGCAGATACTGAAAAAACAAGCGCAGATAAATTTGGAAACCATACGCATCAAAGGCGCAAACGCAAAGTTCGAAGCCCAGGGCGCGCTAAAACAATTATATGACGACGTAAAAGCATATGTCGGCCGCGAGAATGAAGACAACAAGTTGTTGTGATGGCAAAAGAACAAACGCATCTTGATTATAAAGACACCATAAACTTTGGCGGCTATTACACGCCGGACCACCTGGTTGATATGGTATATAACATGCTGCGTCGAAATATCCCGGACATGCTGGCGCATAAAGTCATTGATACTTCATGCGGTTACGGTAATTTTTTGAGAGAGCAAAACTCCATAGGCGCGGACTGCGACAAATTCGCAATAGAACAAGCGGCAAGCAATTCGCCCGACGGATGCATGTTTTTTCATCACAATAGTCTGCAAAATGTCCGCCGCGATCAATATTGTCTGAATAATAATGATAAAATCATAATTGTTGGGAATCCCCCTTATAATGATACGACTTCAATTATCAGGAATGAAATCAAGCATGAAATTTGCGGGATAGATGCCGACCTGCGCCATCGCGATATGGGGATTTCTTTTTTGTTGTCTTATAACAAGCTGGGCGCTGACTATATTTGCGTTTTGCATCCGTTGTCTTATTTGATAAAAAAGGCGAATTTTGACTCTCTGGGCAATTTCAAAAATAATTATAAGCTGATCGATAGTGTGATTGTAAGCAGCGGGGAATTTTCCGCAACTTCCAAAACAACGCAATTTCCAATCGTAATCGCGCTTTACAAGCGTGGAAAAGGCATGGACTATGAATTTATAAAAAATTATGAATTCAGAACGGATAATGTCAAAGCTTTCAAATTGAGCCAATTTGACAGGCTTTGCAACTATATTACAAAATATCCAAACCAGCGGTTTGTCGAACAAAAAGATGCCGCGGCATTTTTTTGGACCATGCGGGATATAAACGCGTTAAAGCGCACACGGACATTTACAGAAAAAGAAGTTCGCAATTCAATTCGTGTCGCGCGCGACAAATTGGCTCTTTACTGCTATGCCGACATATTCAAGGATTACGCCGCGCATATTCCGTATTATTTCGGCAACAGCGACATCCCGATCGATAAAAAGAAATTCGACGCCATAGCGGATATGTTTCTGGTAACCGCATTGCGAAAATATAAATTCTTGTCGCATTTGCTGCCGCCTGGTCATGAAAATATAAATTATGACATGGCCATTCATCAATATTTTAAAGACCTGTTGGGAGAATATTATGTGGATAAAAAAGATTGATGCCGCAAATAAAGCTTTGCACATAGCGATTCCTTTAACAAAAGGAACTGATAAAACGCGCATAAAGAAACGCAGTTTTTTCAATGAATACGGCGTGCCGGTTTCCACTCGGTCGGAATCGTTTTCCCAATCATGCTATGTCGAATGGCAAATAGGATATGATGTAATAACTGCGGACGCCGAAAAGCTTGAACGAACAAGCATAAAAGACAAAATTTTTACCGGGGCAAACGGAAAAAAGAAAACTTTATACGAACTATCCGAATATATATATTATTTTCATAAATGGGGAATCATTAGCAGACGCGATTTGCTTTCTATAAAAGAATTCCTGCAAAAATTGACCGAATCCGATTATATAGACAACCCGGACAATTTTGCGATAGAGCGCAGCCAGCCAGTGGAAAGAAAAGTCCTTGGGATAGATTTTGCCTATACGCAGGTAAAATACCCAATGCTGATTCATAAGTTCGGAAGATATGAAGTTATGACGGAAATCAAAATTACAGAGAAACAATATGCCATCGGCGTGCAGCCAATGCTTTATTTTTGTTTCCCGGTCACAGAATTAAAATCTGATACTCCGATCATTGGGCGCACTGCGGAAGCAAAAGAAACTGCGGATTTTATAATAGACAAAGACAATATACGCATATTTTTGGAAATACTTAAAATGTTTGGAATATTAAGCAAAGGACATAATCAAGACATAATAACAATCATAACCAAGATTACAGAATGAAGAATATACCTAATGAAAGATTTTCAAACCCAGAAATCCCGGATGAACTGGGGGTGACGATTCGTCCGAAAAAGCTGTCCGATTTCGTCGGCCAGACCGACTTGAAAAATAATCTGTCGGTCTTTATCGGCGCGGCAAAATCAAGGGCGGAAGCGATGGACCACGTCCTGCTTTACGGCCCCCCGGGATTGGGCAAGACCACGCTGGCGCATATCGTCGCGAACGAACTGGGCACGAATTTTCGCGCGACGGCGGCGCCCATGCTGACCAAGCAGGGCGATCTGGCCGCGATACTTACCGCGCTGGAACCTATGGACGTTTTATTCATTGATGAAATCCACAGGCTGCCTGCCGCAATCGAAGAAGTTCTTTACTCTGCAATGGAAGACTTCAAGCTGGACATCATGCTGGGCGAAGGGCCATCTGCGAAATCGGTGCGTATCGATCTGCCGCCGTTTACGCTTGTCGGCGCCACGACGCGGACGGGCCTGTTGTCCAATCCTTTGCGGGACCGATTCGGAATTGACTTGCGGCTGAATTTTTATTCGCCGAATGATCTGGCCAAAATTATTTCGCGCAGCGCGGGCATTCTTGGCATTCCGGTCGATGCGGCCGCGGCCGCGATCCTCGCAGGCAGCAGCCGCGGAACGCCGCGTATCGCAAACCGGCTGTTAAAGCGCACCCGCGACTTTGCGGCGGCGGTCGGAAAGAAAGCCATAGATAACGATGTAATCAAAACAACGCTGTTCCAATTGCACATAGATGCGCGCGGACTGGATGAAATAGACCGCGAATACATGACGGCGATTGTCAAACATTATGCCGGCGGTCCGGTCGGAATTGAAAACCTTTCCGCGATTCTTTCCGAACCATCGGATACCATCGAAGACGTAATCGAACCGTATCTGATGCAGCAGGGCTTTATCCAACGCACCCCGCGCGGCCGCATGCTGACAGAGCAGGGTTATAAGCATCTTGGACTGGAGAAATAAAATGAAAGACAAAATATCACAGGTTTGCGACGCGATGAAAGATCTCTTGGTTTATAAGAACAAGGAATACGGAAACTCTGCATTGAATCCGATCGGGATTTTCAGCAAACAGGATGCGGAAAATTCAATAGACATACGTCTTGACGACAAATTGTCGCGGATTAAGAACGCGAAAGAGCTGCGCAAGAACGACATCGCCGATCTAATCGGATATCTGGTTCTGCTGTGCATATCCCAGGGTTGGGACGATTTTTCAGAGTTCAAGGATTAACACAATAAACGGGTAGAAAATGATGAACAAAAAGAACATAATAATCGGAATCATAGGGCTTGCCATCGGCGCGGGCGCATTGGGAATCGTCGCGTATGACCAATATTCCAGAAAGGCGGAAATGGCGTTTTACTGCGACGCGCTGATAAAATTCATAGACAATTCCCCCGAATGTCTTGCCGCGATAGAGAAGATGTAAAGTGACGGCCCATGCTTTTCCTTTTTCAATTGCATATGCCGACACGGATGCGGGCGGGATAGTTTATCACGCGCGGTATATTGAAATCGCCGAACGCGCGCGAATGAATTGGATGCGCGGACATGTTCCGCCGGATGGGGACATAGGATTCGTAATCCGCGAACTGTCCGTAAAATACAAACGCCCTTTGCGCCTGGGCGATGAATTCGTCGTTGAAACACGCGCGGTTGACATTGGCGCTGCATCGATAAAGGTTGAACAAAAATTCGTGAAAAACAATGAAATTTATGCTATGCTGACCGGCACGGCGGCATACATCGGCGCGGATATGAAGCCGAAGAGAATTCCGGAAACATGGAATAAGTATTTAAAACAAACAAAGGAACAACCATGAACAACAGCTTTTCATTCTTATCAATATTTTCGCCAAGCGATCCGATGGTATTCACGACGTCTTTGGTGCTGGTCGCGGGCAGCATTATATCCTGGGCGATAATAGTTGGAAAACTCCGCCTTTGGAATGCGGAAAAATTGCGCCCATCAAAAATCCATGCAAACGACAACCCGGACACGATTGCGGATAGGTTGATAGAACCGCTTGATAAAAACCTGTGGTTTCTTTCCGTGGCCGCGGCGGTCGGGCCATTTATCGGGCTGTTCGGGACGATATGGGGAATAATGCATCTGTTTGCGGCGGTCGGCGCCACCGGATCTACATCGCTGGTCGTCGTGGCGCCGGGGCTGGCCGTGGCGCTGGGGGAAACGGCGTTGGGTCTTTTCGTTGCGATCCCGGCCGCAATCTTTTACCAGTATTTTTCCAAAAAGTCAGACGACTTATACAACAAGCTGGAAATGGCGGCGAAAGAATTAAAAAAGTCGTAATACGAAATGCAAATTTCGGAGAATAATATGAGCAGAAGAAGAAAAACCATAGATTCGAATTCACTGATTGTCATGACGCCGATGATTGACGTTATGACGGTGCTGTTGGCGGTGTTTGTTGTTACGGCGCCGATGCTGACATCTGGGATTGATCTTGATTTGCCAAAGGCGGGCAATTCCGCAATGGCCGGCGACGACCATGCATTGCAAATCGGCGTGGATTCGGGCGGACGATATTTCCTGGGCACGACACGGATGGCGCGCGAAGACGTTGTTCGCAAGGCCGCCGCAATGCGCGGGGAAAATCCAAAGCTGGCGATCATGATTAACGGCGACAAGGGCGCGTCATACGGCGCGGTAATGGCGATGATGGGGGCATTGAAAGATGCAGGTTTCCAGAAAGTAGGTCTTCGCACTAAAATCGATAATTAAGTGCGCAGCAGGGCATAATGCAAGCTTATGAAAAACAATATCACAACTTCATCGGAAAACTTTCTCATCTCTGCCGCGGGGCATCTGATTATCATCGCGTTGATGGTGACCAGCTTTGTATTCATCGCGGGCCCGATTGAAAAAATCATCGCATCCGACCGCGTGCAGATTTATGAGATAGATTTGTCCAAGGTTACGGTTTCCGGCACCGAAACATTGCTGTATAATACCGACGCTTTCAGACAGGAAGCCAAAGAGAAAAAACAAAAGACAGAAAACAAGAAAAAGGCAGAAATGATCGGCGACGATGCGTCAAAGCCGCTTGAAAAAAACGCAACGACTGATTCGGCGGCAAAGCCAAAGCCGGATGCGTCCAAAGCAACGACCATCGTCCGCGTTAATCGTGAAACAGGCGCATTGAACCGCACCATGACGGTGTCGGTTATCGATGCGCTGCGTGTCGCGATGACCAGATGCTGGCAATTCGACAAGGACAGACCGGGGCTGGAAGATATTCGGGCGGTGGCGCATCTGACCATGAATCAGCTTGGCATGGTCCGCGACCTGTGGTTCGAACAGGCAGCCCGCGCCGACACGGACCCGGCGTTCTCGTACGTTCTGGAAACAATCCGCATGGCGGTCGGCGCATGCCAGCCGTTCAAAATGCTGCCGGCGTCCGAATACGACGCATGGAAAAACATCCAGCTGACTTTTTATCCGTCAAACGCAAGCGTTCATTAAGACGCATACTTTTCGCGTAATTTTTTCTATTTGGATAAACCTTGCTTTTTATGATATAATAAAAGCTTAGAGAGAATATGAAAAAACAACCGTCACGCCTTGTCTATGCTCTGTGCTCTGCGCTCTGCGCCTTGCACGGCTTTGTTGTATCGGCGCATGCCGCTCCTTTTCCGGATGCCGCGCCGCGCGCCGGGACCAATGTCCAGGCGAATAATCAATCCGGACTGATCCAAAACGTCCAATCGTATTCTTCAAATCCTTTTTACAATCCCGCAAGTCCCTATAACCAACGCATGCCGGTGCCGATTTATGCCCAGGGGACGGAATTGGGCACTGCCGACTGCCGCGGCATGGTTTCTTATCTTATCGCCAGCGAATGCGCGGGGCGGAACAATTGTCACGGTCTGCGCGTCGCCGACATACGGCCCGCGGTGATTAATGGTTTGGCGGCCCAGCCGGGGCATAATTATATGACGCAGTGCAACGGATATATTGACGGCGCATTTGCCGATTATCAAAGAAATACGCAGACGCTGAATCCGTCCGCATTTCCAACCCCAGGCACAGCGGGCGCGCCGGGCAGCGGCGGCCAATTGGTTTTAAAGAACCCTCTTAAAATGGATCCTCCGGAATGGCTGGGCGGAATGATCGGCCGCGTCGTGGAAATGGGAAACTTGCAAAAACAGAATTCGGAACCCGTCGGAATTTACGCGGCAACGATGCCAAAAACTTATGACGATCTTTCTTTCCAGGAAAAACTTGCGGTCCAGAAAGAAGGCTATGAACAATGGGCGCCGGTGTACGAGATTCAAAATGGTTCGCGCGTTTGCATAAAGAACTGCGTCTATTCCACAATTCGCGTCGAATCCGATGCGGACAGATATGCCCGCGAAACCACCGAAATGAAAGCGCAAGCGGAAACGATGCGGCAACGGGCGTTATTGGAAGAAGCCAAAGCAAAAATGCTTAAAGCGTCTGACTATTGCGAATGGTGCAGGCATGACCAAGCCACTTGTTGGGACGAACAGACAAAAAAAATGACAGAAACAAACGAGGCGCTGCTGAAAACGGCCTGCGCCAATTGGAACAAGAGCGCAACGGGCATAAAAGTCGATGGATGGCGGAAAGTTGACCCAGATCCGGCGGACCAGTGCTATAAGGTCGAAAATGCATCGGAAGATGAACAGATGGTCCTTTCCCATGAAAATTGCGGCAAAACCCCGCCGGAAAAACAATGCAAATACGAAATATACAATGATGATGGCAGAGTGGTCAGGGTCGAATGGTATAACATCGGCGAGACATCGGAATGCACGGATTCCAACTATAACATAGGCACCCAGACGTGCCAGAGCAGCGGGAATTGGACTTCGCCATGCATGGTAACAAGTCCGACGGTATTGGAATAATAAAATCATGATACAGGAAAAAAACATGGGTATTGAAAAATATCTTTTGTCCGCAGGCGTGCTGATTGGCATCGGCGCATGGCCGGGCGCATCCGCGGCGGCCGGACCATATGCGGGCTGTGATAAAGCAACCAGATCTTGTGACGCCGCCCTTGCGTGCATAACGCAAAGCGCTTTAAAAGACAATCTCAACGTAAGGAACGTGCTGACGCAATATCTAAACAACGATGCAAGAACAAAATGCAAAAATCTCAACGCCCAGCAAAAACAGAACAAGATTGACCAATACGCATCAAAAAAAGCAACGATAACGCAAAAGCCGTCGACGATTCGCGATGATACGACAAAGGAAGAAGAAACCCCAGCAACAGAAGAACCCAAATTCCCAAAATGCGAAAAATTTGCTGAACTGGATTCAAAATATGTCTGGGATAGCAGTGATTCCTGGACAATGAAATTTGAAAGCTTCAATATGACGGACATCAATGGCAATGCAACAAAATTCTCACTGCCTGCATATTGGATAACCACTGGGGGCGATTTATTCCGTGGCAGTAAAGTTAAACCAGTTTTCAACAAGGACGACGCTGATCGAAAAAAGCCTGAAACCGGGTCAATCGCGATAGCAAACAGAGCAGAAGTTTTAAAAGAGCATACCGAGAAATCGGCAATCATGACATTTGAAAAATATGTTACTGCAAAATCACACCAGGCTGTAAAAATAGCAACCGCGTATGCAAGGGAAATTTACGGCTGGGAAACCGCGGTATGTTTCGCATTTGAATGCAACGAAGCAATCGGGTCTGATGACAATATAATGTGCGTAAAGGACGGAACCTTGGCAAGTTCTTCATACCGTGACGAAAAAACGAAAGAGGTACGTTATCGTTTCACCGACCCAGACCAAAAGATAATAACATTTCAATTCGACGATATATGCAGAAACGAAAAAGAATATGCAAAAACCATAGAAAAGATGGACATGGAATACATGAAATACTGCATTCCAACCGACAGTGCATATACCGAAAATGATGTCTTTAATTATTTATACAAGAAATATGGCTTATAGAAATGAATTCTATATCAACTTGTTCAGAATCATTTGTAATAAAATCCCGGAAAAAATAGGATTCAAAATAAAATTTAATGCCACTTGACAAATATTAAACACATACTATAATATGCTTGAACCAAAGGAATTTTAAAATGGCAGACCCATATAATTCATTTCAACCAAGAAATCCCACAATAGCTGAACAGTTGAAAGAGCTGACTGATTTGCTTGCAGCCGGCGGCATTTCCCAAGACGACTATAACTTTATGAAAAAACAAATCATGGGAAAGCAAGACACGCCCACCAAGAGCAAGGTTGATAAACTTGAAGAAAAAGAACAGGAAATAAAACGCTATTTAAAATTGGGCGGCAGATATCTGTTATACGCCGGCGCGGTTATACTGATTGTTATTTTATTGGGCAAGGGCGCATGTTCCAGCTGTTCCGGTCCAAGCAGAGAGCAAAAGGAATCCGCCAGGCAAGAACAAGTCCAACAGCAAAAGGAAGAAATCCAGCAACAAAAAGAAGAAGCCCAAAAGCAGAAAAAACAAAAAGTTATAGAGCTTAACGGCGGCACAGAAAAAGTAAAGGAAAAAACAGACAAGTTTCCAAAATTGATGGAACTGAAAAAAGAAAACAAAAAGGCGTTCGAGCAAAGAGTTATAAAAATGTCGGCGGAGGAAAGACAGTTGCTGTTACAATGGGAAAAAGAGAACGGATACAGATAATGTAATATGCAATGGGCGGCTGGAAAGCCGCCCTTTTATTGGACCGTCTTTACAAACCGCTTTGCCCGTTATGGCATTTCTGATATAATGCAGCCCGAGAGAGGGTTGTTTTTATGCCAAAAATCAAATTATTTACATTAACGTTTGCATTGAGAAAAATTCTAATTCTTTGCGCGGCATGTTTGCTTTACATCGCGACCAGCGCTTGCGTCATCCCGGGATGCGGATTTGCCGCAAACCCGGATCCCGGTCAAGACCAGGAAATAGAAAATGTTTTGGATGACGGAACCATTTCGAATTTCCAATCTGACCAGATCCCAGATAATTCGCCTGTAGCGAATTTCCGGGATGACACGCCACCTATGACGCAGCAAGAACCCACCTGTGCGCAAAAGATTTTCGCGAACGCCCTGATCGCGACCGAAGACAACGTTTCCAAAGACGCCCCGGATTACATAATCAAAGGCTGGATTTATCAAAACTTTCAGAATGTGGACGTTATAAAAAAAGTATTGCAGTGCCCCGAAGTCGCCGCACTTGACGATATGGAAACAATACAATTCCCGGCCATCGCATACATATTTCCGAACGGGCGCGAGATTGTCGTAAATTATATGACCCAGCCAAAGATTCTAAGACAGCGTCTGCTGCTCGCTTCAAAACGCGGGCTGCCTAATACTTGTCCGCAAAGCGCAAACTCTAACTATACCATGCCCATGACGGCAATAGACGGCAGCTGCGCGACCGCGCGCGTGGGGCCGGATGAAGCGGGCACAATCTGGACGAACACCGAACCCGCATGGTATGGAATAATGGTTGTCCAGGCGGGAAGCATGGATAAATATGTTGGCGAATATAAGAATAACACAATCGCGTTGAAATTCTTGGAAGACCATCTGGAAGATTTTTATCCGCACAATTACAATGATGGCGGCGGTCTGCTTGCGCTCGGCGGCATTATCACGATGCCCATGTGCACCAGCCAATCCGCGCTGGCCGATGATGGCGACATCGTAAACATCGCGGCGCACCGCACGGTCGGCGAAGATCAAAGCGCTTTCACAGGCAATGATTTTTATGTCGCCGGCGACCGCAATCTTCAATGGATAACATGGGCAGAGGTTACCGCCGACATCGTCATGACGGTCGGCACAATGGGCGCCGGCACGGCGGTAATGGGCGCAATGAAGGGAATGCGCATGATGAAGACTGCTAAAAACCTGCGCGGGGTGATTTCCGGAATGCTAAAGATTGAAAAAGTCCGCGATTATGAAAAATCCCTGCAAGCCATAGCAAAGCTGGAAAAATCTTTGGAAATGGCAAAGAAAGGCGAAAAAATCAAATCCGTCCTGGATTTTTCAAAAATTGAAAAAGTCGCGGACGCGGAAAAACTAATCGGTGGAACCGACAAGGCGGGCGATCTTGGAAAATCTCTGACGAGATGGAGAAATTTGGAAAGCAATCTTGCAAAAAGAAAACAAAATCTGGAACTTTTGAAAAAGCAGCGCAGCGACGCAATAGAAAAAACAATAACGCAAAATAAAAAATTGGTTACAGAGGCAGAAAAAGCGGCGGAAAGAATGCGGCTGGAAAAGAACGCAAAAAATTATAACAAAAGTATCGGATTGGCGGAAGACGCCGTAAAAAGGGCAGAGCAAGAAGCCGGCCTTGCCGCGAATTCATTCAAATCCGAAGCGAATGCCGCAAAAATCACCGGAGAAAGTTCCCTTGACGCAAAGAAAATAGAAGAAGAGCTGAACGCTGCAAGAAAATCCGCGGAAGAAATTGAAAAAGCTGACAAAGCGGGCGATGTCCGGAAATACAAGGAAGCCAATGCGGAATTCCAAAATCTTGTAAAATTGCGGGATACGATAAAAATGCGCGGCATCCCGCAAAAAGGAAATGTGGTCGCGCGCAAAGCCAAACCGCTGGACGCCGCTATAAAGACGGCAAAAGCATTAAGGGCGTTCAATAGGGCAAACAAAACCATCGACAAGGCGAATAAAGTCGCGCGCGCCAGCATGAGATCCGGGAAAATCCGGGATTGGCTGTTTATGAGCACGATGAAAAACGTCGGCGCGCTTGGCAAGGCAGAAGCGGTGGGTGGATTTTTATTCGGCGCGGTAAGCTTTGTCAAAGACTTTTACGATCATTCCGAAACCGCCACTGGCGAATTCACAAACAATATAGAATTCAAGCCGTTGCTGTTATTGTCCGCAGATAATCTGGAAGGCCAGGAAAACGTGGTTTCCCACGGTATGTGGTTTATGTGGGCGGGCGATTCGGCAAACCCTGCGGACGACGACGCGGCGTTTTTGCAGACCATGGATTTTGCGGAAAAATTTTATCAGGATATGGAAGACGTCCAGGATGAGATTATGGAAAACAACACAGAACGCGAAACCCGCGTAAAAAATATTGCCGGCAAAAAGTCCGCCGCGGATGATGACGGGCAAAACACGACCGGCGACAAAACCAAATTCGGCGCAAACAACGCGGCGCGCATCGCCAAGGCCGCCCTGACACCCGCAGGGGGGCTGCACATCTTGCAGGGCAGGGGCAGGCCGGCCGGC
>JAISCX010000010.1 GCA_031265235.1 Rickettsiales bacterium
TTGGAGGTTTACAACAATTTTACTGGAATTGCCCGCTTTATTCAGTATATTCAGCGGCCTCCAACCAAGCGGTTGGAGTTTTTTCGTCTTTTCTGACGCCAGTAAAAAGAGGTTGTAAAGCCTCGTTCCAGGAATTCCCCGAAACACGTGTATAATACAGCATTTGTGGGAAATTTCAAGCTTTATTTATCGGAAGTCCTTAGCTCTTGCTTGCATTATCAAATTTCGTTTGTTATATTGACGGCATGAAAAAATTATTATTCGCTATTTGCTGTTTGATATTTGCCGGTTCGGTTGAAAATTCTGCACATGCCGAATTTTCAACGCCGGCGAAATCAGCTTTTTTAATTGACGCGACATCCGGCGTTGTTATTGTGAACAAGGCCGGGGATGAATTGATGCCGCCGTCAAGCATGCTGAAGCTGATGACATTGGCCGTAACTTTTGACGCGATCAAGGGCGGGCGGCTGAAAATGACGGACCAGCTGACCGTGTCAGAGAACGCCGACTATAAAAAAACGCTCTGGAAAACGGCCAGCAAAATATGCCTGGTTCGCGGTCAAAAGATAAGCGTCGCCGACGCGGTTACGGGAACGATCGTAATGTCCGGCGGGGACGCCGCGGTCGTGCTGGCGGAACGCATCGCCGGCAGCGAGCGGAATTTCACAGATTTGATGTTAAAGCGCGCGCGCGCGATTGGAATGCGGGAATCGACTTTTGGAAATGTTTCTGGACTGCCGCATCCTGATAATTTAATGACTTCGCGCGAATTGGCGACTTTGGCGGCATACCTGGTTGACAATCATCCTGAATTTTATCACCTTTTCGCAACGCGGCGTTTTGAATTCGGCGGTTATAAAAATGAATGGTGCGTCACTTGGGGCGCGCAGCATACGGTAAACTATAACAAGTTGCTGTTTATAATGCCAGGGGCGGAAGGGCTGAAAACCGGGCATACGGACGGCGGCGGTTATGGGATGGCGGCAACGGCAAAACACGGGGACCGGCGGCTGATCGGCGTGATAAACGGAATGCGCGCCAGGGATCACAACGCATTGGCAAAAGAAATGAAGCGCATGTTAGAGCATGGTTTTGACACGACTGCAAATCGCGTATTTTATCGGCCGGGCGACGATATTGTTCGTGTCCCGCTGTGGTATGGGCGAAAGAAAGATGTTGTCGCCACAGTTGCAAAGCCATTTGCGGTGACATTGGCAAAAGGCGCGAATACTGCGGGATTGCGCGTTCTGGCGCGATATGACGAACCGTTCGCGGCGCCTGTGCGTCAGGGCGGCAAAGTAGGGGAAATTATTGCGGAATTGAACGGCCGCGTAATTGCGCGCGCGCCGCTTGTTGCGAAAGACAAAGTCGGCCGCACCATATTCGTCAGCAGAATTATACAGAATTTGAAGATTGTTTTTGGGATGGACTAGCGCAGGTTTGCATATTGCCGGCAAAACAGAATTCTTTTTCTTTTCTTATTCCTGTTATTTCAACATTTGCAATCGTTCGCGCGGGAATCTTTGCGCCGCTGATTATGACCGGGATATCGTGCGCATCGCGCGCGATATTGTTTTCTTCCACCAATACTTGAACCGTCTTGCCATATTGCGAAACCATGAACGCGCGCATGTTTTCACGCGCGATATCCGTTGCGATATTTAGGCGGCGTTTTGATTCCGCGCGGTCGATTTGATCCGGCATGGTCGCGGCGGGCGTACCCGGCCGCGGGCTGAACGGAAACGCGTGCAGGCGGATGGGTCCCAGTTCTTTGATCAAGTCGCATGTTTCATTGAATAGTTCCGGCGTTTCGCCCGGAAATCCGCAAATCAGATCCCATGAAAAAGAAATTTCTTTCGCATAATTCATCAATTCACGAACCATTCGCGCATTATGCCGGCGGGCCATTTTTGCCAGAATTGTATCGGAACCGGACTGCATTGAAAGATGCATGTGCGGCAGCATTCGCGAATCTTCGCGCATCAGGTCAGAAATTGGCCGCAAATCCGTGCCCGGGTCCAGTGAAGACAATCGCAAACGCCGCAAGTCCGGAACATCGCGCAGCAATCCGCGGCACAGGTCTGACAGGCGCGGTTCGCGAACCCCGCCCGTGTCGCCCCGATATCCCGCAATATCAACCCCGGTCAAAACAATTTCATGATACCCGTTCGCAACCAAAGCGCGGACATCGGATAGAATCTTTTCGTATGGAAACGACACGTTTTTGCCGCGAAGACGGCTGACTATACAATATGCACAATTATGGTTGCATCCGTTTTGAATCTGGACAAAGCCCTTGGAAAGAGAAGGCGGAAAAAGAAAAAGGGAAGAAAATTTCTCTTTTGATGGTTTTACCCCATAAGCATGCATATCCAATTTGTCTTTGTTAGAAACGACAGCAGCGACACCCTTGATTTTGGAATAATTTTCCGGGGCGCGGGTGGCGGCGCAACCGGTAATATACAACGGCACCCCTGGATTTTCACGGGAAAGTTTTCGTATTGCTTGACGGGACTGGCGTTCCGCTTCGGCCGTAACCGCGCATGTGTTTACGACTATGGCATTCCGCATGCCGGCGTCATACAGCATATTGCGGATTTTCTCTGATTCCAGCGTGTTCAACCGACAGCCGAAAGGCACTATTTTAATATTTTCCATCTTTAAAAAGTCCATCCGCTTTGATAAAAAGGATTATTTCATCACATAATGCACTGTGACATTCGGCTTTTTCATGCGGCCGATCAGCGGGCGCAACGCGCCGTTCACTGCTGTCTTTACCGTCATTTCCAGGTTCTTTTGGTCACGGCGTTCATGCTTTGACAGTCCGTCGATCGCTTTGGTGATGGCCAATTGCACGGATTTTTTCATGACCCCCGTCTGATCGGATTCAAAGATTCCCGCACTTGACACTTCCGGAACGCCTTTCAAAAATCCTTTCTTGTCCACCGGCAACGTCACAAATACCGCGCCATTCAGCATGACGCTTTTACGCGCCTTGAAAACCGGGTCATTGTGGTTGTATTCGGTTTCTCCTTCCAGAATGATGCTGCCGGTATGCACGGTTTCCGTTACATACGGCGCTTCGTTCCGGCGCATCGCGATGACTTCGCCGTTTTTCACCAGCATCATGTGCTTTGCGCCGCCGCGTTCCATCGCCATTTTTGCATGCAGCATTTCCGACACATATTCGCCGTGCATCGGAATGATTGTCTGCGGGTGCACCATGTCAAAGAATCGTTCGAATTCCGGGCGCCCGGCATGTCCGTTCGCATGCAGGTTCGGCGTGTCGAAGATAGTGTGATAATGCACGCCTTTTTTCGCCAAAGCATTATACAGAAACGATACGTCTTTTTCGCGGCCCGGGATCACGATCGCGCTGAATATCACGGTGTCCGTCGGTTGCAGTTGCAACTCTTTCACATCATTCTTGCACAGGCGCGTCAGCATGGCGTATTTTTCGCCCTGGGACCCGGTCAGGAATATGACTTGTTTTTCAGCGGGAAGGTCCTTGATATCCCGATGCAGCAGCAGATCGTCTTTATTCAGATATCCGTATTCGATTCCAATCTCGCGGAATTCGGGCAGCCCCACATACGGCACAGCGCGCGAATTGCTGCGTTCTTTGATCGCCGGAACGCGGCCCGCGGCCTTGGCGGCCTCTGCCACCATTTTCAGGCGCGACAAGCTGCGCGAATAACCGGTGATAATGATGCGCCCGGGCGCTTTTTTGAACAGTTCGGTAAGCGTATCGCGAACTTGAACCTCTGTCGTTTGCACCGGCTGGCGCGCGATTTCGGTTGAATCGCCGACAACGGCCAGCAATTCCGGGTCTGATCCGATTTCTTTCAAACGCGCATAGTTCGTCATGGGTTCAATAGGATTGTCATCGTTAAATGTCCAGTCGCCGGTATGCAGCACTTTTCCCTGGGCGGTTTTGATGATGACCATATTTGCCTCTGGCACGGAATGCGACGCGTGGAAAGTTTCGATTTCGAACGGGCCGACGTTGAATTTGTCGCCGTTGTGATTGAATATGCGGAAATCATCGGGTTTGGTGTTTATGCCGACGCCATTGAAAGTCTTGCGCATGAAATTTTCCACAAACCGCGTGCAATATATCGGGGCGCGGAATTTTTCCCATATGTATTTCAGCGCGCCGGTATGGTCTTCATGCCCGTGGGTGATTATGAATCCGACGACGTCTTTCTTGTGTTTTTCCAGGAATTTTGTGTCCGGATATTTTGTGTCCGCGCCTTCGAATTCGCCTTCCAAAAATCCCATTCCCGCATCCACCACCAGATACTTGCCCTTGTATTTATACACATACATGTTCTGGCCGACGTGTTCCAGTCCGCCCAGGGCAAAGAAATATAAAGTATCGTCGTTCGGATCGACAGAGTTTATTTTGCTGGTATCGGATTTGATGGCGCCCGCGCCTTTACCCGCGCCGGCATTTTGATGTTTCTTCGCCGGTTTTGTCGCCGCGATCGCGACGGCTTTGTCGTCATCCATAAAGTCATTTCCGTTGGATAGAAAGGGCAGGTTTCCGATATGATTGTTTTCGTTTTTGTCTTTTTTAAGTTTTACCATTTTTTATTTTTTCCATTATTTATATTGTCATTCCGTTTGCGGGAATAACGATTATTATTTGCCGCGCATCCGCGCGACGATTAATCCCCGAATCTCTGGAAAAATTCATTGTCAATAAAGAAAGCTTCTTTATCAAAAGTGAATCTGCCAGAGATTGCGGGGGGTTGTTGCCCATTCGGGCACGTGTTGTTATTAATAACACTTAGGCATAAATTGCCCTTTGCCGGCGATTATACGATATTAAAAAAGAATTATCAATAGAAATTATAACACTTCTGCAAATGCGGCCAGAATCATTTGTTTCGCTGTTTCCAAATCTGTATTCAGACGCACCGCCGCTGCGTTCAGATGTCCGCCGCCGCCCAGCTTTGCCGCGATTTTATTCACGTCCATCCTGCGGCTGCGCAATGATATATGAATGATGTTTTCCATGGGTTCTTTCAATAATGCCACATATTCCACAGTGTCAATCGTGCGCAACCATTCCATTGCATGTCCGCCCTTGCCATCCAGCATTGCATAATCCGCCAGGGGCACGGTTGATATCGCCAGCCGGTTATCAAACAAGAATTCTGCATTCATCATGATTTTTGCGTTTGCCAGAATATTATCCTTGGTTGTTATCGCCAGGTTGTCTTCGATATCGCGCGGCCGCGCGCCATGCCGCATACAATCGGCGGCCGCGTCAAACGCGGATGGATCGTCGACCCAACTGAAGCGGCCCGTATCGCTGGAAATCGCGGTATACAGGCAATCTGCGGCAATCGTGTTGATTTTCCAATTTGCGGCGTGCGCAATTTCCAAAATAACTTCCGCGGTGGAGTTTACGATTTTATGAATATTTAGATTCGCGATATCGGGTGACGTTTGATGATGATCGATTTTGATAGAATCACGTGCACGGTTGAATACGGCCATGGATTCATCGCCGGTATTTCCGCCGGATGTATCCACCATTATCGCCAAATCCGGGATAAAATCATCCGCGATGTCTTCGGCTTTTTTTACCGCTTCGTATCGTCCGGGCATCCAGTCAAGAAATTTCGGAATTTTACCGGTGTGAATTATCGGCGCGGTTTTTCCAAAATTATCGCGAATCAGTTCGACCAGCCCCAGTGACGACCCCAAAGCATCGCCATCTGGATTATTGTGCGTGATGATGACAATATTTTCCGCCGTACTTAATTTTTTAATTAAAGATTCAATATTATTCATGGACGCGTCCTTTTGTAATAAAATTATTTTGCGGCGTCCCCAACAGACATTTTTATGCGGCGTATGCCGGATGCGATTGATTTTTCGCTGTTAATTTTCGCGGCCTTTATTTCGGACGTGCGCATTGCATGCGTTCCGCCGCACAGTTCGGTTGACACGTCGCCAACACATATTGCGCGGATTTTTCCGTCTTCGTATTTTTCGCCGAATAATGCCATCGCGCCCATTGCCTTTGCTTCGTCCACAGTTGCCGGGAATTTGGTTTCAACTGGCAAATCCGCCGCAATCCATTCGTTTATCAGTTTTTCAACCGCGGCCTTTTGTTCCGGCGTCATGGCATTAGGGTAAGAAAAGTCAAATCGCACGGAATCGGGCGCAACCTTGGATCCGCGCTGTTCCACGCTGTCGCCCAAGACGCGGCGAAGCGCGGCCTGGAGCAAGTGCGCCGCCGTATGCGCCCGGGCAATCTGCATGCGCGAATTTGTATCAATAAAGGTTGAAACCGCGTCCCCGACATTTAATTGCGCGTTTAATTTTCCCTTGTGAACAACAATCCCGTCAACCGGGAATGTTTCCAAAACGTTCATGTCCGGCGTTTTGAATATTTCATTATTAACTTCGTGTTCTGTAAATTTGACCATGTTTCCAACGTCGCCGGTCTGACCGCCCATCGTCGCATAGAAAGATGTTCTGTCCAGCGCGATTTCAACTTCGTCGTCTGTATCCGCTGATTCAACGAATGCGCCGTCTTTTAATATAGCAAGCACTTTTCCAGTCGCGAAATTAAACGGTTTGCCAGGCTGTAAGACATTATATTTTGCGCCGTCATCTGTTTTAGGCAAATCGATGCGCGATTCCCACAGCGTCTTTGTTCCCTTGGTATCCGCGCGCGAACGTTCTTTTTGTTCCGCCATTGCTTTGTTGAATTCTTCTTCGTCAACCGAGATGTCGTATTTTTCTTTCAGAATCATTTTTGTCAGATCCAGGGGAAAACCGTATGTGTCATATAATTGAAAGGCCTTTCTCCCCGGGAAAACAAAGGTGGAATTGTTTTTGTAATTTTCATGGATTTGACGCGCAAAATCTTTTGGTCGCCTCTCTCCGGGATTATCTATTGCTGCCATTTCGGGTCCGGATATTGTCAAGGATTGCAGTTCATGAACCTCGTTTCGTAACAATTTCATCCCATTTTCCAGCATGCTTGCGAAAGAATTCTCTTCATTTTCAATTGTTTTAACAACCCTTTCCTTTTCACAAATCAGTTCCGGATATGCGGATCCCATCTGTTCACATAGGGCTGGATAAAGCCCGGAAAGTAGATTCTGGGTTATTTTTATTGAATCTTTTTCGCCGAGTATCTGCCCATGCCGCATTGCGCGGCGCAATATTCTGCGTATGACGTATCCGCGGCCTTCATTGGATGGCTCTATCCCGTCGGCAATCGCAAATCCCACACAGCGCAGGTGATCGCATATGATTTTGAACGACGGCCGATTTTCCGGCGTCTCTGAAACACCTGTCAGTTCTGTGACCGCGCGGCGCAGCACCATGAACAAATCGGTATCATAATTATCCAGCTTGCCCTGTAATATTGACGCTACACGTTCAAGCCCTGCGCCGGTATCAACATTTTGCTTTGGCAGCGGGGTCAGATTTCCATTCGCATCTCTGTCAAATTGCATGAATACGTCGTTCCATATTTCGACATAGCGCCCGCCGTCTTCGTCGGGCGTCCCGGGCAGCCCGCCCGGAATATCCGGGCCGAAATCATAAAACATTTCCGTGCACGGTCCGCAAGGGCCGGTATCCCCGGCCGCCCACCAGTTGGATTTATCGCCAAGTCGAATTGCGTCTTTACCAGCGACTTTTTTCCAAATTTCGGTCGCCTCGTCGTCAGTTTGATGGGTCGTCACGACAATGCGTTCGGGATCCAGCCCCCAAACGCGGGTCAGCAATTCCCAAGACATCTCTATCGCGTCCTGCTTGAAATAATCCCCGAAAGACCAATTGCCCAGCATTTCAAAGAAAGTATGATGCCGTCCGTCAAATCCGACGTCTTCAAGATCGTTATGCTTTCCCCCCGCGCGGATACATTTTTGACAATCTGCGACGCGTGGCGCGAACGCTGGTTCTGTTCCTTGCAAGATTCCTTTCCACGGGACCATTCCGGCGACGGTGAAAAGCAGGGTGGGGTCGTTCGGAATAAGCGACGCGGACGGCACTATTTTATGGCCCTTGGATGCAAAATAATCCAAAAACGACTTGCGGATATCATTGTATGTCATGTAATTCCCTTATTATGTAGCGGGCGGATTGTAAAACAAGAACCGTCCGGTATCAAGAAGAAACTTGTTTTTGCGGTTTATTGCATGTATAATGCGCTTATCATGAAACCGATTGCTCTTTTTTCCACGCTGGCTGTTATCGCGATTATAATCGCCGCATCATTCGGATTGTCCGTGACGCCGACCGCCCCGATTCACAATCTTCCCGATTCGGCGCGGGACATTGCGTTATTCGTGTGTCCTGCGGCGGATTCTGTATTTGATGAAATTGCGCGCGGGCTGATGATGTTCCGCAATCAATTGATGATGGTTTTCTTTTTCTTTTTCATCTTTTTTCTGGCGTCCCTGGGGTGGTCGGTGTATCAAAACCTTATAAAGGATAAATTTGAAGAAAAGGTTTATAAATTTCCATTTTTCCTTGGAAAATCGCTGTTTTGGGCGACAATTATCGTGACTGTATTGATGCATTCGCCGAACAGTTTCAGAACGGTCGGCGTCATGGGCGCGCCGGGTAAATTTGTTTTGTGCCAATCCAATACTCCGGGGTCAAGGCCGGTACGTGCGAACGCTATAATTGTGCACTCTAAAATTGCTCTTGACAGATAGGTCTTTTTTTCTTTATTATTAGATAACCGAAGTATAAAATCGGTTGGAAAACATAACTCTACAAAGGAAGAACATCATGAATAAAGCAGAACTGATTGAAGCGATTGCGAACGAAGTTGAAATTTCCAAGGCCGTTGCTGGTGCAACGTTGGATGCGTTCATCAACACTGTTACCAAAGTTTTGAAAAAGAAGGGCGAAGTCCGCCTGGTTGGTTTCGGAACATTCACAACCGCAAAGCGCAAAGCGACCACAGGCCGCAATCCGCAGACCGGCGCCGCCATAAAAATACCGGCGTCCATCCAGCCGAAATTCAAAGCCGGCAAAGCTCTGAAAGATACGCTGAATTAAGAAAACCGCCGAAAGGCGGTTTTTTTATTATAATGTTAAATACGCAATTGCGCTTTGCGTATTCAACATTATGCATTTTGAAAAAATTCCCCTTGCGAAAATATTCTTTTTCATATACGATAAAGTTGTCAAAACCAAAAGGAAGGAATTATGACTAAAAAAACTGTTAAAAAAGTTGTTGCAAAGGCAGCGGCGAAACCGGCGCCCAAAGCGGTTGCCCCAGTGGCGGATTCCGTTTGTAACTGCGGTTGCGCGTGCGGATGTCGCGGCGGATTCTGGCGTTTTGTGAAAAAGCTGATTATCTTCGCGATTATCTTTGCATTGGGCTTTGCGGCGTGCAAATTCTGCTGCTGCGGCCATCACGGCATGAAAAAACATATGCGCTTTGCATTTGTCGAAGGATGTCTGGATGTTTCTAAAATAAAGTGCCCGGAAATGTTGCAGAAAGTCATGGCCGCGAACGCGAATGGCGACGACTGCATCACCAAAGAGGAACTGGCTGTCTGGAAGAAAGCAAAGTTCGCCAACAAGGCTGGGGAAAAAGTTAGTGAAGTTGATGAAGTAGAAGAAATACGCGACTAGTAAAAATCCGCCGAAAGGCGGTTTTTTTTATAATTCCAGCATTTGAAGGAGGGGACGGGTTGACATGGTAGGTTTGACTTGCGACTACCCAAAACGGCTTAATGGGATTATTGGACGGGAAGAGCCGCGATGGGGCAGATTAAAAGACGTATACCGGGCATAGAATTCAGATATACATCAAAAGTTATGAAACTATTTAATGTCTGATTATTTCAAAATGGTTGATTTTTAAGTTAGTTTTTCGTATCCTTTTTTGAGAGGAAATAGTAAATGAATCAATCGATTTTGGATAAAGTTTATAAATTGCTAGATTTGCATAAGTCTGGCAAACTTGGCGGAGAAGTTATGCCAGAGGATGAGAATCCGGGACTAGATGTTTCTGTGGCAGAAAATTACATCTATTTTACTTTGCCTATGGCATTAAACTATCAACGGAATTCTTATAAACTGTGGGAAGCAGCTAACAAGTCTTATAAAGATTCTAAAACGTCGGATATATTTAATCCAACGGCGGTTGTTAAAATGTCAAAAGATGAATTACAGGAAAAGTTGTTGAAATATAAAGTTGCATTACAGCCTAACAAACATATTGAAATTTGGCGAACAATATCAAGTACGATAGCGTATGATTTTAGTGGAGATGTTCGTAATTTGTTTATAAAAAATGGTTATGATATTAAGCAAATTAAGGATTATGTCTTAGCGCATAAAAAAGATTTTCCATATTTAGGTGGGGCAAAAATTCTTAATTATTGGTTGTATGTTGTGGAGCAATATACGGATGCTAAATTTAAGAATCGGAATTTTATTACCGTTGCGCCAGACACGCATGTCATTCAATCAAGCGAAAAATTAGGCTTGATAACTAGCGCCGAAGCACAAAACCCGAATATTCGCGATGAATTGGCGACAAAATGGCAAAAATTGTTGACAGGCACAGATTTATCGCCGATTGATGCTCATACTCCTATGTGGCTATGGAGTCGTGGTGGATTCAAATATGAAGTTTGATAAAAATCCGACATATATCGGACATAGAAATCTCGTCCATCAAATAAATCATCCGCAAGCCCAATCAACCTGCGGGGTTTGGCTTTTCGCCGGAACTATTTTTTATAATGCTAAATTCGCTCTTTGCTCGTTTTTTATTTGACATCATATTTTAATTATGTCAAAATCCGCTACATCGGAGTTGTAGCTCAGTTGGTAGAGCAAGTGACTTTTAATCACTGGGTCCAGGGTTCGAATCCCTGCAACTCCACCAGGATATATGGCCGCCGCAAGGCGGTCATATTTTTTGTTGGTGCTGTTGGGATTTGAACCCGATAGAGCCGCGAAGCGGCGAGGGGTTCGCGTACGAGTTGGCGTGCGCAAACAAGGCGCATGCCTTACGAGTGCTAGCGAGCAGCGCGAGCAGCCATCCCTGCAACTCCACCAAGACTCTGCGAGAGGTATAATTTCTCGCGTAGATTGAAGATTGTCCCGCAGTTCTGCGGGATTTTTATGCCATGACTGCGGTATGGCTCCGATGCTTGCGATTCTTGGCGCATATATACCCCTTTCTATGTAATGGCCGTTTTGACCGAGTCACACTTCCAAAATCCGCAGGAAGCGGCGCCATTCTGCCAAGTGTGTGACTCTGGGCCACGCGCAGAATATCGATGTTTTTAATTGTATTGATTTTTTAGGCGATAGTTGAAATATGCATATGCCGTCTGAGATAAATTAATTCTACACAGGCTAATTTCTCTCATGATCATCGGCATTTTGATAAAAAGTATGATTTTTTCAGAAAATGCTGGATTTTTGGATATTTTGATCTAGAATTGTGGAAATAATTAAAGGTGAACAATGGTTATTCACCATGAATCTATAATTGATAAAGACTCTTTCGATTTAATTAAGTCTGGTGCGAAACACCTCAAATTTTACCTAGATGATTCTAAGCGTCAAGGCTTGAAATCTGGCAATCTTATTAAATATACAAACAAAGAAACTGCTGAAACTATGATTATTTCTGTAAAACAGATAATAAAGGCGGAAAGTTCAGATATTCTTGCTAGAAAGTTAGGTCTTGATAGAGAACAGGTTATATACATAAACAGCTGGTTTTCAGCAAAAGACCAAGAAAAACATGGATTATTGGCCGTTCAGATAGAAAAGGAAGCATAATGAAAGTACATTTTATTACATCAAATACAGGAAAGGCAAAGACGCTGCAAAGCTATTTTGAATCCAAGGGACGTTCTGATATCGAAATTGTACCGACCAATCTGGACTTAATAGAACCGCAGGCAGATACGGTTGCCGAAGTGTCATTATTCAAGGCGCGTCAGGCATTTGAACAGTTAAGAGAGCCCGTGTTGGTAGAAGATGGTGGTTTTGCTATTGAGGTTTTAAAAGGCTTTCCGGGTGTTTATACAAAGTATTCAAATAAGACGCTTGGTGCCGATGGTATCATAAAACTGATGGACGGAGTATCTAATAGGAACGCAAAGTTTGTAAGCACGGCTACCTATATAGATGTTAACGGGAAAGAACATCAATTTCATCGCAAAGGCGGCGAAGTATCAATCGCAGAAACGGTTAGCTCTGTGGATTCGCCGCTTGCTTGGTCTGTCCTGTGGAAAATAGTTTGGATTGAAAGATTTCAAAAGGTAATGGCCGAAATGACCGAAGAAGAAGTTAATCAATATTATTCTGGTGGGAAATCAGAGGGAAGCCTGAATATATTCGTGGATTGGTTTATGGAGAACAACAGCTAATGAATCCTTGGTTAATATTCATCATAGGCACTTCTTGTAGCGGTAAGAGCTCTTTTATAAGGGCAATAAATACTGATGATTATATTTGCTTGGACGATGCAAAACCTTTGTATAGAAAACCAGCAGATTTCTGGTGTGTTCGCATGATTAATAAGGTAAATTTAACCAATAAAATGCACAATTTTCCCTGTAAATACCCTGTATTTATGAATTCAGGTATGGGAAATTAGCGAACAGAATACCGACCCACCAAGACAATAGTGGCTTTCAGAGAAATTTGAAAGCCATTTTTTATATCAAAATTCTGTCTATATTGGATTTTTCCGTCTGTATTTTTACATCAGAGCAAATGACATTTAGTCATTTGCTCTAAGTGATTTATGTTGACAAAAGCTATAATTGTATTATGATTGTGCCATGAAAACGGTTTATGATATTATAAAAAAACAAAATGGCGAGACATTCGCCAGAACCATTCGAAATTTTGATAATGGTATTTTTGATGTTGAAAATTTACCAGAAATTGTGAGATTTGCAGGTCGTGATGCAAAACCGCTATTGCCATATTTGAATTCCTTAAAAGATATAAAAGACATCAATGAGAAGTCTACCAAGAATCCGTTCGATTTATTAGATAAAGCGGGATACAATGCTTTTCATGCCGATACATTAAAAAAGCAAAATTCAATTAAAATATATTTTGAAAATGGCGAAGAAATTTGTACATTTAACGACCCAACAAGATTTGAGCGTTATTATATTATAAATGCTGTAAAACATGATGTTGAAACGATTTTACGAAAAAACTTTATAAATCCATCACGTGAAGATGCATACGGAACGTCCGTGATATCAATACAAATTATAAAAACTGGCGGGTCTATATCAATAAAAAACAGATATAACCATATTGTCCAGTCTTGTGATAATACATTTAATAGCAATCCTGATAATATATATCCCGGATTATCAGCCGCAATCAAAGGTTATTTTAATGTAGATTTTACAACTGGGAATGTCAGGCCTCCGGATGGTTTTTTGCTGATAGGCGACCAGATTGTTAGATATAACCATGAAATAAACGCCACATATTATGGCGATGGATTTGTCGTCAAAGATTTTAAAATCATCAAATTGAATCCCGGCCATCAAATGGTGTTGGATTATTTTATATTTGATACAAAAGAAGAAGATGACGAAAAACGAATAAAACAGATTGATAAAGATTTTAAAGATAGTTTTCTTGATATATTCAAAGCAGAAATAAAAGATGAAAAGACATCTGTTGCGATAAATACAGCAGGGAATAAATGTATCAAAGTTGGCAATCGTATAATAGTAGAGACAAAAAATAGTCAGATCATATCCGCATCGTTTGAAAAATCTAAAATGGTTGGTCCAAATTTTTTATGTCGTAACGAGGCAATGATCGATTTGTCGATCCCAAATGTTTCAAATATATTAGGTTCATTAAACATACTAGAAAACAACGGATTTATGGCGGGTAAATTATATTATGACCATGCAATGAAGTTACGCAAAGAATGTCAGGGGAAATAATGATTACTGACTTTGATCATTTATATAAAAAGACCAAACTGTTGCCTATTGAAAAGGCAAGAGAGTTGTTAAAGTTGAATCTTAAAGGTGGAATAGATAAGGGTGCCGTATTTATGGCGTCTGACGATATGTTATGTCGTAAGAAGTATTGGGCTTTTGTTGACCGCATGAAACTTATGATGACTACAATGTATATGAAATTGCTATCCACCGGCAATCATCCACAACCAGAATCAGATTTCTTGGAAGAATTTGATGGCATACCGCAATTTTTATGGCCAGAAATAATACATGAATGTTTAGAACCAAAAGATATTGTATATATTGTCAAACATCATCATAAGACTGTTGCATCCATTATTGACTATCTGATTGCTGCATTGCCTGAACAATCCCAAGCACAGGCAGTTCAGGATGCTATATCTGTGATAAAACCAGAATATGATGGATTTGATGCTTTTTGGTATTCCGTATCAAAAGAAGCGCGCGAAGTATTAAGAAAAGCATATCCAAATTGTAAACAGGCAAATGATATTGTTGAAAAGTTAAAAAATGTTGACCCTTTGCAACTAAACGATGTGATCCAATCTGAATTGAAGAATATAAAACCTGCTGATTGCGATGATATTATTGAATTGGCATTATTAAAATATTCACATGGTATTGATAATGAAAGAAAATATAATTACGAAACAAAATCTTCTGAACTCAGCAAACGCGAACAAACAATACAGACATTTTTCAATACACAAGAATACGTTATCGGCAATGCTTCGAATGAACGCCTGGAATCTTTATTGTGTCAAATGACAATGATAACGCACCCGCATGCCATAACTGGTGCGAAACAGTATTTCGCTGATAAGTTCCCCGTAAATAGAAACAGCAACATTTTATACGATGCGCCAAGAGTAATTTCAAAAATCGCTACTGATACAAATACAAAGTCTGACGATTATAATGATTTGAAAGAAGTATTTTCGTTTGTTGCAAAGAATGTTCCGCAAAATGTAAACGTTGCTGAATTACTATTATTATTCCGCATGGCGCTTGCGTCACATGATTTCTCAGATTCATTGGTGCATAAATCAATACCAGAAGCATTGTCGTGGCAGAAAGAAGTATCAAGTGAGTTCTTTTGGCAATTTAGATGCGATTTTGGACAATCTGTTCTTGGAATTATATCGCCAAATACAAAAGATGTTAAGAATTATGGATGTATCGAAAATTCGCCGGATATTATAGATATCTCGAATAAAAGCCCAGCAGCAGTATTTGCGGCATTATATAATTATGCATGGCCACAGGGGATGGGATTTTTACATTATCATGGTATGCCCATGTTTGAACATGATGCGCAATATATACTTGAACGCGGTCATGGGACCCAAGAATATTGTATGGGGCGCGCCATGAAAATACGAATGGACAATAAACAAAAAACATTAAATGTCGATGGTTACAATTTTAACAATGGTCGTGATATTGCACAAATGGCAATCAGGACCTGTCAAAATATAAAATAATCAGAGCAATTCCGTCAGTTTTTTATCGTTTGATTTGTTTCTTGTTAAAAAACAGTGCATTATGTTACAATGTATTGCATGATGAAAAAGATTTGCATCTTAATCGCGATTGCGGCGCCGATACCCGCATCGTCAGCAGAAGACGCATACGTCCCGGCCGCGGCCGGGACAGGGAACGCCGGTGTTGAAAGTTACCAGGAAGCATATGCGGAAAAAAAGGGTCTGGATGCGCCGGTTGATGACAATGATTCTGAACTGCTTGACGGAATGATTTCAATCAGCCTAAGCGACCCAAAGGATATAAACTGGCAAGGCGTTCTGGATGCATCCGACGCTGCGGCCGCGCCGGGCAATCAGGTGATACTGCCATTTTTGCAATCATATCCGATTGATAATTTGGAAATAAAGTTCAAGCTGTGGCGCCAAAGGTTTTGATGTAAAAAACGGGCATTTTATGCCCGTTTTTTTGTTAGTCAAACTTTGCCAGATGGTTTTTTATTTTATCATATGTCTGCGCTTCATCAAGATCAGACACATCGATAGACAGTTTGTTAGGATGTTGAATATCGATAAGTTTGTTTGTTTTTAATACATTGTCCATTATTTCCGGCGATGCGATCTTTCCGCGGTCTTCCCTTGCTTTTGTCTGGCATCTGGATTTTAGCACTTCCGGTTTTGCCAAAAGCTCTATCGGTATGAATTCCGCCTTTATATCGGATGCCAGTTTTATAAATTGTTGCAATATTTCCCCGTCTTGTTCGAAAAGGGCATTCGTCAGAAGATATCTGGTGTGGTTCGTTTTCGGATACAATTGCCCAAGTATTTCGAAAAAGTCGCTGCGAATTTTTGCAACGCCGCGGGTATATGTATCCCAATCTTCCGGCCCCAGTTCCACAAAAGGACGCACAAAGTCGCGGAAATAATGGTTATCCATTAACAGCGCGCCTTCGGATTGCAGTCTTTTAGCCATGGTAAGTTTTCCCGAAGAAGGCATGCCGTATAATAAAATTAGTTGATTAGACTTCATTGCAAGCCCTTTGATCATTCCGATCTTTCCGGGAATTCGCCGCGGTCCAGCATTGCCGCTATCTCGTGATGCTTGATTTTCTTTGCGGATGTCTGGGGCAGCTCTTCTTCGGTTATCGCGAAATGATTAACCCATTTGTATGGTGCGATCATCAGGTTAGACGCCTTGGTCAGCAATTTGATTTTTGAAAGCGATGTTCCCGGTTTTACTTGGAATACCCCGTATGCGACGGCCTTTCCCTTGATTGTGCGTTCCAGAACCGCGGCAGAAAGAATTTCGTCGTTCATCATGTATAGTTCTTCCAATTCATCCGGGTAAACGTTCTTGCCGCTGTCCAGGATTATGACCTGTTTTTTTCGGCCTTTGATTATCAGACGGTTTTTTGCGCCAAATTTCCCCAAGTCCCCCGTTTTGAACCATCCGTCTTCAAAAGATTCCGCATTCGCGGCGTCATTGTTTACATATCCGTTCATAACCAGATTTCCGCGAACCCAGACTTCGCCAATGCCGCGCTTGTCGGGATTATGAATCTTGATTTCATTCCCCGGCAGCGGCCCCGCATGGTGCGTTGACCCGTCGTCCATTTTGAATTTAAAGTTAAAGTTTCCGGGCCCGGTTGTTTCAGTCAGCCCATAGCAGTCGCCGACGACAAATCCCAATCTTTCGAAAAACTTCCGCACCCTGGGCTTTAAGGTTGCGCCGGCGGATACCAGAACTTTGCATCGTCCGCCGAATACTTCGTGAATCGGTTTTGTCACTTTGCGGACCAGCACGCCCAGTCCGACCACGCGCAGAAATCCGCGCATGCCGATTATGATTTTCATCGCCATGTGTTTTTTTTGCACCTTTGCGTTTTCGATGATTTTTTTATAGAATCCTTCCAGAACGCGCGGCACCGCCGGTATGACTTCCGGACTGTATTGTTTAAAGTCGGCCATGAATTCGCGCGGATTAAGCACAGGCTGCAGCAACAGCCGGCACTTCATCGTCAGCGGCGCGATTATATTGATCACCACGCCGTATATGTGATACAGCGGCAGAAACCCGTAAAAAGTGTATCCAGGCCGTATGGCGGGCGCATATTTCAAAGCGCCTTGGCCCAGCGATACGATGTTGCTGTGCGTCAAACCCACGACCTTTGGATTTCCCGTTGACCCGGATGTAAAGGACAGCATGGCCAGATCGGAACTTTCGACTTCCGCGGCGGCGAATTCTTTTTCATCCGTCGCGTCTGTTGTTTCTATATCGAACATTTCCGGACCGTTTTCTACAAAATATGATTTCTGGGCCAGCGCAAGCTTGCAATCCGTATGCCGCATCATGTTAAGATGTTCAGTTGCGGACAGTCCGGTGTCCAGCATTAAAACCTTTGCCCCCAGCGATGTAATCGCAAAGTAAGATTTTATGAATTCAGGCGTGTTGCCGGAAAGTATCGCGACAGTGTCGCCCTTTTTTATCTTGAACTTTTGCGTCAGCAAAACGGCGCGTTTTTTTACTTTGGACAGCAGATCCGCATAAGTTTCGTTCTGTCTGACAAAGAATACATGGTCCTTGTTTTCCGAACAAACCTTGCGCAGCATGTCGTATATGTTTTTTATCATAAATCGGTCCTTTTATACATCACTCTATACAGCAGTTCACGGCATTTTTCACCCACGCGCCAAGACGTTTGGTAAGGCTTTTGTTTTCAGTATTTGCATCGATAGTATTTTTGGCTTTTTCCGTATTCTTTTTTCCTTGTTCCCTTGCGATGTCGCCGACCCAGATGTCCAGGCCATGGGGCAGGGCGCCGTCTATTTTCGTAACGCCGTCCAAATCTATCAGATTCATATTGATTCCCCAGAACAATGAATATAAATCATACGCTTTGTTGAACAAATCATGCGCTTCTTCTTTCTTGCCGGCGCCGTTCGCTTTGTCGCCAACTTCTTTAAGGCGCATGCATGCCGCCAGCAAATGTTTTGATATGCACCATACTTCGGCGCCGTCGTGCCCGTCGCGATCGACAATGCGGTGCATCAGTTCGCTGCGCATTTCGCGCACAATCTGGATCATGTCGTAATAACCCGGCTTGCCGGTCTTGCCGCCCGAAAAGAAAAAGTGTTCTTCCAATGAAATAAGATTCATTAACGCGATGGACAAATCCTGGTCCGACGACAAATCCAGCGGGTTTGCCTTTTTCGCCGCGTCGGCCTTTTCAATCAATTCATCAAGGGTCAGTTTTTTTTCATTCATAATAATTCCTTTTGCTCGTCACTATATATATAATATTCCTGCGAACACGGCACTGACCAGCAGCAACGCGCCCATCGGCAGAATTACCTTTTGCATCTTGAACCGTGATTTTCCATTGTTGCGCTTTATAATTCCGGCGTTCCATCTTTCGGCTATGTAAAGAACAACTGTTCCGACAATCACGCCCAGCATGAATTTGTCGATTCCCCATAAAGAATTCACACCGAATTCAATTCCCGGCAGCCAATAAACGCCCGCCACCAGAGCGTAATAAGCAACGAACGCCAGCAAATACCACAGACCGTTATGGACGCCTTTCCTGTTCATGTATTTCGCGGTCCAGAATACCAGAACCAGCGTAAACCCGCCGGCCCATATTCCGGTGATTACATCATCCAGGCCCAACAGCCGCGCGCCTTCCAGTCCGGCGCCGACCGCGACCGTACATACCGGACAGACGGCGTTGGCTGCGCCGATAAAGAGCATAGAGCATAAAGCATATAGCATGGATTTTTGCAAAGTGTGTTTTTTCATGGTTATTCCTTTTGAAGGGATCCTAGCAATTTTTCAACGCATGCGTCAATATAAAATAGTTCGGACTTGTGGGGGCTGTTGATATAATTTTAAATCCGATGATTTTTTCTCTTGTGGCGCACCACAATAAAATTGTATAATATCGGTGCTATCGTATTTATGTATGTTCCGGGAGAGATAATGTCTGGCAAATCGCCTGCTTTTTTCAAATCATTCAAGCAGATCTTGTTGGGCGCGTTTTTTTGCGCGCTGACGCTTTTTGCATCCCAGAACGCCTTTGCCGCTGGATATAGTTGCGCAAAATGCTATACTTCTTGTAAGGCTGGGTATGCGCGCTGTTCTGGAACTACTGACACCGGTGGGGTAAATTGTTCAAGCACCACGTATACCAGTGGTGCATCAACTTCATGTTATAAATGTGCGCCATGTCTGTCCGGATATTCCCAGACATCTTCCAGCTATACCGGTACTACATGCACGGCCAGCAGTTACACGATGACATTTTCTTGCACAGGAACCAGCGTTGCCGGAACCGCCCCGTCATCCGGGACTAAAACTAATGGCACTACTTATACCTTGCCCACTAACAATTATACTTGTACTAAATCACTTTCAAAGCAGATCGGTTGGGCAACATCCACAAACCAGACCACGGCGACAACAAGTTTTACAACTAATGCCGCCCAGACTTTTTATCCGGTGTTTTCAGCCTGCACGGCCTGTTCTTCAACGACCGCGAACTGCGGAACGTCGGGCGTGTCCAGCAACGTGTGCACATACACTGGCGCGACCTGCAAGGCGAATTACTTTAATCTTTCCAGCGGCACAACCGCCAGTCCAAGCTGTTCATCATGTCCGAGCAATTCCT
Organism: Rickettsiales bacterium; assembly: GCA_031265235.1. Lineage (GTDB taxonomy): Bacteria > Pseudomonadota > Alphaproteobacteria > Rs-D84 > Rs-D84 > WRCC01. Next base: position 20,143 of record JAISCX010000010.1, read on the forward strand.
CGACTGCCAACACTAACTCCGCCTCAAGCTGCACATGTTCCACGGGATACAGCACGACCGGAAAGAAAGCCGGCGCCACGACCACGAGCAGCACCGCATGTTCAGCGATTGACGATTACTCTATCAGCTATACCTTGAACAGCGGAACCCAGGCGACCAGCAACGTTCCGACCACATACAAATACGGTGTTGGCGCGACCATAAGCGGCGTTCCCACGCGCAGCGGATACACCTTTGCCGGATGGTGCACGGATTCCGGGCTGACCAGCTGCGCCATGTCCCAGACAGTCGCAACAACCGCGACCGGGGACAAGACGTTCTATGCAAAATGGACCCAATGCACGGCCTGCAGTGCGGGAACTGGTGCAAGTTGCACGCTTAGCGTTGTTAACAATGTGTGCACCTATGCCACTTCGTGCCAGACAAACTATGTTCTTACCTCCGGCAGTGGAACAGCCACACCAATCTGTACTACTTGCGCGGCGGGACAGTATTGGAACGGGACCGCGTGCGCCAATGTCACCGCTGGATATTACAGCCCTGCGAACAGTCCGTATAGATGGGCATGCCCAAGCGGATATACCACATCCGGATCTGGCACGACTTCTGATGCTATAACCGATTGCTATAAGGATGAATCCCTTTCAACATTGGGTCAGTCTACATATTGCTCTGCCGGTGTCCGGCGGTCTACCATATCAGGAACATCAGGCCTGACCCAGGGAAGTTTGTCCAGCTATACCTACGCTGCATGGACAGGGACGATAACAAGCGGCACCAATATGACATATAGTGCGTCAACCTCATTCCAGGCAAAAGCGGGAAGCTATGTCAGCGGATATACCTGCGCACAATGCGCGGCGGGATCGTTTACAACTTCGGCCGGGACTCAGACATCTTGCACAGTATGCGCAGCAGGATCGTATAACACGACCACGGGATTGTCCAGCTGCACGGCCTGCACCGCTGGAAAAACAACGACTGGCACGACTGCCGCAGACCACAGCGCGTCCAGCAAGTGTTCTGTCGATTGCGGAAATTCAGGTAATGCCAATGGAACCTATGCATCCGTATCGTGGAGCGATAATTCAGTCTCAGGCCTATGTACATTGGCATCTTGCAAGAAAGGGAATAGGTTTAGCGGCTCTGGCACCACTACTGCATGCACGGTTTGCTCTGCCGGAACATTCCTGCCATCCGATAATCATACGACCACAACCTGCACGTCGTGCGCGAACGGATCGTATAACACGACCACGGGCCAGTCCAGCTGCACGGCCTGCGGCGCGGGCAAGACTAATTCTGGGACTGGAAACAACGCCGCGTGCACCACGAATTGTTCCAATGCGACAAATGCCAGCGGATGGACCGCCGCATCGTGGTCTAATAATACGACCAGCAATCTGTGCACAATCAGCACATGCGCCGCAGGGTATTATACATCCAGCAATGCGTGCGCGTGCGTCGGCGCCGATTATTACAGCGCGGCCACGTCGGGCACCCGCACCAGTTGCGCATCAAATACAAAGACCAGCGGATGCGGAACCGGTGCCGCCGCATCAACCGACTGCAAGGCGTATAAAGTAATAGTTAACAGCCGGAACAGCACAAGGACGATATTGCGCGCGATAAAGACCGCGCCGGCCAGCCGGAATTTTGCCGTGAAAGTCGGGGATACGGTATATTATGGAAATCTCAGCACTAATACAAAGACTGGCGCGGTCCGGCTGAATGTGGGTGGAACAACGTATTATCTGAATGACAACGACTATCTGAATCAATAATTTTATGTTCTATAACTTTATCATTCATAAAATCCCCTTGCCTAAATTTTCAAAAATATATAAAATAGTAAGAAATGAAAAAATTTCTTATGTTATTTTTTTCTGCGATGGCGATGCCTTTGATCGTTTTTGCCGCGCAAACCCCCAACAGCCGCGGGGGCGCTGGTGATGTTTCTGCCAGAAAAGACAGCGCGGTTACGATTCGCAAAAACGCATCTTCCGATTATGTGTCGCGCGCGGCCGTATCTGATCGCGGCGCGGTTTCTCTGCCGCGCGGCAATGCTTTAAATCGCGCGGCGACAAATGCCACCGTGTCGCGCAGCGCATCAAGCGCCGCAACCGCGGGTCAGCGCGGCGTGGTCGCATCTGGCGCGGCGCGTGCCGCTTTGCCTGTAAATTCCGCGCGTTCGGCGGCAACCATGGTGTCGGGCGCAACCGTCGGACGCAGCGCTGTTACGCAATCACGCGCGGGTGCCGCGCGCGCAGCCGCGGTATTTAACGATATTTCAAAAATGGGCGGCGGATATGCCGCGTGCCGCGAAACTTACAATACTTGCATGGATCAATTTTGCGCGAACAAATCCGATGTTTTTCGCAGATGCATATGTTCGGAACGGTTCAAGGATTTCAACGATCTGGAAGACAAGCTGGACAGGGCGAAGAACATGCTGCAAAATTTTGCGGACACGTATCTAGAAGCAGTGGAATTATCATCGGCCGAAGCAGGGGCAATGTATAGCGCCACCGCCGGGGAAAAAGCCGTGAAAAAATCAGACTCTACGGCGGCGGGAAAAATGCTGACCCAGATTGAAAACCTGCTGTCCGGCAAGTCCGAGCCAACACAGAAAAAAACCACGTTGGATTTTAGCAGCTTGAATTTCGGCACCGCTATGGATGATATCTGGGGCGGGTCCGACAGCGATAATTGGATGCTGGGCGGCGGCAACAACACCGCCAACATGGAAGGCCAAGCCCTGTTTAATTCTGTAAACCGCCAATGCGCGGAACTTGCGAAATCTTCCTGCGAATCCGAAAACGTCATACAGATGGTACGCAGCGCTTACAGCATTCTTATTTCCAACGATTGCTCTTCATATGAAAAGAAAATTAATTCCACCAAGGAACAGGTCGCCCAGAAAGTCCGCGAAGCCAACAGCGTGCTCCGCGCCGCAAGACTGCAAGAATACCGCGATCATAATTCCGCCAGCATTAATGAATGCGTGGCAAAGGTGCGCGCCGATGTTATGGACGAATACGCTTGCGGCCCGGAATGGAAACGGTGTTTGGACTTTACAGGCAGATATATAAACCCCACGACTGGCGAACCCGTGTTCACGCCGGTGCTTTTCGAGCTGGCTAGTCAAATAGAGCTATCCAGCACCATCGGCGAAAACAGATCGGCCACGGGAACTTCTAATTTCCTGCAAGAATTGGATAAATTCAAAAACCGTGCAACGGCTTCGCTGGATTCATGCCGCGATGATGCCGACACCGTTTGGTCGATTTTCAAAGACCAGGCCCTTATTGAAATCGCACAGGCCCAGGATAGAAAAATAGAAGAAGTTAAAGAATCATGCGTAGAGACCATGAAAATCTGCTATGACAAGCAGTCTGGGGCCCTTAAATCCTTTGACGACACCACCGCCCAGGCGGCCGGCGCCATGTCCGCGCGCGCCGCCAAGGCCATGTGCGCGGACAAGGTTTCCGCCTGTGCCAGCCTTTATGGTAACGGTTCCGAAAACTGCGCCTTTGACGCCAGCAATGGCAAGCTGGCAGACGCTACCAGCTGTGGGCCCGCCGTCAGCGCCCTGTTGAATTTCGTTAACGCTGTCGATAACGTTAAAATTCAGGAAGGGTGTGAAGTCGCGCTTAAAAACTATGCGACTGAAATCTGCACGCCCGCTGTTTCGGGGCAAAAATTTCCATTTCAATGCAGGTTGATGAAACTTGGCGCAAAAACTGACGGAAAAGGAGCATCTACTGTAACTAATACTCTTTACGCGGCATTGAATATTCGCGCGGATACCTATTGCAACGAAACGAGAGGGACTTTTGAAGCAAATACAGAGGTGTTGATCGATAAAATCGCAAACGAAGTCAGAGATGTTCTGCGGAACATGCTGGCCGACGAATGCGACAAGGTTTCCGGACTGTGGCAGGATGACATACCGACCGGCTCCCCAGCCCCAGAGGCTGAAAAAATGTTCATAGGCAATGTTTTTGGGGGAAATGCGGACCAATCGGAAAACTGGGGCTTTTGCGAGAAGAATAGCGTTCTTGCGCAATGCAATATAATGGAAGGAACATATAATTCCGCCAACCAGACATGCAACTTTGATGAGGAATGGTATAATGCGCGCTGCACGGGTCATTTAAGCGGAGTGATGGAAAACGGGGTTTGCTATGTCGTTGAAGAATAAGCTGACTATATTTACGGTGTTGGCAATGGGTCTGTTCGTGCCCATGTCGTTGTGCGCCTGGCCGTTGATAAGCAATGAAACAATACGAAGCGCATGGGGCGCGCCCGGCGGGTCTTGGAATTTGTTCCCAACGGGGGGCAGCCATGCGGAATTCTGCATAGGCAGCACTCAGTCCGGATCATTTGGATGCCAGTTCTTGGCCGGGACATATTCAGACGACCAGGCGGCGCTTGGCGTAGTCGCGCGGAAAATCACCGCCAACGGCGGTTACTTTTGCGTGACCCAGCTTCAATGCGAAGGCAAACACAATCCTTATACGTATAATGTAGAGCCAAACAGCGGCGGATGGTGCGATTGGTTGTGCAAAGACGGATTTTCCGGCGAAGGTTGCAAACCCATAAATGCGTCGGAATATTCTTTATCCGCGGGTAATGCGGCCTGTGACCAGAAAACCATATCAAGATCGGGTTTTTCCGGTTCAAGACTGAAAACTTCTGGCGGCGTGGCCGGGAATATAGAATACAATGTGGACATATTGCATAACGGACGCGATGGCGGCAAGGAAAAAGATGTTATGGTCGGCATATCGGGATGGCTTGAAAATAAACGCGGTGCGGTTGCGTCGCCGCTATTGTTTTATTGCGCAAATGCGGCGAATTCCAACCAAATAGGGCTTAATGTGTTTACGAATCTGGCAATGCATACGCTGTGTCTTCCCGGATACACTGGGCCTAATTGCGAAAAATGCAAGCCCAGCAAGATGTGCGATGGTTTTACCACGGGATTTGATCCTGCGAAACATATAATTCAAGCCGGGACAAACTGTTCCGAATTCAGATGCAGCGATCCGACCCAGGGATTCAAATCCGCCACAGACCGCTCGTGCATAGAATGCACCAATATCAGCAATCAGTATTACACGGACAACAACGGCGTTTGCAATAAATGTTCCGGACATAATGTTTATGATTCTGTTACCAAACAATGCAAGAATGTTCTTGCGCTGACCAAGGATCAGTTGCGCTATGGCATTTCTTCCCCATCGACCGAACTTTGTTGGATGAAGGCCGAGCCAAAAGAATATGAATGCTGTGTCCGTAACAAAACATGGAATACAACAGCAAAAACTTGCAGCTAACTTCATTTGGCGTGGTTGCGAACTCTCTCGGCCGACTTGTATATCTTGTGCCACGCAACATTATTGCGAAAATACCTTGCATTTTGAAAAAAAGTCATATAAAATCCCTTTGCTGGATAACCAGAACTGAATAATTTACGGCGCCCTATGGTCGCCCGAAAAGATAAGGATTCTGTTAATTCGTGATTTGTGATTTGTGATCTGTAAATAATTATTTGCTTTCATAATTCGTCTAATCCTTTGACCGAACATTTGGCACAATTAACCGTGGTTGTTGATTTATCGGATTTTGGTTTGTATGTTAAAAAATACAAATCACAAATCACAAATCACAAATCACGCATTAACCATAGGAAACAAAAATGGCAAGAGATGGCGCAAAGCGCAGCACACGCAAACTGAAAATCGGCCGCCGCTGGGGGCTGAATCTGTGGGGCCAGGCAAAATCCCCGTTCAACAGTCGAAAATACAAACCCGGCCAGCATGGTCCGACCGCCCGCAACGGAACGCAATCCGATTATGGCAAGCAGCTGAAGGCCAAGCAAGTCCTGAAAGGCTATTACGGCAATATTGGCGAAAAGAAATTCCATAAATATTATGACGAAGCGGTAAACATGAAGGGCGACACACCGCAGAGCTTGATCGGTCTGTTAGAGCGCCGTCTGGATGCAGTCATATATCGCGCGAAACTGGCGCCGACGGTCTTTTCCGCCCGGCAATTGGTCAGCCACGGTCACGTGTATGTAAACGGCAAGCGCGTAAAAATCGCGTCTTTCCAGGTAAACCCAGGCGACGTGCTTACCATCTCGGAAAAAGCAAAGAACATGCCGCTGGTGGTTTTGAGTTTGGAATCCAGCGAACGTGACTTTTGCGATTATGTCCGGGTTAATTCCGGCGATTTTACTGTGACGTTTGTCCGTGTCCCTGCATTCGAAGATGTTCCATATCCGGTTCAGATGTCCCCGGAATTGGTAATAGAATATTACAGCCGTTAAAAAATGCCGCGAAAGCGGCATTTTTTTTTTAATGATAAGTGATACTGGTTTGGGTTGGACTGCAAAATTTGATTTTGGTCCAAAACCGGGTATCACTTTTTTATTCCCATCTTTTTCGCATTGCCCAGCGCTTTGCGCAGGGCCATCTCTGCAATTTGTCGAATGCGCGGCGCGAACGCCCGCATATTCAGCGCGTTTGCGACATTATTTGCAAACAATTCCGCGACATGCGATACCTGGGCGGGTGTTATCATATGGACGGGGGATATTATCTTGTCGGGCGATAATTGAATCGCCGCGCGCGCGTTCGCGTCGTCGTCGTTTAATTCCGCATGCGGGATAAAATCGGGCAGTGGCTGGGCGCCCGCATCAAGCCGCGCCGGCGCCGGCCCGTTCAGCTTGGTCCGCAGTCTTTTCAAAATATCGTCTATTGATTCCGGCATAAATGGAATATTATCATAAAAAAATATGATTGCAAGGAGTGAAAGAAGTGAAAAGAGTGAAAGTAGTGAAAAAAGTTCTGTCACTCATTTCTCTCTTTTCACTGTTAAAATGTGCAAAGCGCATTTTAACTATTTCACTTCCCCACTTGACCTTTATCCTAAATTTTACTATATATTGGCGGTATATATATAAGGAATGGTTATGATTACTAAAATTATTGGAAAATTGCTGGGATCGGCATCCGACAGAATTGTCAAATCTTATGGAAAATCGGTTTCTCTGATTAATGATCTGGAACAGAAATACCATGCGATGTCGCAAGACCAGCTGCAAAAACAGACAGCCGAATTCCGCGCCCGAATCAAATCCGGCGAAAAAGAAAAATCAATACTCGCCGATGCTTTCGCCGTCGTTCGCGAAGCTTCGATCAGAACGCTCGGCATGCGGCATTTTGATGTCCAGATGATCGGGGGTATGGTTCTGAACAATGGCCAGATCACGGAAATGAAGACCGGCGAGGGCAAGACGCTGGTCGCGACGCTTGCATTGTATCTGAAAGCATTGCATGGCAAGGGCGCGCACCTTGTCACGGTAAACGATTATCTGGCCAATCGCGACGCCAATTGGATGGGCGCGATTTATAAGTATCTGGGGCTGACCATCGGAATCATCCAGCATGACATGACGGATGAAGAGCGCAGCGCGGCATATGCATGCGATATCACATACGTTACTAATTCGGAACTGGGTTTTGACTATCTGCGCGATAATATGAAATTTTCCAAAGACCAGCAGGTTCTGCGCCCGTTCTTTTATGCCATTGTTGACGAAGTGGACAGCATTTTGATCGACGAAGCGCGGACGCCGCTGATTATATCCGGACCCGCCGAAGACACGTCGGAACTGTATAACAAGGTTGACGACGTCATTATTCAGCTTTCACCGGAAGATTATAAGAAAGACGAAAAAGACAGGCATGTCACATTGACAGAGCAGGGCGCGGATAACATAACAAAACTGTTGGCGGACGCGGGGCTTCTTGTCGGCAGCAATCTTTACGCCCCGGAAAACGCGGCGCTGGTAATGCATATTCAGCAGGCGCTGCTTGCGCATCACTTGTTCAAAAAGGAAGTGAATTACGTCGTCCGTGACGGAGAAGTGTTGATCGTTGATGAATTCACTGGGCGCGTGATGACGGGGCGTCGTTTCAGCAAAGGTCTGCATCAAGCGTTAGAGGCAAAAGAACATGTCGCGATCCAGCCGGAAAATCAAACCGTATCCAGCATTTCATATCAGAATCTTTTCCGGCTGTATCCAACGTTGGCGGGCATGACAGGAACGGCCATGACAGAAGCGACGGAATTCGAAGAAATTTACAATCTGCGCGTTGTGTCGATCCCGACAAACCGTGCCATTGCGCGAACGGATCATCATGATGAAATATACAGAAATAAAAATGAAAAATATGCGGCGATTATAAATCAGATCAAAGACTGCCGCGAACGCGGCCAGCCTGTGCTGGTCGGAACCGTGTCCATTGAAAAATCCGAAGAGCTGGCTGAATTCGTGGAACGCGAATTAAAAATAAAACCGGCCGTGTTGAACGCAAAACATCACGAGTCAGAGGCAAAAATAGTGTCCCAGGCCGGCGCGCCCGGCATGGTTACGATTGCGACAAACATGGCGGGCCGCGGCACGGACATCAAGCTTGGCGGAAATGCGGAAGATCTGATCGCAGAACTGGCGACGAACAACGAACAACTGGCGGCAGAAGAATTTGAAAACAAGAAAAAAGAAATTTACGAAAAAATAGAGGCTGACAAAGTCAAGGTCCTGGATGCCGGCGGATTGTATGTGATCGGGACAGAGCGCCATGAATCGCGTCGCATCGACAACCAGCTGCGCGGACGGTCGGGCCGCCAAGGCGATCCGGGCGATTCAAAGTTTTTCCTAAGCTTGGATGATGATCTGATGCGTATTTTCGGCGCGTCGCGCTTGGACGGAATGCTGACGACGCTGGGTCTGAAATCGGGCGAGGCGATAATGCATCCATGGATTACCAAAGCGTTGGAAAAGGCGCAAAAACGCGTGGAAGCGCGATATTTCGAAGCCCGCAAAGAATTGCTGAAATATGACGATGTTATGAACGAACAGCGCGGGATAGTCTATAAGCAGCGCGATGATCTGATGACGATGGATGATTTCCAGCCGTTTGTAAATGAAATAATGGCGGATGTGGTGGAAAGCATTTGCGAGCAGAATATTCCGGAAAAAGCGCGGCCCGAAGATTGGAATATGACTGGCATGCATGATTCGATGGTCCGCGTGTTCGGCATAGACATCACGGATCTGGAATCATGGAAATCAGATGATACTATTACGGAACACAAAGCGTTCGAAGGCCTGATGCGTCTGGCGCGCGGCCGGTATGAATATCAGCGCGAACGATACGGGGACGACATGATGAGACAGGCGGAACGCCAGACCGCGCTGCATTCGCTGGATGCCAATTGGCGCAAGCACTTGGCGAACATGGATTATTTGCAGACGGGTATCGGGCTTCGCGGATATGCGCAAAAGAATCCGCTTTACGAATACAAGCGCGAAGCGTTTGAATTATTTCGCATGATGATGAATAATTTCAAGGCCATGGCGTTGACTTATATTTGCAGATTGGAACTTTCCCGGGAAGAGCTGGATGAAATGAAGGCCGAACATGATGCGCGCGATGCATCGCTTAACAGCGCCGACACAGGCGCGCCTGTTTCCCGCAATGATCTGTGCCCGTGCGGTTCGGGATTCAAATACAAGCACTGTTGCGGAAAGCTAAGTTAAAGCGCGACACCAGACTTATTTATTCTTTACCGCGTTTCGAAAGCTGATGATGGCGGGATGTCCGGTTTAAATTTTTGCGACCGCACGCAAGTGCGCGCTGCGTGCGCGGGGATTCGCGGCAAGCTCTGCATCATTCGGGACGAATGCTTTTAGTAATTTGAATGGCGCGGTCGCGGCGGATGGCATCCGCGGGTCGCCCATGACAGTCGTCCATTCGCGGAAAATGCTTTTGACAAGCCTGTCTTCCAAAGAATGGAAAGTCACGACCGCGCATATTCCGCCCGGTTTCAGCAAATCCGGGACAACGGATAGGGCACGCTTTATTTCGCCCAATTCATCGTTCACGGCAATTCGCAAAGCTTGAAACACCGGCGCGGTATCTTTCGGATTGAAAATCAGATCGCGCAGCTCGAACGTAGTTTGCGGCAGCCGCTCCTTTATTGCACGCGCGATCGGAACAGCCTTTTTTACATCGCCATAATCGCGCAATATTTTTGCGATTTCATCAACTTTTAATTGTTCTATTAATTCCGCTGCGGTTTTTCCGGATGATTCCATCCGCATATCCAGCGCCGCATCCGCGCGAAATGAAAACCCCCGTTCCGCTTGGTCTATCTGCATACTGGATATGCCCAGGTCAAATACGACCGCATCCGCTGTATCCGGCGCTATATAATCTTTCAGTTCGGAAAAAGGACGGTTTATAAATGTAAATTTGCCGCCATATTCGCGTGACAATTCTTTCGCCGCCGATGCGACCGACGGGTCGCGGTCAAAAGCGATCACTTTTGCGCCGCGTTCCAGAAATGCGCGCGAATATCCGCCTGCGCCGAACGTGCAATCCGCAACCGTTTTGCCGGCAAGAGATTGCAGAGGCATGTCATTATTCGCCTCTATGGTTTTTAAAACGTCATTCAAAAGAACTGGTATATGCTGCATAAAATCTTCTGGATGTTTATTCAATCGCCGCTTTGACCCCCAGCGCGGCCAAATCATTGCCGATCGTTAGGGACAATGCGACCGCGCCCGACAGCGCGATTTGGACGGATTTTTCCCCATGTATATTTATGATAACTTTGGTGTTGCCCGGTCGCAGCGCATCCAGCGCGTTCTTTACATCCGGCAGAATTTCCTGTTTGTAGACATCCAAAGTCATTCTTGAAGCCACCCCTGCAATCCATGCCCCCAGCGGCTGCACCGAATCAATGAATATTGATGTTCTGTCGTCGCGCGCGGATGCGCGGCCCGATAACAATACCAATGGCTCTGCGGCAAGCTGGGCGGCGATTTGCGGCACAAAGTCGCCGAACGCGACCGCGTCAATGTTCCCATGGCTGTCGGACGCATTTACGGCGCACATTAGTTTTCCGGCCTTGGTTGTGCGGCGATTGAATGTATTCACGCTGACCGCTATTTGGACATTTTCGCGGTCGCGCTTTTTTGAAAGCGTCGCGGATGTGGTCAATCCCGTCCGAGAGATAAGATTATTGTATTGGTCCATCGGGTGGGCGGATATATAGAATCCCAATACCGAATGCTCGTTCGCCAGTTGTTCGCCAAAATTCCAGTGGGCGACTTTCGTCATGTTTTTCTGCAACCTGTTTTCCGCGACATCGTTTGTCGCGGTGTCTTCAAATAGCGACAGGGAATTTCCGGCTTCCTTTGATTTTATCGCAAAATTTAAAATCAGATCCGTGTTCATGAATATCTGCGCGCGGTTGGGCAGCAGAGAATCAAACGCGCCAACTTTTGCGAATGCTTCCAGTACGCGTTTGTTAACGAACGGCGCGCACCGCTTTGCAAAATCAGTGATGTTTTGGAATTTCCCGTTCGCGCGGCGTTCTGCGATAATCTGGTCGGTCGCGGATTTCCCGACGCCCTTGATCGCGGCCAGCGCGAATATGATTTTCCCATTTTTTACAGTAAACAAAGATTCGGAATTATTGATATCAGGCGGGACAATTTCCAGATTAAAATTGCTTTTCGCATCGTTGATGAACACCGCCAACTGGTCGGAATCGTTCATGTTGCTGGACATTGATGCCGCAAGAAATTCCGCGGGATAGTGCGCCTTTATATACCCGCATTGCGCCGCGATCACCGCATAGACGACAGAATGCGCTTTGTTGAACGCGTATTCCGCGAACTTTACGAATTGCTGATACATTTCTTCTGCTTGTTCGCGGCTGAGAGTATTTTGTTCTGCGCATCCGTCCACAAATTTCACGCGCATCTTGTCCATGACTTCTTTGATCTTTTTTCCCATTCCTTTGCGCAATGTGTCCGATTCCCCGCGCGTAAAACCGGCCAAAGCACGCGACAGCTGCATCACCTGTTCTTGATAAACAATGATGCCGTATGTTTCTTTTAAAATTTCTTCGGCCAGCGGATGCGGATATGATACTGGTTCCTCGCCATGCATGCGCGCGATGTATTGCGGTATATATGCCATCGGTCCCGGCCGGTTCAGCGCGTTCAGCGCGATTATATTTGAAAAGCATGTCGGCTTCATCTGGCGCAGCCAAGGCAGCGCGGATCCATCGTATTGGAATATCCCGATTGTTTTCGCCGGCCGCCAGATCGTATTAAACGTCTTTTCATCTTCCAGCGGTATAAAGTCCAAATCTATATTTGTGCCGTAATTTTCTTTTATCATCTTGCACGCGTATTTCAATACGGTAAGCGTTTCCAATCCCAAAAAGTCAAATTTGATAAGTCCCACGGATTCCAAGTAATGCCCGTCAAACTGACAGCTGGGCATTTCATTCGACGGATCACGATAAATGGGCGCAATCTGTGTAGTTGGCCTGTCGCCAATAACAACACCGCATGCATGCTGGCCCAGGTTTCGGAATGCGCCTTCTATTTCCATGGAAATATCCACGACTTTCTTCAAGTCGGCGTCGGTGTCCAAAACATCTTGGATTTCGTCGGATTTTTCGATGGCGTCGGAAATCTTTTTCGCATCCATCGGGATAAGCTTTGCAAACCGGTCGGTCTTGGAATAGGGCATTCCGTACACGCGCCCGATGTCGCGGATTGCGCCGCGCGCCTGCAACGAACCAAAAGTAATAATGCGGCATATGTGATCGGCGCCGTATTTCGAACAGATATAATCCATGATGCGCGGAATTTGATCCGGTTCAAAATCCACGTCAAAGTCAGGCATGGAAATTCGGTCAGGATTTAAAAATCTTTCGAACAGCAATCCGTATTCCATCGGATTCACGTTCGTGATGCCCAGCGCCCACGCCACGACGGAACCCGGGCCAGAACCACGGCCCGGCCCGACGAGAATGTCGTTCTGCTTGCACCAGTTTATATAGTCTGCGACAATCAGAAAATACCCGGGAAAACCCATTTTGATTATGACATCCAATTCAAATTCCAATTGGTCGAAATATTTTTTTTGGTCGGGCTCTGTAATTTTGTTCTCGGACATGCGGACGTCCAGGCCTTTTCTCGCATTATCGCGCAGCATTTGACACTCGGTATCAAAATCGTTTCCGAATTTGGGCAGCAGCGGCTTTGACTTTGTATCCACCAGATACGCGCATCGGTTCGCAATGCCAACGGTGTTTTCCAACGCTTCCGGCAAATCGTCGAACAGTTCGGCCATTTCTTCCGGCGACTTGAAATATTGCTGAGAGCTTTTGCGGGTGCGTTCAGGATCAATTATCTTTGTCTGTTGCAGAACGCTGGCAATCGCGTCTTCCGCCTCGTAATTTTCGGGCAGCGCAAAGCACGCGTCGTTTGTCGCGACAATCGGAATATTCATATCCGCGGCCAGCTTCAGAAACGCCGGCTCTGTCTTGATTTCCGATGGTATTCCATGACGCTGAATTTCCATATAAAACCTGTCGCCGAAAATTTGTTTGAATCGCCGCGCGAAATCGGACGCCAGATTATCCTGGCCGTTCAATATCGCCATTCCGATCGGCCCGGTGTGCGCGCCGGACAGGCAGACGATTCCGTCACTATGCGCGGCAATTTCTTCGATTGTAATATAAGGACCCAGATGACGGCTTCCTTCGCGCATGTATTGCATGGAATTAAGCGCGGTCAAGTTAAGATATCCCGTGTGATTTTGCGCCAACAGCACGATGCGTGAAAGTTGTTCGGACCGCAATTGTTTCGCGTCCATGCTTTCATGATGGTTAAGGGTCGCCTCTAACCCGATTATCGGCTGGATTCCACCATTTGGCAGTGCGTCGGACATCTCGGCCGTTCCCGACATCAGATTCGTGTCGGTCAGCGCGCACGCAGGCATGCCATAAGCCTTGCACAGTTTTACAATAGTCTGGCGATTTGGGTCTTTTTTTGGATTTGCGTCGATATACAGTGTCCCTTCGCCGATAGAATATTTTGAATGCACGCGAAGATGAACGAATTGCTGGGACATGTCCAATGTATAGCAAAAAATATCAGCCGCGGGCAAGGTAAAAATATTAGTCTTGATTAATGTCAAATTTATACTATATTTCCATTCGCAGACGGGCGGGCTATAGCTTTGTAAGAAGAGGAAAGTCCGGACATCATGGGACAGCATAGCGGCTAATGACCGCGCGGGGCGACCCGACGACCAGTGCCACAGAGACGAGCCGGTTCAGACCGGAGTGAAACGCGGTAAACTCTATGCGATGCAACTCCAAATAGGCCAATCGCGGACAGGAATGTCCAGGTGTGTTCCGCACCGAGAAAGGCGGGTAGGAGGCTTGACGTTCGCAGCAATGCGAAACGCAGATTAATTATAGCCGGTGCGGCAACCTAAAAAGGCCCGCGCCACAGAATCCGGCTTACAGCCCGTCTGATATTCAAATAAAAAAATCCGCGCTATACGCGCGGATTTCTTTATTTGTGTCTACCACGGTATAAACCCTTGTTTGCAGACCCTGTCGCATTTGTGCGTTATATTGTTCCAAGACATTGCGCCGGTTTCATCCTCGCGGCCGGACGGATCGCAGATGGGCAGGCATTCGTTATTTTCCAGGTTATACAATTCGCCTTGGTACATGCATGACGCGATTTCGCAATCTTTCACATACGTGCTGGCCGCAATTTCGCCGCCCATGCCGAATTTGTTCCGGCATGCGCCGCACGGCTTGCCGGGCTCGCCGGTTTCGTATTTATCCGTTGTCCAGCCCGGATTGCAAGATGTCACTTGGCATTCGTCCCATGATCCGGTCAGATGGTCGCCAATCCAGTTCTGGACGCCCGCGCCGTTTTCAATATCGCATGCGCGTCCGCTGGTCACGCATGCGTTGGCGGATATATGGAATCCGTCCATGCAGCGCACAGGCTTGCAAGGGCCGTACACTTTTTCCGCGCTGTTCCATGTGCGTTCGGCGACTTCTGCATTCGTGATAGAGCATTCCATGACATCGGCTTCGCATTTCGTTCCATTCGGATGGAATCCGTGTTCGCAGGCATCGATCAGACAGTTCCCTGATGTCTTGTAAGACAACGCGTGATCACGGTCGCATGGCTGGCATTGGCCGCTTGTATTTTCCTGATCGTTCGGGCATTCCTGGGTTTTGCATATGCTCCATGCCGTTCCATCCCATTCCATGTATCCGGAACCTTGCGGGGTGGTGCAGTTCTTTATATTCGGTTCGCATGCGTTGTCGTTATTCGGATCCGGGTGATACGCGCCCGCGCAGTTTATTACGCAACGCGGATGCGCCGTATTATTATCGGTCAGGGTAAATCCGGATTTGCAGGCAACGCTGAACGAACATGCCGGATATGCCGCGCCAGAATAATAAGAACCATAATCCGTGTTCGGCGTAATGCTTGCCGCGCCGTCGATTATCGGCCGGACGCATGTGATAAAGCATTGTGCAAGCGATGTTGCGCCATGCGCGGATGTTCCCGGCGCCGGGCAGGAACGCACGCTGCCGCAGTTCGGATAATAAGGATTCTTCGGCGTGCACAGGCATTCAGGATATCCCGGATTGCCGGGCGCGCATTGCGAACCGCCGCAGTTTGGATAATCCGGATCGTCCGGCGTGCACAGGCATGTCGGCCAGCCGGCGCCGCCAGAGACACATGTTCCGTCGCAAACCGCGCCAGCGGGGCATGTTTCGCAGACACCGTTGTCAACATGGAATCCTGCGTCGCAATTATCGGCTTTGCAACTAGTGCAGTTATCGCCATATATGGCTGCGGATCCTGCGCCGGATGTGTAATAGCATGTTTTTTCTCCTGTTCCATTCTGGGTATTGCAAGGCATGGATTTAAAGCATTGCTGAACGGTTGACACACCTGGCTGGGATGTTCCGCCATTTGGACAAGAGAACACATTGCCACAGTTCGGGTAATTCGGATTGCTTGGCGAACACAGACACATTGGATATTCCGAATTGCCTGGAATACAGCTGGGACCGCCGCAATTCGGGTAATCCGGATCATCCGGCGTGCACAGGCATGTCGGATAGTCGGGGTTGCCGGGCAGACATACGCCAGTGCATACTTTTCCGGTCGGGCATAGGACGCACGCCCCGCCTTCTGCGATGTATCCCTTGTCGCACATCAGCGTAAACGAGCATGTGTTCGGATGATTCACATACTGCGCATTTGCAACCAGCGTTCCATTTGCGATCAGACTGGAGTCGTTGAGGCACTGCTTTTGACATTGATCGATTTCGGTCAGGCCGGTGGCCGGGCCGTCGGTGTATCCGACAGGGCATGACTTTGGCGGGTTGCAGTTCGGATAATTCGGATTGCTTGGCGAACACAGGCACAGCGGATATTCGGGACTGCCCGGAATACAGCTGGGACCACCGCAATTCGGGTAATCCGGATCATCCGGCGTGCACAGACATGTCGGCCAGTCTGCGGCGCCAAGCGTGCAGGCGCAGGTTTTTCCAGCCGGACATTCGACGCAACTTTCGTTTTCGGCTGTCATACCGGCCTTGCAAATCACGCTATACGTGCACGTCGGATACGCCGCGCCGGTATAAAATTCTTTTGCATTGATAGGTTTGACGATTTCAGAATTTACAACGCTTTTAGCCGGGCAGCTGTAATAACAGTCCGTATCGGCCCCGCGCGGCGCGTCAGAACCTGTGTTGGTCGGCGGGCATACAGTGCGCGCGGCCGTCATATTCGGGCTCCACCATCCGCTTGTTACGTCGCGGCATATTGATGGTCCGGCTATGAATGAAATGTCGAAATAGTATCCCGCCTTGCAAGTAATATCGTCCAATTCCACATATGTCTTGTCGATGGTTGCCGGCTGTCCGGGCGCATACAGGCAGGTGTTCGTCGCCGAATTGCAGACATTCGGCCAAACTGTTGACGCCGTGGAATATGTGCGCCGCATGCCGCCGTCGCCATTGGTGTCTATGGATGCCACCACTTCGTCTTTATAGCACGAAGATATGATGGTGGCTTTCGGAGTGAACGTTGTAAATCCATCCGGGCATATATAACGGTTGAGGTCGTTGATGGGCGAGAAATAACCTTCTCCAACTTCTGAACATGTTGTTGGTGTATCGGCGTAATACCCGGCGGCGCAAAGCCATTTCGCATGGAATTCCAGTTCTCCTGTGCTGCCGGTTGGGATAGTGTTTGATTCTATCGCAAATGCACTGGTGGTAAACCATCCGTCAAAGGTTGAATTTGCGCGTGTAGGCGAGCTTAGCGTTACAATCGGCGTTGCGATGTTGTATGCGCTTGGCGGTGTCGGCGTTCCATGTGTTCCGTTATACAGATAATATGTGATTGCAAATCCGGCAGGTTCACATGTCGGGCTTGCCGTGCCGTTATTCGCCGGTTCAAATCCCAAGACTGTTGTGGTGACGTTGTATCGGCATTGGGCATCCGGACCAACCGCGCCATCGTATACAGTAGCATTCACATTGGATATAGTCGTGCAATTTGCGGGCAGCGTGCCGACCGGACATGTGTAATAACAATCGGTATTCGCGGCGCGCGGTGCCGAAGAATCAGTATAAGGTGCCAGGCATTCCGTGCGCGTTGCCGTCATGTTTGGACTGAAGTATCCTGATGTAACGTCGCGGCATATTGCTGGTCCGGCGATAAATGCAATGTCGAAATAATATCCTGCTTTGCATGTGATGTCATCCAGTTCAACGTATGTCTTGTCAATTGTCGCCGGCTGTCCGGTTGCGTATGTGCAAGTATTTGTCGTCGTGTTGCAGACATTCGGCCAGACTGTTGTCGCCGCGGAAAATATGCGCCGCAATCCGCTGTCGCTGTTTGCGTCTATGCTGGGGACTTCTTCATCCATATAGCACGAAGATATTATGGTGGCTATCTGAGAGAATGTTGTAAACCCATTCGGACATATATACCGTTTCAGATCGTTGATTGGGGAATAGTATCCAATGCCAACCTGAGAGCAGGTTGTTGGCGTATCAGCATAATATCCGGCGTCGCATGCCCATCTTGCATAGAATTC
>JAISCX010000032.1 GCA_031265235.1 Rickettsiales bacterium
TCAAGAAGGTTGGGGACCATGCGTTTTATTGCGACTTTGGCATGGAACAAATAAATCTTTCGAATTCAGAAATTATAGAAGATGACGCCTTTAATGGATGCGGGCGGCCTGGCTGCAAATTTGACGTACGCGGTGCAAAGACTGTCGGGCAACTTGCATTTTGGCAGACAGGTGCAGAGCGTCTGGATCTTCCAAATATAGAAAAAATACCGCAAAACGCGATCGAAGAAAACGATCATTTGACGTATCTAAATCTTGGGGCCGCGCGACTGGATTATCTGGCGGTATGTTCAAATCCAAATCTGGCGTGTATTGCAATTTCATCGATGGCGACAAGAAACGCCGCCGCGATTTTTGATTGTCCGAACGCAAAAATTCAAGACATGAATTATATGACCATGGCTGCTGGGAATAACAAGAAAAAATTGCGTTAAAAGGACAACTGATGATCAAAATAGGTGCAAAATACCGGCATTTCAAAGGCATTATTGTAGAAGTGCTGATGATAGCGAAAGATTCAGATACCCTGGAAGATCTGGTGGTTTACCGCGAATTGTCGGATAACAGTATCTGGGCGCGGTCGGCGAAACAATGGTTTGATCAGATTACGCGTCCCGGTGTGGATGCGCCGCGTTTTACAGAAATTGCAGAATAAACCATTTTTCACGATTGAAAACTGTTCTGTTTGCTGCTAGCATCTTTTTCATGAATCAAAAAAACATCAGAAATTTTGCCATAATCGCCCATATTGATCATGGGAAATCCACGTTATCCGACCGTATTATTGAATATACCGGTGGACTTGATTCGCGCGAGATGAAGGCGCAAGTATTGGACAGCATGGATATAGAACGCGAACGCGGAATCACGATAAAGGCGCAGACTGTGCGTCTGGATTATCGGGCGAAAAACGGCGAAACATATCAGCTGAATTTAATGGATACGCCCGGCCACGTGGATTTTACATACGAAGTGTCGCGCAGTCTCGCCGCATGCGAAGGCGCGTTGCTGCTGGTTGACGCGACCCAGGGGGTTCAGGCGCAAACGCTTGCCAATGCGTATCTGGCCATTGATAATGATTTGGAAATTCTTCCTGTTTTGAACAAGATTGATTTGCCTTCGTCGGACATTGCCGGTTCAAAAGAACAAATTGCCGATGTCGTCGGGCTGCCTGCGGATGACGCGCTTTGCGTGTCCGGCAAGACGGGCGAGGGTGTTCCGGAATTATTGGAAGCGATCGTTGCAAAACTGCCCGCGCCGGACGGAGAAGCAAATGCGCCGACGCGCGCGTTATTGGTGGATTCTTGGTATGATTCTTATCTGGGCGTCGTTGTATTGGTGCGCGTGGTGGATGGTGTTCTGAACCGTGGTCAAAAGATAAAATTCATTCAGACGGCCGCGGAATACACGATTGATAAAATCGGGCACTTTACGCCAAAGATGATTTATGATGAAACATTGTCCGCCGGCGAAATGGGATTCATTATCACGGGTATGAAAACGATTAGGGATTGCAAGGTCGGCGATACGATTGTTGACGCGGGGGCAAATAATTATTTGCCCTTGCCGGGGTTCAAGCCGTCCGTGCCCGTCGTGTTTTCCAGCTTTTTCCCCGTAGAGGCCCAGGATTATCCAGTCCTGCGCGATTCCGCGGAAAAATTGGCGCTGAACGATTCGTCTTTTGTATTTACCGTGGAAAAGTCCGCGGCGCTTGGGTTCGGTCTGCGCTGCGGGTTTCTGGGCCTTTTGCATATGGAAATTATAAGCGAGCGGCTTTCCCGCGAATTTAATCTGGATCTTATTAATACGATACCAAGCGTGCTTTATAAAATTCACATGCGAGACGGAGAATCAATCGATTTGGAAAATCCCGCCGATATGCCAGAGGCGACAACGATCGAATCAATAGAAGAACCATGGGTGCGCGCGACCATCATGCTGCCGGATCAATATTTGGGCGGGATTATGGCGCTGTGCGCGGAACGCCGCGGAATCCAGGAAAATATGAGTTATATCGGCCGCCGCGCGGTTCTTACGTACAAGTTGCCGCTGGCGGAAATTGTTTTTGATTTTTACGACCGGGTGAAATCGCTGACATCCGGATATGCCAGCTTTGATTATGCTTTGTCGGAATATGAGGTAAGCGACTTGGCAAAGGTATCTATTCTTATCAATGAAGAAAACGTGGAACCGCTGTCTTTCCTGTGCCACAGGTCAAGTGCCGAAAAACGCGGCCGCCAGATTGTGGAAAAATTGAAAGATTTAATCCCGCGGCATCAATTTAAAATTCCTATCCAGGCGGCAATCGGCGGAAAGATCATCGCGCGCGAGACAATCGCGGCATTCAGAAAAGACGTCACCGCAAAATGTTACGGCGGTGACATAACGCGAAAACGCAAATTGCTGGAAAAACAGAAAGAGGGTAAAAAGCGCCTGCGTTCGTTCGGCAATGTTGAAATCCCGCAAAGCGCGTTTATTAATGCATTGAAAGTAGAGTGAGAGAGAATGTGAAAACAAAAGGAAACAAGCATGACGATAATAAAATTAATATCCAATTATAAAGACTGGAACGCCGCGCGCAATGCGTGCAGTCTGTCCAAGAAAAAATGGCGGAACCTGCGCGATAAAATCGTGAATTGTGGTATCGAAGGTGAAAAATCATGCAAAAAGTGCATAAATTACAAAATGAGTTGTGTTCAGAATCCAATTCAAATGGAGTCTAATTTTATTTCCAGTGATGCGTCGACGGTGGTGATGACACGGACCAATTGCGAACATTATCATGGATATAATCCTTGCACTATTCCGTTCTGCGAGCATACCGACAACAACAAGCTTGCAATGGAAGCAAAGCAAACGTTTCTGCACAAAGAATCGCAAAGGAAATTGGCGTGGTCGATTCTGTGGGGTCGCAAGCGCATTCCAGGAATCGGCGAATAAAGGGAGTTTTCAAATGAACATAGTTGCAATTGGTGGCGGTGAAATCGGGCGCAGAAAGGTTCTTGAAGACGGCACAATATCTTTTATGGCAACAATGCCAAATGCGCAAGTACATATGATGTAAGTATGGGGGATAACCATGCGATATAAAAATGTAACAATTGTCTGTATATTTGATGACGATAAAGTTTTAATGATTAAAAAGCTGCGTGCTATGCGTGGATTTTCCGATTCCGTTGATGGCCATGGAAAAGACAAATTTAATTTTCCTGGTGGAAAATGCGAAATAAATCCGACGACTGGTGCGGTTGAATGTTTTCTGGATTGCGCATGCCGCGAGCCGCAAGAAGAAACAGGAATCACGCCGATAAATCCGGAATTGGTCGGGCAATTGCAATTTGTATGGCCCGACTTTGTTTTGATATGCCAAGTTTTCCGTGCGGATAAGTTCAAGGGTGACTTGATATCGTGTTCCGATGAATCGGAAAATGATTGGGTGCCAGTGGATAAGATACCATATGATAATATGTGGCCGTCGGATAAAATCTGGGTGCCGTATGTGATAGAACGCCGCCCATTTCATATAAAGGTATGGGGTCCGGATGACAATCCTATTTGCGAAGACCTGCCGATGGATTTTAATATAAGGGCAAAGTAATTAATTCACATAGACGATTCGTTTTTTAAGTTCTATAATCGTAACAATGTCGTATCAATTTTACTTTTCTCCGTATATTCTTGACAACCTTGTGCCGCCGCGGGCCGGGTTTGACGTTGTTCAGGATGCCGCCGAATCCAGGCTGCGCATGTATATAACTTCGCGCGGGGTAAAGACTTTCTTTACACGAAAGCGCGTGCGTGGACACGACGTTCGGATTATAATCGGAAATTATCCAAATATAGACATAGAAACCGCCAGGACGAAAGTATCGCAATTGGTCAAGGCTGCGGCAGCGCATCCAAAAATCCGGCGCAAGAAAATTACCTTTGGCGCGGCCGCAATAATGTTTGTCACAAAAAAAGTCAAACGCACGCCGGCGTCAACCACAAAGCTTATACGGACGATGGCCCGGCTGTGGGACGGCATTTATCCCGTTCGGATCGATGAAATCACGTCGATGCAGATTTCCAAATTAAATGAAAAAATAGCGAAAAATTCCGGCATCCCGACCGCCAACCGCATGCGCGAGGTAATGAGCGGAATTTTTAAATTCATGATAGAGCAAGGATACGCGACCGAAAATCCGGCGGCGGATGTGGTCCCGTTCAAAGAATCGCGCCGCAAGCAAACACTGACGGGCGCAGGGCTGCGCCGCATTATTGAATCCATTAACGCGGAAAAAGACATGATTGTCCGGTCGGCGTTTCTGATGCTGGTTTATGGTTTTGCGGGGCGGTCGAAAGTATTCGCAATGCAATGGCGCGATTTGGATTTCAACGGGGATACTTGGGAAAATCAGCCTTTGTCCGATGCCGCGGTCGTCGTATTGCGTAATCTGCCCCAGCAAAAGCAATTTGTATTTCCCAGCAAAACATATTCTCGCAAACAAAGCTTGCTTGCAGGACCATCTCCAAAAGGCCGGCGACCCATGTCCAGTTCCCGCGCCGCATGGGCGCGGATTATTTCCCGTGCGCGGCTGCACGATATTCAAATGAACGACATTCACAAATTTATGATGTCGCGATTAGAATGGTCCGGCGACCGCGAAATAATGCGCCGGAATATGAACGCCGTCATAGGTGATATTCAATAAGATGGATACTGCGCCGATAACAGCGACAGCCGTTGAGCGTATTTGACAAATATTCGGTTTGTTATAATTGGTTATAATTTATTTGACACAGGGGTGTTTTGAATGATATCTTGATGCGAATTGCCCATAAAAAACTTAACATAAATACCAGGGCAGAAAGTTTAACAAGTCAGTATTATCATTGCTGGCGCAACAAAGGAAATAAAATGACTACTTTCGAACAAGTTCGCGACGTTATAGCGGAAAAATTGGGTGTTGATAAGGTAAAAATTACCGAAACAGCTTCGTTTGTGAACGACTTGGGCGCGGATTCTTTGGACGTTGTGGAATTCGTTATGGAAATTGAATCCAAATTCGGCATCACGATTCCGGATGAAGAAGCGGGCAAGCTGGTGACAGTCGGCGATGCCGTCAAATACATTGACGCGCATGCGAAAAATGCGGCCGATGGCGCAGCGGCTGAAACAAAGCCAGTCGTATAATATTTAACGCAACATAAGAATCCGTCAATAACGTTTGCGTTGTTGGCGGATTTTTTGTAAGCTTAGGGTATAGGGCACATTAAAAACGGAGTTTTTATTATGATACAGCGCAGAGTCGTTATCACAGGCATGGGCATAGTTTCCCCAAATGGCACCGGCATAGAATATGCATGGAAAGGATTATTGGCCGGTCAAACTGGCATTCGAAAACTGACGGGTGAAGAATTCGCGGATCTTCCGTGTCAGATTGCCGGATTGCCGATTGCCGGCGCAGAACCGGGCGAATATAATCCGGATGCGGTTGTCGATGCCAAAGAGCAAAAACGCATGGACAGATTTATAACGTATGCGCTGGTGGCTGCGGATGAAGCCGTCCGCGATGCCGCAGGCGTCACTGGTCTCGGCGATCCTGAAAGGATTGGCGTGAATATCGGCGGCGGTATCGGGGGATTAACCACAATATACGACACTTGCGTTGAATTGTATAAAGATGGCCCGCGGCGCGTGTCCCCTTTCTTTATTCCAAAGGCCATTATAAATATGGCGGCCGGATATGTTTCCATCAAATACGGATTAAAGGGACCGAATTTATCCATTGTAACGGCGTGCGCGACAGGCACGCATGCAATCGGCGAATCTGCCCGAATCATTCAGCATGGCGATGCGGACGTAATGGTATGCGGCGGGACAGAGGCCGCTGTGGGCCGGCTGGGCATGGCGGGATTCTGCGCGATGCGCGCGCTGTCGACCCGTAATGACGAACCGGAAAAAGCGTCACGCCCATGGGACAAGGGACGCGACGGATTCGTTATGGGCGAAGGCGCGGGCATTCTGGTTCTAGAAGAATATGAACACGCAAAGGCGCGCGGTGCAAAAATATACGCCGAAGTCGCAGGCTATGGGATGTCCGGCGACGCGCATCACATTACCGCGCCGGCACCGGGGGGCGAAGGCGGACTTCGCGCGATGAAGGCGGCTTTACGCGATGCCAATCTGGATCCCGCGGATATAGATTATATAAATGCGCACGGAACATCCACGGGTCTGGGCGATATCGGCGAATTCGAAGCGGTAAAAACACTGTTCGGCGATTTGCCCGTATCGATGTCGTCCACGAAATCCATGACAGGACACTTGCTGGGTGCGGCCGGCGCCGTGGAGTCTATATTTTGCGCGTTATCGATTCGGGATGGAATCGTTCCGCCAACGATAAATCTGGACGATCCCGAAGAAATCACGGCCGGATTTGACCTGGTGCCGCATACGGCAAAAAAACGGCCCGTCAATGTCGCGCTATCCAATTCCTTTGGATTCGGCGGGACAAATGCCAGCGTGATTTTGAAAAAGGTTGTGGATTAATCCGGGGTGGGGTGCCCACATAATATATATGCAATATGAAAA
>JAISCX010000012.1 GCA_031265235.1 Rickettsiales bacterium
AGAGAGGTAATTCTGCTTGACTTTTGCATTGGCGCGCGGTCGCGCGCCAATGCAAATAAAATTTTCAGTGAATTTATATATCCGTCATGGCTTTGTCATCTCGGATTTTTTTGTGTCAAGGTAAGTTTGCATGTCGGCGCCACGATCGGCGCGGACCGTGTCGGATTATGGTTGGATAAAAGGAGACAATATAAAAAACTTTTATTCGCATGCATCATGGGCGCAATATTGTCTGCGGCAGGTGGCGCGAATGCAGATATGGACGACATTGGCGATTATGGTGAAGTCTGTCAGGCCAGTTCTTGTTCAAGCTATACGTCAACGAATTTCGTAAATGAGAACGAGGTCAGCGGATGCGACGGTTTTTTCAACGAGACCCTTGTTCCAAAGTTCAAGGTCGGTGGATATTGCAGCCCCATTATCGGCAAAGGTAATTATTCTAACTCTCCAGAGGTTCAAGACTGTGCGAACTGCAGGTCGGCGACATCAGGGACAGGAAAATACTGTTATTGCAAGATACATAGTATCAATGGCGTTGCCGTTGCGTCGTCGCGTTTCGTGTTCCTCTCCGACGTCAGCATGGAGTCCATTTGTAATGCCTCTTGCGCGGTCAGCTGTGCCACCGCCGCCAAGAGCTACTCTGACTTTCGGTCCGTGCTGTTCTCTGCGATCGGCTCTTGATGTCTAAAACGAAAACTTACAGAAAAACTAAGACAAAAAAACACGTTGAATCCGGAAATGGCTTTCGATGCGCCGATGGAATAGATTATTTCGCAGATTTCGTCTGCACGTGCCCAGTCTTTTGCGGTTTTGGCTGCAACGCGTTCATCGGCCAATTTTTACAGCCTAAAATTGCATTCACAATTTCATCGCCATGATTTTCTTTGTAGGGATAATTATGACGGCCAAGAGCGCGAGCGTTGCGGCCATTGCAAATTCTATGCCGAATCCATCCAGCAAAGGCTTCATCAATATCATAATTCCGCCAGTCAGCAATGTGTTATACATCGCGCTGACGCTTAATACTGTGCCGCGCTCGCTGGATTTTACTCTGTGATGAATATATGTATTGAATACAAGACCGGCCAATTTTTGGCTTGCCGGCACAATCGCAATAATCACGCACAAAACATAAACGACCGCCATATTGCCCGCGTGCAGCGTTCCAAACACTGCGGCGATTGCAAGCACAAGGATACCGATCAATGAAAACAAAAGTTTTCTTGGGCCCAGTATACCGTAAATCTTGTGAGCGTATTTTGCGAACACTATGCGGCTGCCTTGATTGATTGCGACAAAAATTCCGAATAATGCGGTGGCGACGCCGACAGTTTCCATTGTCGGCTGTAAAATCCACATCAGAACCAGTGTGAACGAAGCATATATCGCAGGCCACAGCATAAACCACTTTATTTCCGGATGTTTCACAGACATCTTCACAATGCCAATCAGATCGCGAAGCGGCGAAGACTCTGGCGTGATGCTGCGTTTGACTTCGCGCAATTCCGGCAAAAATACAACGCACAGCACCGCAAGAAACGCCATAAACGCCTCTATCGCGATAACCCAGTTTCCAATCAGCGCATACAGCGTTCCGCCGATGATGGCGGCGATGAATCCGGCCGATTGCGCGAATGTCGTGATAGTGCCATATTCTTTCAGGAATTGTTTTTCGCGGCTCGATCGTTTAAGCAGGTCGTATGCATATGCTTCCTTGGTCCCGGAAAACAACGCCATTGAAAATCCGAATAATATTTCACAAATAGCGATTTCCCAGAATCCATAGGCAAAGAATAGGCCGATATTTCCGGCCAGCCAGATAAGCGCGCCGAGTATCAGTATTTTCCGCCGGCTGAAAGTATCGGACAGGTATCCGCTTGGGATTTCCAGGGCAAATGAAGCAACACGGAATATGCCTTGGATAAGGAAAAAGTCGCCGACAGACACGCCTTTGTCTTGATAGAGCAGAACGGCGATAGGGACAATCATAAGGAAATAGATGAAAAATTCCCCCCATTTCAAAAGGCTTAATGCGGTTGCATCAGATACGGTCTTCATGTTCATTTCTTTTCGTTATCCGTTATCCGTATTCCGTTTTCCGTGACAAGAAATACGGATGACGGAACAGTATATAAATTTATTATACTACAAAAAATGCCGGGGTTTTATTCCCGGCATTGGTTTTTTGACTTTGAATGTCAGGCCATTTTATTGACCTTTTTCACCAACCGGGATACTTTTCGGGCAGCGCGCTTTTTCGGCATGATTTTTCCGGCGGACTTCATAATTTTCGATTCAGCTGCGCGGGCGGCAGAAACCGCACCCGTTTTGTCGCCGGATTCGATCGCCTTTGCGGCTTTCTTGGCATATGTTTTTACTTGGCTGCGACGGGCGGTATTTACCGCGTTCTTTTTCGCTGTGACCAGAATACGTTTCTTAGAGCTTTTATGATTTGCCATTTTTAATAGTCCTTTTCATTTGTGCTTTTTGTAAGATAGGCCTTATTATGAATAGATTTTTAGTGAAAGTCAAGCATTACGGCGGTTTTATATTGAATTTTTCCACTGTTTATGGTATAATGCCGCAAAGGCAAGGCAAGTTTTATGACATATGTTATACTGTTGATAATATCATATCTGCTGGGCAGCATTCCGGTTGCGTTGCTGTTGGTAAAGCTTGCGGGCAAGGGCGATATCCGACAAGTTAGCAGCGGAAATGTCGGCGCGACAAATGCCGCCAGGGTTTTGGGAATGGCTGGCTTTGTAATAACATGGGTTATGGACATGGCAAAGGTTATCGTGCCTGTGCTGATTGGGAAATGGTTGGTTGGGATGTCATTCGGGGCATTATGCGGTGCGGTTGCAATTGTGGGACATATCTTTCCAATATGGCTTCGTGGGTTCAAGGGGGGCAAGGGGGTATCCGCGTTGTTCGGATATATGCTTGCGCTGAACCCGATAATATTTGTGTCCCAGGGTTTGACTTGGCTGATTGTCGGATTGCCGACCGGGTATTCTTCCCTTGCGGCGTGGGTGAATTGGATTTTATTGCCAGTATTTGGCTTTGCTGTTGATTTTTGGACCGGGATTGTTTGTATTCCGTTGGCGATACTGGGGCTTTGGGCGCAAAGAGAAAATATAAAAAGGTTCATTGATGGCAAAGAATCAAAAATGCAGATGAATATGGGCAAAATGGCATTAGTATTGATTATTATTGGATTTCTGTTCCTGGGCGCGGTTATTGCCATAAATGTAATATAGCGCAAACAGTCATAAATTAATGTCGCGCGTGTCGCGGCATTTATTTTATAATGCGCGCATGGATGATTTATTTCACAAGCTTTTGATTCTGCGGACGCCGCGCGTCGGTCCTGTAAAATATGCGGAACTGGTTGAAAAATTCGGGTCCGTCGCGGCAGTGGTCGATTCGTTGCATTCGTCGGATGCGCACATCGATTCTGTCAAAAGGGAAATGGACGCGGCGGCGCGCATAGGCATTCGATACATATCGGACGATTCTCAATACTATCCTGAAAATCTGCGGTGCGCGCGCAATCATCCGCCGGTGATTTCCGTTTGCGGAAATTTGGAAACGTTGCAAAAGCGCACGATCGCGATCGTTGGCACCCGGCATGCGACAGCCGCCGGAATGCGGATCGTTTCGGACCTGGCCCGCGCATTTGCGGAAAATAATTGCGCCGTTGCCAGCGGCATGGCTGCGGGGACGGATGCCGCGGCGCATGCGGGCGCCTTGGCGGCGTGCGGCGATGCCCAGACAATAGCGGTGCTTGCGGGCGGCGCGGATTACATATGGCCGCCCGAGAATGAAAAGCTATACCGCCAGATTTGCGAACGCGGATGCGTCGTATCGGAAATGCCTGTCGGATTCACGCCGGTCGCAACGAATTTTATCCAGCGTAACCGATGGATTGCCGGTTTGTCCGAAATGTTGATTCTGGGCGAGGCGGATGAAAAATCCGGGTCGCGCGCCACGGCGGAATTTATGTTGGGATATGCGCGCCGCGTTTACGCGATTCCAGGGCATCCGCTGGACGCGCGGTCGATCGGGCCGAATCGGCTGATTAAATCGGGCCGCGCGACCCTTTGCGTGGGACCGGACGATTTCTTTATACGGACAGGGAAAGAGAAAAAAGGCAATAATGTCGTCGCGAAACAAATCGCGGAAAATGAAATTTTAGACAGGCTTGGAAATATTCCTGTAACTGAATCTGTATTGGCAGAACTTGTCAAAAAAAATGTCTTTGAAATAAAACGCGAACTGGTAATGTTGGAATTGGGCGGATTCGTTAAAAGGCTTGATGGCGGATATGTAAAAGCATAGTGCTTGTCATGTCAATACACTGTCTATACATGTGGCGGAAAATAGGCAAAAAACCGAATCGGCGGCAAGAAAATTTTTGAAAATATTTTTTATTAAAAAGCTTGTTAATTGATTTTTTTAGTTTAGATTTTCATACATAACGAAAACGGGAAATGGTTGCATCTGATTAACCGTCGGCTAATGACCGCTCTTTTGCGAAAAGTCATCAGTTTCTTGGTTAACCGGTTGCGATTCTCGGCAAAGGGGGATGGGATGATAACGGTATGCGCGAATACAAAATCCGTATCAATAAGTCCGGATTCTGTAAAATCAGCGATAAAATCGCGCATGGATGGCGCCGCCTTTGATTCATGGATGGCGCCGCTGTCTTTTTCCATCGATGGCAAGGTTTTAAATCTTATCGCCCATAACCAGTTTGCATGCGATTTTATAAAAAGCGCATATATTCATATCCTTCGCGGCGTCGCCGATGAATTCGGGCTGGGCATGTATCTGGGTGTCGGCCGCGCGGCACAAAACGCGCCCGTTATTCCCACCAATGATAATGTCGTTCAGAATGAAATACGAAATACTAAATACGAAATACGGGATACGAAAAAAAGTTTTGATGATTTCATAGTTTCCGATGAAAACGTTTTCGCGCTGAATGCGTGCAAAAAAGTGGCGGCAGGCAAAGTTTCCTTTGCGCCGCTGTTTATTTATGGCGGCGAAGGCTGCGGCAAATCAATGCTGGCCGAATGCTTGAATGCGTGCGCGCATGGGCGGACCTTGCTGATGACCGGGTCGCAGTTTGTTTCTGAATTCCAACGCGCGATAACCGAACGCACGGTATTCGCATTCAAAGACTTTGTCCGAAATTGCGATACGTTTATCATGGACGACGTTCATGCGATTTGCGGAAAACGCGCGACAAGCGAAGAATTCATGACGCTGGTTGTTGATCTGGTGAAATCCGGCAAAAATGTCGTGCTGACCGCGAACGTTGCCCCCGCGGGCTTGTCCGGGTTTGACCGCCGGATACAGTCTGTTCTTGCATCCGGATTGGTCGTTGATCTGGCGTCCCCCGACAAATACGTTCGCAAAAACATGCTGGTTCGCGCCGGCATTGGGACGGATGTGGCGGAATCGCTTTCCGGCCGTGTCAAGGCCGACGGGCATTTGGTTGCCGGAATCGCAAAGAAAATTTCGGCATGGCGGGAAATGATGGGCGCGGACGTTACGATCGATGTCGCTGAAAAACTGCTGATAGATTCG